>NZ_JAUOQQ010000034.1:0-40944 GCF_030547675.1 Photobacterium sp. 2_MG-2023
TGCTTATTAAGGCTGTCCGGGCTTGTTCAACACCCGGATAGAAGTGTCGGCTGCGCGACACGTATCCTTATTTGTTAGCTTACTTACGAACACCAGTGTACTGTTCTTGACCTATTTTCTGGACATTGAATAATAGGTAGTTTCTATCAGAGTACTCAGAAATATCTACATTTAGATACTCTCGTTGAGCAGTCTCAATCGAAGAGCGTAAATGATACGAAATTTTCTGCAAATCGGGATGGCGGGTATCTGATGAAAACTCATATTCGTAATACTGACCTTCAGCTTCAACTTTTAAACTAACTCTATCTACTATTTCATCCAGAAACGAGTGTTTGACCTGTACATGATCAACCGAAAACTTTTCTATTGAATTCCCATTTACCTTTAACTGTTTTTTCCTAGCCACGTTTTACCTCTATCGTTTAGCCTTGATAACTAACATTATGATTATTCGAGATTTACCATCCGTTTTCTGTGATAGAAGTCGCATTGTAAGCTAACGCCCGCAGCACGCGCGGCTTTGGAATGGAGGCGAAGCCGCAATGGAAAAGCCGTCGCTGTGCCTGCGATTGTTAGTTCTACTCCTTGATAAGCTTGCCCCAGTCGTCGTCTGTCTCTTCGACAACGATGTTAACTCCGCAGAACACCTCATCGTCGCTAATGCGAACGTAGTTGAACAACCTCGACTTAACCTTCCCTGAGAACTTACTGCGCTGACCTCCGTCAGAAGAATTGTCAATGTGCACGTAGTCTCCCACGTTGGGCAATATTACCTGTCCTGACTCGCTATTGGCTTGAATACCTACTATTTCACCGTCATCCAACGGGCGGTCCGAACCGCTTGGAAGATACTGATAGTCGATCCCATACTTAATCTTCATCGAATTCTCCTCAAAGTTATTAAGAACTAACATTTTATTAGCGCGCATGCGCGTTTTGCTCGTTAGACCAGTGAAAACGCGCACAGTTAACTATCTGTATGTTAAGAACTTATCAGCTTTCTACCAAATACACCATCTGGAAAAACGCGCATGCGCGTTTTTCCAAACCTATTATCTCAATTCGTAAATACATAACCGATTGATAAAAATGAATTATATGAATTAGTACGTGTACAAACGCGCAAAAATTTTTCACTATTTTCCTTGATATCCGGCAATCTTAAATAACACTGTATAAAAACACAGCACCTTAAGGTGGGGGTTATCATGAGTGTAAAAAGCCCATTTCTAAGCGGTCTTCAAGAAGAAATGCGTATGCGTGGTTACAGTATTAGAACGGAAAAAACCTATCTGTATTGGATCAAGGCATTCATTAACTTTCACGACAAACGTCACCCTGAAACAATGGGAACGAAAGAAATTGCACAATTTTTAACCTTTCTTGCCAATCGACGAAATGTGGCTATCAACACACAAAAAATTGCACTGAACGCATTAGCCTATCTGTATCAGAAGCATTTGCACCATGAGCTTGGGGATTTAGGTTTTTGCTATGCCACTAAACAGCGACATTTACCGACAGTGTTATCTCCATTGGAGATCTCATCGATATTAAATCAACTTCATGGCCGAGACAGGCTAATCATTGAGATGCTCTATGGTAGTGGACTGAGAGTTTCAGAATGTCTCCGATTACGCGTCCAAGACATTGATATTGATAGAGCTTCGCTGACTGTTAGAGACGGTAAAGGACATAAAGATAGACAAACCATCCTCAGCCATAGATGCGCAGAAAAGCTCACTACATATATTAAAAAAGCTATTAAGATTCAACAGGATGACAACCAACAAGGGATAGGCCCATCTCTGCCAAATGCATTAGAACGTAAGTACCCCAATGCACGACATACCCTCCAAACCCCAAATTACACTTGCTATTAGCGTTAGCACATATGCTGGTAAGCACCAACCCAGGGAAAAATTCAGGACGAATTTTCAGGTTGTCGGCGCCGGGAGCGCCTACAACCGGCCCGGACCACGCCAAAGAACAAAAAGGGCTTTCTGGGCACTCTTTGGCCCGACAAAGAGTGTCTGGCGCGCGTCACACCATGCCGAAAGAAACACCGAACTCAAGCGCGACATACCTTCAACTCTACTGATATCCCGGTACACACCCTCCCCTATTCCAAAACTCACCTTTGAAAATACCTCTCACTGACATATAACTATCAGACTGTGCTCAAAATTCGCCCACCACGTCGGTCAAAAGGAAGTAACCATGACGGAATATCTCATCTATGCCTTTATCTATCTGATTGCAGCCGTGATTGCCGTGCCGCTGGCGCAGCGCTTTGGCCTCGGTTCCGTGCTTGGTTATCTGATTGCCGGGGTGGTTATCGGGCCAGTCATCGGCTTAGTGGGTGAAGAAACCACCTCTATTCAACACTTTGCCGAATTTGGTGTGGTCATCATGCTGTTTCTGGTTGGCCTTGAACTGGAGCCAAAATCGCTCTGGGCCATGCGGCACCGGCTCGTCGGACTGGGCGGGTTGCAAATTGGTCTGACAGCCTTGGCTTTTACTGGCGCGGGACTGCTTTTCGAATTGCCCTGGACGCTGGCACTGGCAATTGGCCTGATTCTGGCGATGTCCTCGACCGCCATTGTACTGCAAACCTTCAATGAAAAAGGACTCGGCCGGACCGAAGGCGGTAAAAATGCATTTTCTGTGTTGCTGTTTCAGGACATAGCCGTCATCCCCATGCTGGCGCTGCTACCGCTGCTGGCATTGCCCGAGTTGATTGCGCAGGCACAATCAGTGACAGCGGCGGCGGCCGAACACCATGAAGAACTCAACCTGGTAGCGGGATTGCCCGGTTGGGCTTATGGTCTGGTGATCACCGCCTCCATCGCCTTTGTGGTGGTTGGCGGCCACTACCTCAGCCGCCCTTTGTTCCGCTTTGTCGCCGCATCAGGTTTACGGGAAATTTTTACCGCCACCGCTCTGATGCTGGTGCTGGGTGTCTCTATCCTGATGAGTCTGGTGGGTTTATCGCCGGCACTGGGAACTTTTCTTGCAGGCGTAGTGCTGGCAAACAGTGAATTTCGCCATGAACTGGAATCCAACATCGATCCTTTTAAGGGACTGCTGCTGGGCCTGTTCTTTATCACGGTTGGTGCCGGGATCAATTTCAACATTCTGTTCAGTGAATTCTTTACTGTGATTGGTCTGACACTGGGCATCATGCTGGTAAAAGCGCTGGTGCTTTTCCTGCTGGCGTTGATTTTCCGGATCCGCAACAGTAACCGCTGGCTGTTTGCCCTGAGTCTGGCCCAGGCCGGTGAGTTCGGGTTCGTCCTCATCAGTTTCACCGTCCAGAATCATGTGCTGCCCCCGGCTCTGGCACAAACCTTGTCTTTGGTGGTTGCGCTGTCGATGATGTTCACCCCCGGACTGTTCATTTTCTACGACAAAGTCATATTGCCGCGCTTTGAGCATTCCTCCAATGAGCGCGAAGCCGATACCATTGATGAACAGGGCACAGTGATCATTGCCGGAATCGGCCGCTTCGGGCAAATCGTTAACCGCCTGCTGATCGCCAACGGCATCAAAACCGTGGTGCTGGATCACCAGTCGACCATCATAGATACCATGCGACGCATCAATACCAAGGCCTATTTTGGTGATGCCACCCGCCCGGACCTGCTGCACACAGCAGGAATAGAGCAGGCCGCCATGGTGGTGGTTGCGATGGACACCCCGGAAAGCAGCATTATGCTGGTCAAACATATCAAGCACACTTACCCTAACGTCAAAATCCTGGCCCGCGCCTACGACCGTGGCCACAGTTACCGGCTCCGTCAGGCAGGTGCTGATGTGATTGAATCTGAAACCTACCATTCAGCACTGGAAATTGGGGCCGCCGCCCTGCGGGAATTGGGTCTCCCGCCTCGCCTGGCACAGCAACAGAAATCCGCGTACAAACGCGTGGATGATGAGCTGTCTGCCGGTCTCTATCAGGCCTGGCTGGGCGAGTCGAACGAAGGCGAGCGGTTTGATAATAACTACCTCAAACTCTTCAGGCAGTTTGAAGACAGAATCCACGAAGAAATGGCATTTGAGCGCTCAAATCATGATACTGAAGAAAACCACAAAGCATGAGTCGCGCTTATTATGACACGTAAAGATTCTCAGGTGTGCCATGGCACTATTGCCCGTGTCGTCGCACATCTGAATCCAAGCCCGTTTCAATTGAGCTTACCAATTTCGCGCAATGCGTCGCTTAGCGTTCAGAAAGTCAGTTATTTTCCATGAGTTTCAGTGTAGTCATGGGCCGGTTACAGGACATGTCCGTGGGCAGAAGGAGCGACATAGCGGTATTTTTCATTAGACCATAGATTCCAAAATGGAATAATATTCACTTTCCCTATAAATATTATTCTCCTTTTACACTCTTCTCTCGAAAAAATAACCATTAGTAACAATTAAAACAATAAAGTTTTTTATTACTGGATAACTCAATAACAATTAATAAATGAGTTTTAACTCGAAGAAAAATGTACGTCATATGAATGAAACATAGCCAGTGTTGCGATGAAATTCATACAGAAAACAAATGCCATTTTACATTCCCATAGTTACTGTTACTCTCGCGAAAATTATCAAGGTCACAAACCAGATAATATTAATGCTTTTTATTCCATATTTTACGCTTCATCAATAGCAACTAAATCAGCACTTTATTGTCGAGGTAGTCAGTTTGAAATGGTATGAAATTGAAGCTCAGAAGATTCATAGTAACGTTCCATCTGATAAAGAAATCAATATAAGCGCAGGATTCGGTCCTACCGGACTTCCTCATATTGGTACTTTATGTGAAATAATAAGAACAAACTTCCTGAAAAAATCCCTAGAAAAACTAGGGAGAAAAGTGCATTTCCACTTGATCTCAGATGACTTAGACCCCTTTCGAAAAATTCCGTTAAATCTTCCAAATCAGGGTTTATTAAAAGAATTCTTAGGAAAATCAATCAACCAAGTCCCAGATCCATTTCAAATGAAAAATAGCTTCTCAGAAATGGTTGAAGATAAGCTTGTAGAACATATAAATCGATACAACATTGACTGTAATTTAGTACAAAACTCCATAAGTTATCAGTCAGGTGAATACAATGCGGAAATTTTAAACTTCCTCCACAACTATGAGGTAGTGAATAACATCTGCAAAGAATCAGTAGGCCCATTAAGAAATAGGACCTATAGTATATTCATGCCTATATCGCCTACAAGTGGCAGAGTTATAGAACATATTAATTTAATTGATATAGATTCTGATACAGGGGAAATTACTTACATAATACCTGCCGATGAAATAATTAATAAACCGGGTAGTGAATACGGAATAGAGTTAAAAGATTTCTACTCGACGGAAATTCTCAATGAGCCAATTACGACATCTGTACTTGATGGTAATTGTAAATTACAGTGGAAAGCTGACTGGGCTATGCGCCTTCTGGCTCGAGATATTAGATTTGAAATGCATGGTGAAGATCTCACTAGCTCTGCAAATATCGCTATAAAAATAGCCACTTCTCTTGAAAGAGAAGCACCAAGACTGTATAAATATGGTTTATTTTTAGACGATAATTACAAGAAGATTTCAAAATCTAAAGGTAATGGATTCTCTTTAGAGAAATCAATGGATTTGCTAACCGACAAGGCATTAATTAATTATCTTGAAAAAAAACCAAAACGTAATTCTAAATTTCATGTAAACTTGTCACCCAGATTAAATGATCTAGCTCTCACCAAGAATGAGTTGTCTGTTTCTTATACCAAAGCACAAAGAATACTTAGTGCTTCGCAGCCTCACAATTTACAGTCAGCTATTGAATTTTTAAGGCGATACTCATTTTCCATGAGTAATGAGGCCATTAAATATTCATACAATTATTTCCTTGAAACAAAATCTACGTCGAAATCACCTAAATTAAAACTTTCTGAGAAAGAGAAAAAATTCGTTGGATTATTATCATTTTGCTTAGAAGAAATTAGTGCTGAAAAAACTCAAGATATAAATCTCTACCTTACTGTCCATGATTGTTATAAGAACACATTTGATAAACATTCCAAAGAACATCCATGGGAGATAATTTACAAATCATTATTTAACAATAATTACGGGTCAAGACTTTCTACCTGGCTAGAGATTTCAGGTTACAACGAGTTTATTAGAAGATTAAAGGATTCTGTTGAAATGTCAGAGACTACTTTTATAAAAGAGCTAGACCTGGACAAGGCTAGCAGTGATGAAGAAACAAAAATTGCCAGCAAGCTCACTTATACGACTGAATACATTAGGCCAAATTATTTAGAAGCTATCTCCTTTGATTTAGTAAAGGAAAAGTGTTTGAAGCTAGCACTGGCATTAAAGAACAAACGCGATGAGATAATTCAATCAGTTTCAAGTTATCAATGCAGGAATGTCACAGATGATGAAATTTCAAGATCACTTGATCTCCTTTTAAACATTCAAGAGAACCAAGAATATTTTAAGCTTAAGGTTCAAGGTGTTACTTCTTTCTTACCATTAAATCAACCTATTTATGCGACAGTGTGTTTTGGTTTCATCCCTTCACTTATGTCCAAAGATACCTGCATTCGCCCCCCCACAGCAATGCATTCACACTATCAAAAGTTAATTAAAGCTATAGACTTTACATATTTTTCAAATAGCTTATCCATCTCTTTTGAAGATAAAGAAAGTTTTATAAGTAAACGTATTCAAGTAACGGATGCTGTCATATTTACCGGAACTCCAGAAAATGCATTGAAAGTTAGGAAACATTTCAGAAAAAAAACGCTATTTATTTTAAACGGTGCTGGGCACAATCCATTAGTTATAAGTAAAGATGCAAATATAGATCAAGCAGTTGAAAGTGCGATGCGCGTCGTATTATATAATCAAGGTCAAGACTGTGCGGGACCAAATTCAATACTAATTCATCAAGATTCATACAGTATATTCAGACAAAAATTAGTGAATGAATTAGAAAAAATTAAAAATAAAGTTGGCCTTTATGATGACCCTGATAATATTGTTGGCCCCAATAGTGATGTTGACCACTCAATTAAACTAGCGACTATTTTCAAACAATATCGTGAATATTGTACGTATGGTGGAGAGATAAACATAATAAATGGTTTAATAAGACCAACTATTTTTGAAAAACCACTATCTCTTGGTGGTAATTACAAAGAGTTTTTTGCCCCCATATTCTTCCTTCAAGAATATAGATGTGATGAAGAACTTGAAAGTTATTTCTCTCAACCACAATATTCTAAAAATGCAATGTATATTTCTCTTTTTGGATCCAGCGACTATATCAACAATGAAATTAATGAAAACATCCATTTAAAAGATAGTATATTAATCAATACAGATTTACACCTCGTCGAGCGTGGAACAACGCCGTACGGCGGCCAAGGCATAGCAGCTTCATGCATTTACTTTAATGGAGAAGTCATCAAAGGTAATACATTGCCGCAAAGAGACATTTACAATCACTTGGTGCTAAACACCTAAATCATTAACCAACACAAAAAGTTTTATATTTAACATATAAAAAACCGGATACTATATGAGCCAAAGTTCAAGTTTTTACCTCTCTATTTTCGCTGTAGTATTGAGTTCTTCACTTATTGGCTCATTACTCGGTTATTTCATTCCCTTTCAAGCTTTGCGGCTAAACAATGCTGGAGGAGACATTGACCTAATCGGGTTAATGTCTTCTGCTCCGGCTCTTGGAATGTTTTTATCGTCATTAATAACACCTCGTATTAATCACCGCTTCCCTATTAAGATAGCAATGACAATATCTTTGTTATTGATACTGATAACAATTAATATATCTATTTTGCGAACTGATCTAAAAATTGTTTTTTTATTCAGTTTGATTATGGGGATGTGCTGTGGAGTAATCGTTATACTAGGAGAAACTTGGGTTGCTGAAAGTAGCCCTAGCACACACAAAGGTAGATTTATCGGTTTTTACACCACATGCTATACTGGAAGCCAACTCTGTGGTCCTTTATTGATATCATTTTTTGGTTTTAATGATTTAATCCCAAGAAGCATTATATCCACACTATTGATTATATCTTCAATTTTCATAGTTATTTCAAGTATAGCACTCACTAGCAGAAATATTATCCATATTCGGTCATCATTTAATATTTTAAAAATAACACCCGCTTTGTTTATGGCTGTTTTTTGTTTTTCATTCTTTGATAGTTCTATCCTATCTCTATTTCCGATATATTCAGTTAAAAACGGTCATCTTGAATCATCTGCTGCATTGTTAATAACTTTAATTTTTGTTGGTGATGCTTTACTGCAAATTCCAATCGGATGGTTATCTGATAAGTTTGGAAGTAAAAAAATACATAAGTTATGTGGTTTCGCATCTTTAATATTAATCCTATTTATTCCGTACACAATAAACACACCGTTAATTTGGATTCACATGATAATACTGGGTGGTACTGCAGGTGGTATTTATACCATAGCCTTAGTAAGGGCTAGCGAAATATTTAGCGGTAGCAAGCTCATATTAACTAACTCACTATTTGGGATTCTATGGGGTGTAGGAAGTACTTTTGGCCCCATCATCAGTGGTACTTTTATGAAAATTTTCTCTCAAAACGGGATTATTCTTTCACTCTCACTGACAACTGCAATATTTTTAATTTTTACATTATATAAACCTTACGTTATGAAATTAGGAAAATCACATTGATGTTAATGAATATGTGCATTATCAGTTGATAAATATCAATTAAGCGTTTGATATGCTTATATTTTAAGTTTTCTTAGCTAAAACATATTCACTCACAAAGCAGTTTTCTGTCTGTTTACCAGACTGTAATAAACAGGCATAGTCAGGCAATCGTTCATTGTTGATATGAAAGAAGGGTTCATGACGCTACCGCCTCGCTCAATTTTAGATCTAGCCCCTGTTGCTGAAGGGGCCGATTTTTCGTCCACTTATGCGCGCTCTGTATCGCTGGCGCAACACGCTGAAAAATGGGGTTACAAGCGGTTCTGGCTGGCAGAACACCACAACATGCCCGATATTGCCAGTGCTGCCACCTCTGTGCTGCTCAGCCATATAGGAGCGCACACCTCTTCCATCCGGCTGGGTTCGGGCGGGGTGATGCTGCCCAATCATGCGCCATTAGTGATTGCCGAGCAGTTCGGCACCTTGGAAGCGCTGTATCCCAATCGCATCGATCTCGGTCTGGGCCGAGCGCCGGGCACCGACTATCCCACCATGCATGCGCTGCGCCGCGATCCGGAGCGCATGGACCCCAACTTTGATGAACTGCTGGAAGAGCTGCAGTTTTTCATGGGGCCGGTGTCACCCAATCAGCCGGTCAAAGCGTATCCTGGTTCGGACTCTTCAGTCCCCATCTGGCTGTTAGGTTCCAGCACTTACAGTGCCCGACTGGCCGGTATTAAAGGTCTGCCGTTTGCTTTTGCCTCTCACTTCGCGCCGGATGCCATGATGAACGCAATACAGATCTACCGTGAGCATTTCCAGCCTTCAGAGCAGTTGGATAAGCCGTATGTGATGATAGGCGTGAATATCATAGTGGCGGATACTGATGACGAAGCGCAGTATCTGGGTACCACGGAAAAACAGAAGTTTCTTAATATGACCCGCGGCGTTCAGGGCAAAATCCCGCCACCGGTCTGGAGTATGGAGTCAGTTTGGCTGCCTCATGAGAAGTACCAGATCGAAAAACAGCTGCGGGAATCCATTCACGGTGATCAGGACACAGTCCGGACCCGCTTGATCGAATTGACAGAACGTACACAAGCCGATGAAATCATGGCTAACGCCCTGATCTTCGACCATGAGAAAAAGCTGCGTTCCTACGAGTTGCTGGCGGGGCTGTAATAATGGCCGGGAGTGGTGACACTCCCGGCTCTTGAAGCCGACATGAGTTTATACCGCCTGCGTCGCTTTCCTGAATACCGACAGCCTTGGCACCAGTAACCCCAGAATCACAATCGCAATCCCGACCAGTTGCAGCTGCGTCACGGCCTGCCCCATCAAGTACGCAGTGAGCACGGCAAAGACAGGCACAAAATTAAAGAACAGTGCCGCCGTAGGCGACCCCAGCTCCCGGACACCGTTCAGCCACAGCAGATAGCCCGCCACAGTACCGAACAAACCGATGTACGTCACTTCAATCAGTCCGACTGACGAGCTGCCCAGCAACTCGGCAAAGGGTTTCACCTCGGGTGTCGCCAGACACATCAGGCCAATCACAGCCGCCCCGCTGACCATGCCGACAAGCGTATAGGGGATCACAGGTATCCAGCGGCTGATTCCCTGGCTGCAGTAGGTGTAAAAGCTCCATGCCAGCATGCCGGAGAAAATCATCTTATCGCCCTGATTAAACGCCATGTTCAGTAGTGCTTCCAGATGGCCATTAGTGATCACCATCAGCACGCCAGACAAGCTGACAACAAGGCTGAAGCATTGCGGCAAGGTAGGTAAAGTCCGCCTTGCTACACAGGCTATCAGCGCCGTCATCAGAGGACTGAGGGCCATAATCAGCGAACCGTTGGTAGCCTCCGTGTGCTCCAGCCCGGTGAACAGGCCCAGGTTCAGGCCACCGACACCCACTGCACTGACCCCAATCACCCAGCACCATTGCTTCACCGTTAACACAAAACGTTCTGATCCAATCAGTTTCAGATAGATCGCAAGACAAATTGCCGCGATCACAAAACGCCAGAACACCAGCGTGAGTGCATGCACTTCGTTAAGTGCATGTTTACCAATTGGAAAGCAGCTGCCCCAAAAGAAGGTACATATAATGAGCAGAACAACGGCTTTCGTTGTTGATGAAGCATTCATAGTCACTCCAGATGACTTGTCACATGATAACCGCTAGTCTATTGGTTTCATGATCTGAATAAACAGGCATTATCAGCATGGTAAATCCCAAATATGAAATCTAACTACTCTCTCGACGATCTGTGCTGTTTTTGTGCGGTCGCCCGGCTGGGCAGCTTTAAAATAGCCGCTGAACATTTAAGTATGCCACTGTCGACACTCAGCCGACGGATTCGTCAGTTAGAAACAGACCTGCAGTTGCGATTGCTAAACCGGGATGCCCACAGGGTGTCACTCACCCATACCGGTCAGCAATATTTTGAACGTTCCAGCACACTGTTTGATGAGCTCAGTGACATCGGGGAAGATCTGCACCGAGACAAGCATGAGCCGAAAGGCAAAATTCGTATCAGTGCGCCTATCAATGCAGGCTCCCAGTTTCTGCGCGATATCTTCTTCGACTTCCTGCTGCAGTACCCTGACATTCAGTTAGATCTGCAGTTTTCCAACAGCCTGATTGATATTGAAGCACAGGCGATGGATGTGGTTTTTCGTGTCGGCACCCCTGCGGTAGAAAACTGGATAGCCCGTCCGCTCAAAGATATTCACTTCATTGTCTGTGCTCATCCCGGGTATCCGGTGCAGTCCATCACTCACCCGGAGATGCTGAGCGACCATCCGTCGATCCTCTGTCATCCCATGTCGCTCTGGCAACTGGTGCATTCAGAAACAGGCACGGAATATGATCACCAACCCGTCAAGGGCCTGCGTCTGGAAGTCGATGAAATCCGCTTGCTGACCCATGCCATCCAGTCTGGCCTGGGCATCGGTTATATTCCTGACTATTTTGCCCTTCCTATGATCGCAAATGGCGAACTCAACAGAGTCCTCCCGGACTGGTGCAGCAAACCCCGCACCCTGTTTATGCTCTATCGCGACCGCGATCATCTGCCAATGCGGGTACGGCTGTTTGTTGAATTCGTCATAGCGCGGTTTGAAGCAATGGCATGATCCGTTACCTGCTCTCGCAACACGGTCCCTGCTTACGCAACAAAAAGTTAGCGCCTGAGAACCTGTTCAAGCATAGAGGTGGCTTTCACTGACAGGCTCAGCAAAGCCATCAAAACGGCAATGATGATATGAAACCCACTGAACTCTGCTGTCATACCTGCGACAGACAAGCCCGGTGACAGCATGCAACTGACACACGCGCTATTTTTTGAGGAACTGCATGATGCGCGTGAAGCCTGTTTATCCCTGCCTCTGCCATCAGACAGACGCCTGTCTGCATGGCTCAATGCACTGCACCTGGATCAGCAAAATGCCCCGTCACTGAAAGTGTTAAGTGAACAGGTTGGCGCCAGCAGTAAAACCATCAGCCGGCTGTTTATCCGGGAAACCGGGATGCCTTATCAGAACTGGCGCCAGCAATGGCGGTTACTGAAAGCCATCGAGCTGTTATCTGCCGGGCTTCAGGTTAATGATGCAGCGTACCGGCTTGAATTTTCCAGCGACAGTGCCTTTATCACGTTTTTTAAACAGCAAACCGGCCAAACCCCGTTGCACTATATTCGGGGCGGACACTGAGCCTCCGGCAAAAAGTCAGAGCTCAGACGGCTCGATCTGCCAGATGATCTGCCCGCCCTGCTCACCCCGGCAAAGGCCCATAATCACAGTCTCTGTCAAACCGGCCGTCTGCTCAGGCAAGCTGGTCAAAACGGCCGGATTCAACAGATGCTGCCAGGCCTCCCCATTGTATTGCGAAGCCTCCCGAGAGGCCTGAAACAGCCTCTCGGGTGACAGTGAGCTGTTAAGCACAGGAGAGAAGCTGACTGCACTGTACAGCAGTATGCCGACGCATGTGTCCTGCCAGATATCACTCATGATGCCTCTTGAACGCTTTCCAACGTGGGGGGCTCTGTTGTCGCCTGTGCTTTCTGCTGTCCGCGTTTTGCCAGCAGGTAATAAAACAGCGGTGTCAGCAACAGACCAAACACAGTCACACCTATCATGCCCGAGAAGACCGCCACGCCCATGGCCTGACGCATCTCGGCACCCGCGCCGGTGGAATACACCAATGGCGCCACACCCATAATAAATGCAATAGACGTCATCAGAATCGGACGCAGTCGCAACCGGCTGGCTTCCAGAATCGCGTCTTTCACCGAATAGCCTCGATCCTGCAGCTCTTTGGCGAACTCCACGATCAGAATCGCATTCTTGGTTGCCAGCCCGACCAGTACGATAAAGCCGATCTGGGTCAGGATATTGTTATCCCCGCCGTAGAGCACCACGCCACTGAGCGCAGAAAGCAGGGTGAGCGGAATAATCAGAATGATCGCCAGCGGCAGGCGGACACTTTCATACTGAGCGGCCAGGACCATGAACACCAGCAGGATCACCAAGGGATACACATACAGGTTTGAATCCCCGGTGATCATCTGCTGATAGGTCAGCTCGGTCCACTCATAGCTCATGCCCCGCGGCAGGGTGTCAGCCAGTATTTTCTCAATGGCCGCCTGCGCTTCCCCGGAGCTGTAGCCGGGAGCCGGTCCGCCGTTGATTTCCGCCGTCATAAAGCCGTTGTAGTGCATCACGCGATCCGGTCCGGCGCTGTCTTTCACATGGATGAAAGAGTCAATCGGCACCATGTCCCCCTGCGCATTGCGGACTTTGATCTGGCCCACCTGCGCGGCATCCTGACGATATGCCTGATCCGCCTGCATATTAACCTGATAAGTACGGCCAAACAGGTTCAGATCATTGACGTACGTTGAGCTGAGATACCCTTGCAGCGTCTGGAAAAGCACATCCAGGTTCACGCCCTGCTGCATGGCCTTAGTGCGGTCGACCTCGATATCCAGTTGCGGTACGTTGACCTGATAGCCGGAAAAGACCCCGGCCAGCTCAGGGGTTGCGGCTGCCTTTTGCATCACCGTCATAGTTGCCTGATGCAAGGCCTCAAAACCCAGCCCGTTTCTGTCTTCAATCTGCAGCCGGAATCCGCCGATAGTGCCAAGGCCCATCACAGGTGGCGGCGGGAAGACAGCAACGAACGCCTCTTCAATGCCGGCATACTGCTGATTCAGCCGGGCAGCAATCGCGTTGGCACTGGCTGCCGGATCCTGACGTTTGTCGAAATCATCCAGCGTCACAAACACGATGCCGCTGTTGGACGCATTGGTAAAACCATTGATGCTCAGTCCGGGGAAACCCAGAGTCTTGGTGACACCAGCCTGCGCCAGCGCCAGATCGGACATCTTTTCCAGCACCGCATCGGTGCGATCCAGCGACGCGGCATTCGGCAATTGCGCAAAGGCAATCAGGTACTGCTTGTCCTGCGCCGGAATATAGCCGGTTGGCGTGGTGGCAAACTGATAGCCAGTGAAACCCAGCAAGGCAACATAAGCCACCGATGCAATGGCACCGGCCCGGATGACTTTGCGCACTACCACGCCATAACCGCCCGACAAGGCACTGAAAAAACGGTTAAACGGATTGAACAGCCAGCGGCCGAACAGCCGGTCCATACCTCTGGTCAGCCAGTCTTTCGGCGCATCATGGCCTTTGAGCAACAGCGCGGATAACGCCGGGCTCAGGGTCAGCGAATTGATCGCTGAGATAAAAGTAGAAATGGTAATGGTGAGTGCAAACTGCTTGTAAAACTGGCCGGTCAGTCCGGTCATAAAGGCCGTCGGAATAAACACCGCCGCCAGCACCAGTGTAGTCGCGACAATCGGCCCGGTCACTTCGCGCATGGCTTTCACCGTCGCATCAACCGGGGACAATCCTTCACTGATGTTCCGCTCGACGTTTTCCACCACCACGATGGCATCGTCCACTACGATGCCGATTGCCAGCACCAGGCCAAAGAGCGACAGCGCATTGAGGGAGAATCCCATCAGAAGCATAAAGGCGAAAGTGCCGATCAGCGAGACAGGCACCGCCACCAGTGGAATAATTGACGCCCGCCAGGTTTGCAGGAACAGCACCACCACGGCAACCACCAGCAGCACGGCTTCCAGCAGGGTCTGAATGACCGCTTCAATTGATCCGCGCACAAAGACAGTCGGGTCATAGGCGATTTCGTAAGATACGCCTTCCGGGAAATCTTCCGCCAGACGCGCCATGGTATCGCGCACATCATTGGAGATTTGAATCGCATTCGAACCCGCGGCCTGGAAAATACCGATGGCGGCGGCATCCTGATTATCGAGCGTGGAGCGCAGCGCGTAGGAATCTGCACCCAGCTCAATCCGCGCCACATCTTTCAGGCGGCTGATTTCACCCTGCTCCCCGACACGGATGATGATGTTTTCAAATTCCTCAACCGTCGACAGACGCCCTTTGACATTGATCAGTAACTGATAATCCGAATGGCTTGCCGGCTGGGTACCCAGACTGCCTGCCACAGCCTGCTGGTTCTGCTGGCGGATCGCCTCGGCAATATCGGACGGCGTGAGGTTCAACGCGGCGACCTGATTGGGATCCAGCCAGACCCGCATGCTGAAGTTGCCGGCACCAAAGGAGCGTACTGAACCGACACCGCTGACTTTCGCCAGCTCATCTTTGACCTTGAGATTGGCAAAGTTGGACAGATACAGCATGTCATAGCGGTCGTCAGGCGAGAACAGATGCACCACCATGGTCAGGTTCGGCGAAGATTTTTCCGTCACCACGCCCAGCCGCTGCACCTGCTGTGGCAGACGCGGCAGCGCCCGGTCAACCCGGCTTTGTACCTGCGAGACGGCGAGATCTACATCTGTGCCGATGGCAAAAGTGATGGTCAGTGTCATCATGCCGTCTGCGGTGGACTGCGAAGACATGTACAGCATGTTCTCCACACCATTGATTTCCTGCTCCAGCGGCGAAGCCACTGTCTGGGCAATCACGCCCGGATTAGCACCGGGATAATTGGCCGTGACCACCACTGTCGGCGGCACCACTTCCGGATATTCAGTCACCGGCAACTGCCAGACCGCAATACTGCCGACAATGACAAACAGCAGCGACAACACAGAAGCAAATACCGGTCTGCGGATAAAAAATTGTGAAAACATAGTCTGTCCTGATTACTGTGCGTCGGTTGATTGGCGGGCGGTCAGCACACCGCTTCCTTCCACACTGTTGTCTTCTGTGTGCCACTGCTGATAGCGGTGAATATCGGCCAGTTGCTCTGTCGTGGCCATTTCCACAACTTTCGGCGCAACCTGCATACTCGGCCGGATCTTCTGCAGCCCGCTGACCACAATTCTGTCCTCTGTCGTCAGGCCGGATTGCACCACACGCAAACCGGCGACTTTCTCACCCAGGGTCACTGGCTGGTAAGTCACCACATTGGCGTCATCAAGCTTAAGGACATACTTCCGGTTGAGATCGGTGCCGACGGCTTTTTCATCAATCAGAATCGCGTCATAAGGTTTGCTGGCGATCAACCGTAAGCGGGCAAACAGGCCGGGCATCAGCATCTGGGCTTTATTCTCAAAGGTGGCCCGCATCCGAATCGAGCCGGTCTGCTGATTGACACTGTTATTGATAAAATCGATATGGCCCTGATATGAAAATCCGGCATCGCCAGACAGTGCCATCATCACAGGACTGGAATCACGGGTTTCCGACACACGCACCAGATGGTTGCGGGCATAATTGAGGTAGGTTTGCTCATCGACATCAAACCAGGCGTACATCCGTTCGGTCGACACTATGGTCGTCAGCTCGCTCTGGCCACTGGTGACATAATTGCCCTGCGTGACCTGCGCGTGTGAGACTCTGCCGTCAATCGGCGACACCACCTGGGTGAATGACAACTGCAAGCGCGCGTGCTTGAGCGAGGCTTTCAGCGCATCCAGCTCGGCCCTGGCCTGCTGTAATGCCGCCTGACGGTTGTCATAGACATCGGCAGAAATGGCTTTGGTGGCGTTCAGTCGTTTGGCGCGGACAAACTCACTCTCGGCCAGTTTTAACTGACTCTGCAAACTGGCCTGCTGCGCCTCCAAGCGTTCAACTTCGGCGCGAAACAGGCGATCGTCAATACTGAACAGCACATCACCCTGATGAACCAGATCGCCTTCGCGGTAAGCCACTTCAGTCACGTAACCGGAAACGCGGGGTTTGAGCACCACTGTCTCGGGTGCCTGCAAACGGCCTGTGTATTCATCCCACTCAGTGATACGTTCACTGAGCACCGTCGCCACACTGATGGCAGGCAGCGGCGGTGATGCCGGAGATTCATTGCCGATAGCTGTCCCGGAGGCGGACACCAGAAAGACAGACATGCCACCAAGAAGCTGTTTCCTGAACACGTTTCTGAATGGGGTGAATAGGGTCATCAGGCAATCCTCTCTGACTTTGATACGTGAAATTCGATAAATGCAATGTCTTATCCGAACCACTAAAGAGGGATCGGATTTCACCTTGTCATTCTATGTTCCATTCAGCGTATTGATATTGTCGAAAGCTCGGAGAAGATTGCCTATTTCTACAAACAAATCAATTCAGCAAGTAATCACACCAGTAGCGATAAAGATTACAGACTCTTGAGTCTGTAAAAGACAGAAACGCGCCACAGCTGATATCTTGCCTTTTCCTACACAATCCTTGCCTAATCCTCTAATTGTCATTATGAGATAAAACAGTAGCAGTACGCTTGCCTTATACTCTATAGTCGTATGTGGATGAGAAAATGGTGAGTGACACTATGACGGGTACCCAACAAGAATTAATCAACCTGGTGAATCGGCATATTGACGGGCCGGGACTGACCGAAACGGCGTTGCCGGAGATTAAGCTGGTGCACAGCACGGAAAATACCTCCTGCTCACCCACCATCTACAGCCCTATGCTGTGTTTGCTGCTGCAGGGCGAAAAGCGCATTACGGCCGGGGCGCGTGAATTGTTACTGAAAGAAGGCGATTTATTACTGGTGCCTGTAATGATGCCTGTTGTCGGCGAGATCCTTCGCGCTTCAGAAGAGCAGCCTTACATCGGTATCAGTATTTCGCTGGATCTCAAGGAACTGACAGATTTACTGATCACCATGAACGAGCCACCCGAAGCCATTACCAAGTGTCCTTACTGCATCAGAACCGTGGCATCTGATGACGATATACTGTCGGTGTTCAAACGTTTTCTGGCCTTACTCGACCATCCGGAAGATGTCCCCGTTATGTTGCCGCTGCTTAAACGGGAACTCATGTTCAGACTGCTGAAAAGCCCGGTAGGGGTTCAGCTTCGCCAGTTTTTGTTACGGGATACCCAGGCCAACCGCATCAGTAAAGTCGTCGAGCTGATCCAGCAGCGCTTTAAAGAGCCAATCCGGGTACAGGAGCTGGCCGATATGGTTCATATGAGTCAGTCTTCGCTGTTCAATGCCTTCAAAGCCGTGACATCCATGACGCCGTTGCAGTTTCAGAAACAACTCCGGCTCAATGAAGCGCGCCGGATCATGCTACAGGACGGCATAGACGCCTCCGCCGCCAGCTACAGAGTCGGCTATGAAAGCCCTTCCCATTTCAACCGCGAATACAGCCGGCTGTTTGGCATCCCACCGATGACAGACATCAGCCGCCTGAGAGGCCACAAGCCAATGGTCGATGACAGGGTTCAAATGTAGTTCAGAGCTTTACCAACCCACTGAGTAAAAGCGCAGTAATGAGATTGCAGTGATCCTTTGAAGTAATCCTCACCGCCATAGGCAGTGGTTTAGGGATGACAATAAAAAGTGGCAGACGACGCTGCCACTTCTAAGCCTGTTGCTTACAACTACTGAAAAACGAGTGCTGAATAAATCAGGGCTTCAGTTTGAGCACAGCATCAATATCTGCGGCGCTGTGTCGCTCAGGGAGCACTTCCCATTCTTCACCGGACGTTCTGTTCACAATACGACCGCGCTGTACCGCCGGACGTTCAAGAATCGCTTTCGCCCACCGCTGCACATGCTGATAACTGCCGGCATCCAGAAACTCTGCCGCATCATAGGCATAGCCCAGTACCAGATTGCCGTACCAGGGCCAGATCGCCATATCAGCAATGCTGTATTCTTCACCGGCAATAAAGGTATGGTTTGCCAGTTGCTTATCCAGCACATCCAGCTGGCGTTTGGCTTCCATGGTGAAGCGATTGATCGGGTATTCGAACTTCTCCGGCGCATAGGCATAAAAATGCCCGAAGCCGCCGCCCAGATAAGGCGCAGAGCCTTGCAGCCAGAACAGCCAGTTCAGTACTCGGGTACGCTCGGCAATGTCGACCGGTAAAAAGTAGCCGAATTTTTCCGCCAGATAGACCAGAATAGAACCCGACTCAAACACATTGACAGGTGCGGGGCCGGATTGATCCACCAGCGCCGGAATTTTTGAATTCGGATTAACCGCCACAAAGCCCGAGGAGAACTGATCGCCATCGCCTATGTTAATCAGGTACGCATCATACTCGGCATCGGTAACACCCAGCGCCAGCAGCTCTTCAAGCATAATAGTAATCTTCTGGCCATTTGGCGTGGCCAGAGAATAAAGCTGTAATGGATGGGCACCCACAGGCAATGCCTGCTGATGTCTGGCACCGGAGTCGGGACGGTTGATACTTGCCCACTCACCGCCGTTTTCAGCATCCATAGTCCAGACTTTCGGTGGTACGTATTCATTTGCCATTCTGTTTACCTCATTGAATAAATTCGACCCTGACTGATACATATTGGGCCATTCTCTGCCAAATCACGGCCTCAAACGCTTGTGAGTTAGAACCCTTTACTATTAACAAGTTTCACAAATTATATAGGCCTGAATGACAAGGCAGCCTGAGACGCTTTTGCCTGTCCCGTCAGAGCAATACACACTTGGCTGCATAATTCAGCCCGTCCAGGCGCTTTGACTCTTTCACAAACCCTGCGCATTAACAAAGAAAGACCGATGCACAATCAGAATATTGCAAAACCTGTGAAACCATCAGGGTGTATTCTTCATTATTTGTCCTTTTCAGATATATCTCTGCATCAAGGCACAAAAACACACACACTTTTACTTAGCATCAGGCACCTTATTATAAATAAGCTGCTTTACTTATTACCCCCATTTCCTGCTATGACTACTCTTGACTTGTGTTTACCCTCTGTGAACAATAAACCAAAGCGTTAAAACGCCAGTGGCTAAAAATAGCCACATAATCATAAAAAACAACCGCAACAATCAGTAATAAACATTAAATTAATAATGGCTGTTCGTTCCATGCTTCAGATGAGAAAAATTAATTTAATTAATCGTTCAATTAAAAACAAATCATTGTTACCACTCTCTTAAACAAAGCCAACAAAAACAATGTCAACCTTTGTATGGATATTATTTATCACATTAAAAACCCTGACAAATAATCGTGACTCAAGTCACATCAGAAGACATTCCATCGACGAATTACTTTAATAAAAACAATAATATTGTCAGGGTATTAAAGGACTGACACTGAAAATTGCCACTATTCAACCGGATAAAAACCGCAATTAACCGTGCATTAAAACATCACGGATTAATTATTGTTGTCTGAAATGGCTTTAACGCATTCCAACAAGGAGGGACGTGATGTTTATTCACCGTCATATCAAGCAAATTGCTGCAATGTCTTGTGTTGCTGCAACTTTAGGATTTTCCACTCTGGCTAATGCAGATACCTGGCGTTACGCTCACGAAGAATATGAAGGCGATGTACAAGACGTTTATGCCCACAAATTTAAAGATTATATTGAAGAGCACTCTGACCATAATCTGAAAATATACCGCTTTGGTGAGCTGGGCGAATCAGACGATATTATGGAGCAAACCCAGGCAGGAATTCTGCAGTTTGTTAACCAGTCACCCGGCTTTACCGGCTCGCTCATTCCTGAGGCACAAATTTTCTTCATCCCTTACCTGATGCCAACAGACATGAAGGCGGTAATCAATTTCTTCAAAACCAGTAAAGCAGTGAACAACAACTTCCCTGCACTGTATGAAGAACAAGGCTTAGAGCTGCTCAAGATGTACCCTGAAGGCGAAATGGTGATGACGGTTGATGAACCTATTACCTCTCCGGAAGAGTTAAAAGGCAAAAAAATCCGAGTCATGACTAACCCTCTGCTGTCCTCCACCTATGAAGCCTTTGGCGCTACCCCGACCCCGCTGCCCTGGGGTGAAGTATACGGTGCCCTGCAGACCAATATGATTCAGGGCCAGGAAAACCCTATCTTCTGGATTGAGTCCGGCGGTTTGTACGAAGTCTCGCCAAACCTGATCTTTACGCACCATGGCTGGTTCACCACAGCTTCAATGGCCAACAAGAAGTTCTTTGATGGTCTGTCAGACGAAGACCAGGAAATGGTAAGGCAAGCGGCGGAATACGCGTTCAGCGAGACCATGAAACACATTACGGGTCTGGCTGAGAAATCCCTCGCTAAAATCAAGCAATCCAGTGACGATGTCACGGTAACGCGCTTATCTGCCGAGCAAATTGCAAAATTCAAAGAGCGTGCACCCCAGGTAGAAAAAACCTTTATTGAAATGACAGGGTCGGACGGTCAGAAACTGCTGGATCAGTTCAAAGCTGACTTAAAAGCTGCTCAACAATAATAAAGTCGTACGAGGTACCGCCTGACAGGCGGTACCTTACTGTTTGAGGAAGTTGTTATGTCCGATTCCGAATCATTGGAATACCACTCGGAATTGCCCGGTGTGCTCGGCAAAGTCGATACACTGATCAGTAAAATTGAATCCTTCATGCTTGCTACTGGTGTGCTGCTCATGGCCCTGAACACCTGCGTAAACGTAGTAGCGCGGTTCGGCTTTAGCCAGGGCCTGTTTTTCTCCGGCGAAATCAATCGCATACTTATTATTCTGATTACTTTTGCCGGCATCGGCTATGCTGCCCGCCATGGCCGCCACATCCGTATGTCTGCGTTGTATGACATGCTGCCTTTCAAAGGCCGGAAAATCGTCATGATCCTGATTTCAGTCATCACTGCCGCGATCATGTTCCTGCTGGCTTATTTTTCCTACCAGTATGTGCTGTCTGTTTTTGAACGTGGCCGTATTTTGCCAGCATTAGGCTTTGAAATTTGGTGGATATATATCTGGGTTCCCCTGGGGTTTGCCGTCACTGGTGTGCAGTACTTGCTGACCGCCTATAAAAATGCGACCAGCCCGGAAATCTACCTGTCCACCGGTGTGCTTGACGAGTACACAGAAACCAAAAATAAAGCATAAAAAATGAAGTTCAGAAGGTATTCACCATGGCAATGACCTTAATGCTGATCATGATAGTGATGCTGTTGATCGGCTTCCCTATGATGATCCCTCTGATTACCGCCGCCCTGACCGGTTTCTACATGATGTTTGGCGGTATGGGACAAATGGATACTTTTATCCAGCAGGTGCTGGGTGGGATCCGGCCGGCCTCTCTGATAGCCGTCCCTATGTTTATTCTGGCCGCTGATATTATGACCCGCGGCCACTCTGCTGATCGCCTGATCAATATGGTGATGACTTTTATCGGTCATATCCGGGGGGGGCTTGCCATCAGTACCGCCGCTTCCTGCACCCTGTTTGGCGCGGTTTCGGGCTCTACTCAGGCTACCGTTGTCGCCGTGGGTTCCACGCTGCGCCCCAAGTTGCTCAAAGCCGGTTACAGCGATTCTTTCTCGCTGGCCCTGATTATCAATGCCAGTGATATCGCCTTTTTGATCCCGCCCAGTATCGGGATGATCATCTATGGTGTCATTTCGGAAACCTCTATCGCTGAGCTTTTCATTGCTGGCGTCGGCCCCGGTCTGATGATTCTGCTGTTCTTTTCTCTGTATTGTCTGGCTTACGCCACCATCAATAAGGTACCGACAGAAGAACGCGCCAGCTGGTCTGAGCGCTTTGATGCCGCTAAAAGCGCCATCTGGCCGCTGATGTTTCCGGTGATCATAGTAGGCGGGATTTACGGCGGCATCTTCAGCCCGACGGAAGCCGCAGCCGTGTGCGTGCTTTACGCCGTGTTTCTGGAATTCATTGTTTTTCGCTCACTGGGCAGCAAAGATATTTACGCCATTGCCAAATCCACCGGTTTGATTACCGCGGTTGTTTTCATTCTGGTCGGTGTAGGGAACGGCTTTTCCTGGATCATATCCTTCGCGCAGATTCCGCAAATGATCCTGGAAGCGGTCGGCATTGATGAAATGGGCCCGCTCGGGGTGCTGGCATCCATCTCTGTGGCTTTCTTCATCGCTTGCATGTTCGTCGACCCGATTGTAGTGATTCTGGTGCTGACGCCAATTTTTGCGCCAGCCATCGAAGCCACCAATCTCGATCCGGTTCATGTCGGGATCATTATTACCTTGCAGGTGGCGATCGGCTCCGCCACACCGCCGTTTGGCTGTGACATCTTTACTGCCATTGCGATATTTAAAAAACCCTATTGGGAAGTGGTGCGAGGAACTGGCCCCTTTATTGCCATCTTGCTGCTTTCAGCCACCCTGCTCGTGATCTTCCCTGAAATTGCTTTATTCCTGCGTGACGTTGCGTTCGCAGACTAGCCACCAGCAGGGTAAAGTCCGCGCTCTGCTCAGGTACAGAGCAAAAAAATGGTTCCCGCTTTAAGCACAGACAGTATGTCAGCCAATCTATTCACGTACGAATGTATTCACGTACTCAGGCTGGCATACTGCCTGCTCTTCTGAGCCTTTTCTCCAGCGCCCAAGCACTAACCAAATGCCATCTACTGGCCAGCAAGCGTAATGCTTCCCTGGTTTCTGCCAAACAGCCAAACCCGCCAAAGAAAAGAAACCGGTTACAGAAACCGGTTACATTTTAAGATTGTATGATCTACACTGCACTCAGGATCCAATATTGTTCATGAGATCGTTTTGCCAGCACAAGGGGGTTACAGATGTCACAACAAGGCTTTCCGACTGATTTTCTCTGGGGCGGCGCAGTGGCTGCCCATCAGGTCGAAGGGGGCTGGGATCAGGGAGGCAAAGGCGTCAGCGTGGTGGATGTGCTGACCAAAGGCGCCCATGAAGTGCCGCGAGTGATCACCGAGTCGGTAGAAGCGGATCACTTCTATCCCAACCATGAAGCGGTTGATTTCTATCACAGGTACAAAGAAGACATCGCGCTGTTTGCCGAAATGGGCTTCAAATGCTTCCGGACTTCCATTGCCTGGACACGCATTTTTCCCAATGGCGATGAAAAAGAGCCCAATGAAGCCGGGCTGCAGTTCTATGACGATATGTTTGATGAGTTGCTCAAACACGGCATCGAACCTGTGATCACCCTTTCTCACTTTGAGATGCCGAACCACCTGGTGAAACACTACGGCAGCTGGCTGAACCGTAAGGTTGCGGACTTCTTCGTGGCCTTCAGCCAGGTCGTGATGGAGCGTTATAAACACAAGGTGAAATACTGGATCACCTTCAACGAAATCAATAACCAGCGCAACTGGAAACTGCCTATCTGGGGTTACTGCAACTCAGGCATGATCTACAGCGATCATGGCAATCCGGAACAAGTGATGTATCAGGTGCTACACCACCAGTTTCTGGCCAGTGCAAAAGTGGTAAAACTGGGCCATGCCATCAACCCGGATTTCAAAATCGGCAGCATGATTCACATGATGCCGCTCTATCCGGCCACCTGTCATCCTGATGACGTGCTGCTGGCGCAAGAGCTGATGCGTCAGAAATACCTGTTCAGTGACGTTCAGGTACGGGGCTATTATCCCAGCTACCTGCGCAAAGAGTGGGAACGCAATGGCATCGCGGTTGAAATGCAGCCCGGTGATGAGGCCATTTTGCGTGAAGGTTGCGCTGACTATCTGGCCATCAGCTATTACATGACCAACATAGTGTCGGCGAAGAAAGACCCAGACGGCGAAACCACTTCCCTGTTTGAAGACAGTAAGCTGAACCCTTACCTTCCAGCCTCTGACTGGGGCTGGCAGATTGATCCCGATGGCCTGCGCGTCGCGCTGTCTGATCTGTATGAACGCTACCAGAAACCTATCTTCATCGTCGAAAACGGTTTTGGCGCCATTGATCAGGTCGAAGATGATGGTTCGATCAATGACGACTACCGGATTGACTACCTGAGTGCGCATATCCGGGCGGTTAAAGAAGCTATAACAATTGAGGGCGTTGATGTCATGGGATACACCCCGTGGGGCTGCATCGACTGCGTGTCTTTCACTACCGGGGAATACCGGAAACGCTACGGCTTCATTTATGTCGATAAACACGATGACGGCAGTGGCACCATGGCACGGTCGAAGAAAAAGAGTTTCTTCTGGTATCAAAACGTCATCGCCACCAAGGGTGAAAGCCTGTAACGACGGATAAAGCATTCTAACAACAGCTAAAGTTCGCTACACTCGCCATCCGGCCGCGGCTTACTGCCCGTGGCCGGATGATAAAGAGGACAGGCAATGGCAACCATAAACGATGTGTGTAAAGCAACAGGCTATTCCAAAGCCACAGTGTCACGTGTTTTAAACGGCACCGGGCAGGTAAAAGCCGCCACCCGCGATGCTGTGCTTTCTGCCATGCAAGCTCTCGGCTATCAGCCCAACGCAATGGCACAGGCGCTGGCAACCAATACCTCCAATACCATCGGCCTTATCCTGCCCCACTTTCAGAGCAGCTATTTTGGCAGCATTTTGCACCATGCCGAGCAAAGCACTCAGCAGGCCAGTAAAAAGCTGCTGGTGGTTAACAGCCGCAACACCGCCAGCGGTGAGCGGGAAGCCGTTGCCACCTTAGCCAACCAGCGCTGCGACGCGATATTGCTCTACAGCCGCCATCTCAGCATCGCAGATCTGGCTGCTCTGCAGCAGAGCGTACTGCCACCTTTGATCATCCTGAACCGTCAGCTTGAAGATAACACCCTGCACAGTTTTGGTTTGGATCAACGCCAGCTGGCAGAAATTGCGATGCAACATTTGCTGTCTCTCGGTCATCGCCACATTGCTTGCATTACTTCCCCACTGGCGAGCGAAACCGGTCAGATCCGCTATGCGGTGTATCAGCAAATGCTGGAGCAACAGCAGATAACCATACAGCCCGGCTGGGTTCATGAAGGGACAAATACTCTGGCAAGCGGTTATCAGGCCGTGGAACAGCTCCTCAGCAGCCAGCAGAGCGTCAGTGCCATTTTTGCCTGTAACGATGACATGGCAATCGGCGCCATTCGAGCTTTGTATGATCACGGCCAGCGCGTACCACAGGATGTCTCTGTGATGGGTATTGATAACGAACCTGCAGCCGCTTACGCCATTCCCAGCCTGACCACCGTCTCCTTGCCGATTGTTCAGCTCACTCAGGATGCCATGACACTGGCGGTATCCCTAGCCAATAAAGAGCACGCCCAAACGCGGCACCAGACCTATAGCGGAGAACTGGTACTGCGTGAATCAACGCAAGCCCTGACGTCGGCGAGCTAATCGTACTGAGTGCGACATCTGGTTTAACCGTCTTTCTTTAGCAAAGCAAATTCTGTAGCCAAGCTGATTCTGTAGCCAAGCTGATTCTGTAACCAAGCTGATTCTGTAACCAAGCAGGGCAGATATCCTGCTTGCTGGGGCCCAGTATCGAGTTAAGGCTGAATGTTAAACGTGGAAATCACCGGCGAACACAACCGTCCAAAACCAGCCAAACGGCTTATGCCAGACCTTTAAGTTGCAGATGACACTATCGTCTGTGTTTTTTGTTATTTTCATCTCGTCTGCCATACGTCAAACATCATTGCGCTGTTCTGCCGATGCCGTTTCATCTCTCATTTGACTGGACGTCAGTGTGTATCGCTTTATTTCATAATAATCGGGGCGCTTATCTGTAGCAGGCAATGCACCTTCAAAAGAGGCACGTGATGGATCAATGCCAAGCGCAGTTTGGATAGCCCTGTATCTTTCCTCATCCAAATCTTCCAATCCGAAGACGATTCGGACATCCAGATTGCTGGCACGGTAGACCTCAATAATTTGTTTCATCATCTCCGTTAATTCAGGCGCTTTGGCATCCTGATCGAATTTTTTTAATCGATATTGAGCGCCAGTTTGATATTCAGACTGACTATCCAGATCAAACCGACTGGCTTGTGGTTCGAACTCAAGTTCAAACCAGCCGTATTGAGTCATGATCGTGCCATCTCTTTCTTCCTCAACAGGCTTTTCGTAATACAAAATCACTGCATCGCGATCTGTCATCGGGTGGCTGGTCTGGCGCCACAGAAAAAATCGCCGAACTCGAAAAGACCACTGACGCTCCCTTTTTCGCCATACCATTTCTTTCTTTCGTAATACGGACCAAAGGCTCAGTAAAGCGGTCAGGTACTGAACCGGAAAATAAGGAAACAGCACAATCAATACAACAGATGCCAGGAAAAAGACCAAACCAACTGGCCTGTGCCAGACACTCAAGTTACAGGTGACGATATCGTCGTATTTATTTTTTTGCATTGCTATACCAACCCCACAATTCAAAAGACAGCGTCACTTTCGCTGCACTGCCGATGCGATTCAACTTTTCCAGCGCTTCACCGTGACACTTGGTACGCTGAATAATGACTTGAAATAACCCACTCAGAAAACCACTTTCAGGAAGCTTAATCAAAATGAAGGCGACTGGATGAAGCCATTCATTGATTCATATTCCTCAATACGAACGATATTCAGATGCGACATCTTCTTTTAACTGCCTCAGATGCGTCCGATAAACAAATACGCTCGTGAGAGCCGACTGGGTTTGACTTGTTCCCATAGGCGATTTGAAACCCTTCTATGGCTTTCCATTGAAAATGGCAAGCATAGAACGCACTCAGATCCAGCAATTCTGCTGTCCCGCTTTCGTTTTCACTGACACTTTCGTTTCACTGAAAAAGCAGGGCAAATGCCCTGCTTGCCAAGATCCAGTAGTCGTTAAGGCTGGATATTAAACGCGGAAATCACCGGCAGGTACATGGCATTAGCAATGTATTTATGGGTTGCCGTAGTGGGATGCGTCACTCCCCAGAACACATACTTATCCGAACCATGATACGCACATTCATCGGTAAAGCTGTGGCTGTACAGATAGTCCGCCGCGGAATTGCGATTGATATCCAGACAGGCATCTTTGGCATTGGCAAAACCGTGTGATGCAGGATTTGTAGTGATCTGGTCAAACAGTTGGTGCGCATCAAACAACACCACCTTTACGCCTTGGTCCTGATAACGTTTTGCCTCGGCCTTTATGAAAGCGTTAAAGGCCAGAATTTTCGCCTGCACCTTGTCGATCTCTTCCTGCGTCGCGTACTTAAACTGCGGCGCACGGGTGGCATCCGGTAAGGTCATCAACAGAATATTGCTCGCACCAGATGCCGTTAAACGTTGCATAGCCGTGCTGTAATCTGCTTTGGCCTCTTCCACCGTGCGGTCGTAATTCATGAAATCATTCAGCCCGAACTCCAGCGTAAACAGGGTATTGGCCGGATGGTAATTCTGAGCAAGCTGCATGTACGTCAGATACGAGCTCACCTGCTCAGTGACTCCCGTAAGCGCGACATACTGATTAGAACCGGCTGCACCGCCCACTGCCCAGTTGTACAGCGGCAGATTCAGGCTTTCTGCCAGATATTCCGTCCAGACAAAGCCGTTAGAAAAATGGCCGAGGAACCAGGAATTGCGGTTCGGGAACATCCACTGCGATGCATTGAACAGGTTGCCGGTATCCGACAAACTATCACCAAACGCGACCACTTTGTTGATGCCCATCGAGATACCCAGATCGTTGGTCCAGATAGAATGGTTATAAGACAGGCTGTTATCGGCAGCAAAATAGGTCATGTCAGCCGTTTCATGACTGACCCCCAGGGTTTCCGCACAGCGCGCTTTGATCTCAGACTGCGGGGTATGGGTATAGAACATGTTCTTAAACGACAAGGATGACCACCAGTAACCCTTGAGCTGGTAATACTCGCCCTTTTCATCTAACGCCCACTCCCAGCTTGTGGCAGGATCATCGTGAGTCTGCGCCGGACGATACCAGCAACGGACATAAGTATAAGTGTTGCTGCCCTGAACCTGCTCAATCTGCGCCGTCGACAAAGGCTGAGCATAAAGATGGTGTGAGGCAGGCGCTTCTCCACTTTGCGCAGCAGCGGTAAAGGGTAACAGCATGAGGAGTAATAATTTTTTCATAATGAGCCATACGTTATTGGTAAGAGGTATGACCTATAGTTGACGGTATCGGAATCTGTCAAAGTTGCACTGAAACTACGAGCAATAAAATGGGACCCGGTTCAAACCGAGGTGAATTTGTAAGCGATTAAAACGGTTCGAATCTGGCAGCCATACATAACTCTGCCCATATTATCGTCAGCCCTACACAGGCACACGAAATTCGCCTTCCCGGTTGATATTTCTCTCACTGCAGAATGGGCAGATGCTATATAAAATTCATTGGCTCTATGTTCTTACTTTCATGGCTCAATTTCAGGAACCTCATCAAGAATACCAATTTATTATGTTTTTAATTCAATAGAAATTTTTATTCAAAGCTTCAATCTTTCAGTTTGGTGAAGATATATACTGAACCACAACCACACTCTTTCATAGTTCGATTTATGACTTTGAAATGTATATGATATAAAGACTTAAAAATGGTAAAAATTTTAAAAATCATGCGTTTGTGGAAAATTTATTTCTGGCTGAGTATTTATAACCTCATCATGGCGATTCGTCTTACCTATCAGGATGAAATGACATTTCTGAGTATCATCGACTGTGTTTTTTTATTATTCGCTGTGATTGGCTTACAGGGTTATGTATACCGTATTCAATATTTTTCAGCACAATTTTGGCGGTATTTCTCACCGTTCTTCATGGTATGGCCCTGTCTCGTTACCTTGATGATTATTGATCTGGAAGCGATAGAGGCAAGAGCCATGGCGTTGATCTCATTTCTTATCCTGACCTATATTCCGATGAATGTGGCTCTATATCGTTATAAATCACTCCATCCAACACTGAGTAAAATACAGCAACCTGACAATTATCAAAAAACACAACCATAAAAAACGGCAGTTTTCACTGCCGCTCAGATTAATGCGCACCTATTGTGCAGCCCAACATCATCATTCAAGCGTTTGCTGCAAAGCCACTTTCAGCTCTTGCTCGGCTTTCGCAATGACTTTTTCGGCCTGTTCGCGTTGCTGACGGCCTTCTTTGACGCGGGATAACGTGTTGTTCAGCGTTTCTATCGTCAATTGGTTAACCGCCTGCAGGGATTCGAGATCCAGGATACCGCGCTGATAGTTTTCAGCAATTTGCTCTTCCAGCACTTTCAGGTGTTCAGCGTTTTTCACGTACTGTTTGTTGGTGTAATCCTTCACAGTGCGGGTGACTCTCAACGCTTTTTCCTTTTCGTAGTTGGAAATCGCAATCAGGAACTGGCGCTTCCACAAAGGAAAGGTGTTATGAACAATATCCTGGATATCTTCCATCAACATTTTATTGCCTTCCTGCGACAAACGAATCTGTGGTGCCGTCTGTACGGCAGCAAGCCGGGTGAGCTCCAGGTTATGAACCCGTTTTTCCAGTCGCGCGACGGCCTGACTGGCATCACGGTATTTCTGCGCTTCCAGCGCATCGCCGGATTGAACAGAGGCCGCGTGCAAGGCTGGTAATATATCCACGTTCAACTGACTAAGTTTGTATTTACCCGCGGCAATGAAGTGTTCCAGACCTTTGAGCAACTCGAGGTTGTTATCGTACAGGCCATCCAATTGCGTGATATCGTGCGCCAGTTTCACTTCCTGCGCTTCCAGCTGCTGCGACAGCTGCTCAAGCTGCTGCTTGACCGAATCAAAGCTGCGGGAGAACTTCTTGAAGGAATCAAACAGTTCGCCAATCAGCGGCAGGTTCGCCAGAAAGCTATTGCCTTTGAGGCGGTCAAACGCGGCGCTGTCCATCGACTCCACCATAGATTGCAGGATTTCTCCGGCATCCCCGGTATCACGGACCCGAACTTGTTCAAGCACGTTATCGGAAAACGCGGTGATTTTTTCCAGCGCTTCTTTACCAAAAGTGATGGTTGCAACAGCGTCGAAAGGATCAAAGCTGTCAGACAAGGCAACGATTTCAGGTGTCACTTCCAACTCCAGCAAGTCGGCTGGATTGGCTGAGCGGACAGGCTGCGGCTCCGGGTTCACAATGTCATTCATGTTTGCTCTCCTTAACTCGGCTGATGACAAGGAAAACGCTGCCACAGCTCTTCAAACTGTTGCTCGAACGCTGTCAGAAAACGGCGGTCATCCGTCAGCGTAATGTCTTCCTGATTGTATCTGGACGCGCTGCGTGTCCAGTTGAAACTGCCGTTGATGAGCCGGGTGCCATCAAACACGGCAAACTTATGATGCATATGATAAGCCGTGGTATCAATTTTCACGGCGACGCCTTTACGTGCCAGATAATCAATATCACTGCCAGCGTCATTGAGCTTGTCGTTATCGGTAATCACCCGCACTTGCACGCCGCGTTCATGCGCTGCCAGAATGTGTTTGGTCAGTTCATCATCCGCAATCGTAAAGACACAAATATCCACTTTACTGCGCACCTGTCGCAGTTGCTCAATGATGCCGCCCGCACAGGCACGCCCCGGTGAAAACCAACTGGTCGCGACTTCTGCAATGGCAGAGCTGCGGGTGTTATCAAGCACTTTCACTACCCGTTCCAGCCAGCGAAGTACAGCAAGGGGCTCTGCCCCTTGCTGTATGGCTTGTTGCGCCAGTTTGAAGCTCTGGTTGCGCAAAAAAGAACGCTCATCATCCGATAAACCCACTTCCACCAGTGAAACCTGTAATTCACGCCGCTCGCTGTCGTCCAGCCGGCCATCTTCAAGCGACGCTTTCAGCCAGTCGAGCCACTGTTGCTGATTCATTGCAAATCCTCCGGTTTTACAGGTTGAGCGAACCGCGCAACATGCTGATTCAGCATCGCTAATTGCTGAACGACTTGTCCGGCACGGTCACTTTCATCACCCATCATTTGCTTGCGCTGATAGGCCTGTTTGATGTCTTCCCAGCGGGCTTGCTGTTCAGCGCTCATGTTGCCGCGCAGTTCTGCCAGCTTGAGCAGGTTTTCTTCTGTGCCATTGGCCAGCGTCTGCGCTTCGCCCTGATAGTGATCCTGAAGCAAGGTATTGAGCTCATCATCCGTCATCACCGAAGCGATTTTCTCAGCCAGCTTATTCATGTTCCGGTAAGAACCCTGCAACTTAAACGGCGGCTCAACACGGTAATCGTCTGCCGTTGCTGCCGACAGAATGTACTGCTGATTCACCTTCAGAACCGTCTGCTGAACCAGCATCAGTTTCTGCAGCGTCGCCACAATTTCGTTGGCTTCAGTTGATGAATACGAGTGCGACATATCGCTCAGCGCAACGCCATCCCCTTGTGCCATTTTGACAAAATGATACAGATCGTTCAGATCGCGGGTTGCCAGTGGCGCCAGAACCGGATTAGAGGTGAGTGAGTTCTCAATAAAGCTCAGCTCAAACGCATATTGCTGATCCGACAGCATGTCACCCAGGTTATAGATATCGGCCCGGTTGGCCAGCATGTCCGGAATCCGGAACGCTTCACCGGTTTCGGTATACGGGTTCCCGGCCATGACCACAGCGAACTTCTTGCCGCGCATATCATAGGTTTTGGTTTTCCCCTGCCAGGTTCCTTCAATCCGTCGGGTACCATCACAGAGTGAGATGAATTTCTGCAGCAGTTCCGGGCTGGTGTGCTGAATATCATCCAGATACAACAACACGTTGTTGCCCATTTCGAAGGCCAGATTGATCTTCTCGATTTCACGCGCTGAGTTCTGATCCGGCGCATCGGCCGGATCCAGCGAGGTGACCTGATGGCCAATCGACGGGCCGTTGACCTTCATGAAGACCAGTCCCAGCTTATGCGCCACATATTCGATCAGGGTTGTTTTACCGTAGCCAGGCGGAGAAATCAGCAGCAGCATCCCCATCAGGTCCGTCCGCTTCTTGTCGCCGACTGTGCCCATCTGCTTGGCAAAGTTGTCGCCAATCAGGTGCAGGTAGCTGTCGCTGATCAGCTTGTTACGGACGAAAGAGGTCAGCGGCCGCGGTTTGAACTCGCTCAGCCTGAATTGATCTTTTGCCTGATTCAGTAATGCCGTCCGCTGACTCAGATAAGCCTCAAACTGAGGAACCACTTCGCTGCGGTGATGTTCACAGCGCTGGATGAAATCATCCAGGACCAGGGTTAATGTGCCGCCTTCAACCCGATCGTGCTCGCCCAGCAGTCCCTGTACAGGACAAGCCAGAGAGAAGTCCACAGGACTCAGCAAGCGGTCTGAATGGGTTTTACATACCGCAATCGCAGCGGCTTCGACCACAAACGCCTGACCATATTGCTTCTGGGCGGTGTAAGCACTCAGCCATTGCTGGTGATCGGCAAAGGCGACATCCAGCGCCAGTTGCTCGCCGTTCCAGCCCAGACTGCGACGAAATTGCAGGTAATCTTCACTCAGTTCAAAGCCATCCTGACTGACTTCAATCCGCACATCCGTACCCGCCAGTAACCGAATCAGGTAATCGCTGCTTTCCATAGCAGCCTGACCCTGCACCGACTCGGCCAGAGTGTGCTGCAGCGACAAGAATGCATCCGCAGAATTCAGGTGCTCTTTCAGCAGCTGTGCATTTTTCGCTTTTTCCTGCCAGCGATGCAGTTCCGTTTCCTCCTGCATCATCAGCCACAATAACGCATTGGCCCGCGCACGCTGGCTGAATCGCAGCAATCCGGCCTGTTCAAAGGTCGGCAGCACATCCTGCAATATCAGAGCCGCATCGTGATCGTGGATCCCTTTGACATACCCTTCTTTGTAGCGCGGCGCAGAAAAACGCTGAACCAGCGGCAACAAGGATTTGTCACGGCCAGCCTGATAAAGCTGAGCAAGCGACAGATCATCAGCTTTGTTCATGGCACTGTGCAGCATCAGGTATGCTAGGTATTCACCGCGATAAACCGCCTCACTTTCAGACGACACATCAAGGCGCGCGATTTGCTGCAGAGACAGGAAATTTTCATCTGCAATAGGCTGATAAAAATCGGTACCGGAAATATGCGTACAAAGCTGTTTGTTATGCTCCACCAGGCTCAGATCAAGCGCCTGTTGGTTGACACTGAACTTGTGACGACCCAGTCGCAGTACTTTGCCGCCATCTTCGAAGATATCCTGATTATCACGAAGCGAACGCAGCGACTGGTCTTGCAGCGATTTGAGCTTAGCATCCAGACTGTCTGCCTTGACGCTGTCGCCCAGATCACGAATCGACTGCGACAGCTGATGCAGTTTGAGCACCATGGCGTCGGTGGCGAAATAACTGTTCAGCGCTTTCACATCATCAAAGCGGGATACCCGTTTTTCGACGCTGCCCATGGTGACATTGGCAGCCTGCATCAGGTTCTGTACCCGGCGCTGCTGCGCTGCAATCAGCTGTTGCTTGTGATTGTCCAGCGTCGACTGAATCTCATCGCGCTTGGCGTAAATCTCCACCAGAAACTGGTCGAAATCTGCAAAACGGGACTCCAGTTTGTCCAGCTGACCCACCAGCTTCGCCAGTTGGGTGTCGCACTCATCCGGCGTGGTCGCCTGCTCCATCGCACTGCTGACCGACTGGCCCAATAGTTTGAACTGGGCACTGAACTCAGCCTGAGCTTCGTTACTTTGCAGACTCTGCGATTTATTTCTCAGCCTGGCCGAGACCGCATTCAGCAACGACGAGACTTCGGTGGTTAAGTCCAGAATCCGGGTCGACTGGGTCGGATCATCGGTTTCAATGTCCGTGACTTCTTCAGACACCAGCTGCAAGTCTGCACGCAGTGTGTCCGCCTGCTGCTGAAGCGCCTGAATGTCTGCGGTCTTGCTGACATCCGCCAGCGAAGTTTCTATCTCGTGAATCTGTTGCTTAAACGGCTGATACGCCTTTTCTTCCTGTAACAATGCCAGCAGCTGCTGGTTCAACTGCTCACGGTGCTGCTGCAGGCTATCAAGTAAGGCATCAACACTGCCGGTATCCATATAATGCTGCTGACGCAGCGCCATGGTGGCACCCACCTGCGCTTTCAGCTCTGACAGCAGGGACAGCAGGACATTTGCCTGCTCTTTGGGGGCCAGTTTGATCTTCGCAATCAGGTTCGTCACGACCTGCTGATGCTCAGCCAGGCTCTCTTCAGCGTGACGCTGCATCTGAAGAACTTTGGCAAACTCATCAATGATCTTGTTTGCCGTGTCCATCAGACTGTTAATCACTTCCCCCATGCCCAGCGCATAATGATGGTTGAGCCAGTGATAGTGATCCAGCGTGGTCTGACATTCTTTCAGCAGCACTTCAAAAGCAGCCTGAGTGACTTCTTCTGACTGCGCCAGCTGGCAGATAGACAACACGGACGACAGCGCACGAACCAGTTCGGCATTACCCAGGTTAAACAGCGGGCTGGTGTTGTCAGCACTGGCATTCTGCGCGGCATAGTGTTCCGGGGTAGAAAACGGCGTATCCCAGATTCGCAGCGGGTGAATGGTTGACGCTTCCGCATTTTCAGACAACTGGAATACCAGCATCCGGCCATCGGGATAGAGGCTGAATCCGTGGCTCTCCATAGGTGCCGCAAACTTCTTCTCAATCATGTTATAGGTGAAGCCAACGTAATGGCCTTCGAGCATGTTGAAAAAGAAATACAGGATATCTTCACCGTTGGGTGAGGCAATTTTCTGGAAGAACTTCAGGTGCTGCCACGGCATGTCAAACTGCTTGCTTTCGCCGTTTGCCAGCACAAAGCCGTGAGAATAAAGCACACCATGATCTTCCGGCAGTGCTTTGGCACTCAGCCCTAACGCATCAGCCCGGGCAACTGACTGGTTGATCGGGTTATAAATAAAATAGCGCGAGTGCTTTTCACGGTACGGTTTGATTTTTAACGCGATCAGCTCACCAATAAAGGCATATTCAATGAAAGCATCGGCAACACTCTGGTGCGGATCGTCCACCGATTCGCTGTAGATCCCTTTACCGTCATCCGTGTTGTCTTCCACCTTGATGGTCAGATCGCCGCCAATGCATTCGACAAACAATTTGTCGCGGATCGACACATGCGGATGAGCTCCGGCAACCTGATCGTCACGGGTTGTGGCAATCCACTCAAAGTCATGCTGCTGAACGTTTTCCAGCTGTTTGTTACCCAGCGAATCAATATATTCAACAGAGTTTGCATTGAGCTGGAAACGGAAGACTTTGCGGTCTTCAGGACGCATCCCGATCTGGAAGGCAATGTACAGAATGCTTTCCTGACGAGAAATCTGTGTCAGGCGGGCATCGCTGTAGTAAGTAAAAAGTTCGGTAAATTCGTGCAGAAAACGGGCATCCGTCAGAAAACTGTTTTCCAGCGGCAAAGGTTCGATGCGGAACGTGCCGTCCTGCTCGTGTAATTGATATAAACCAAAGACATCCTCCAGGGACGGAGAGGATTTCAGGCCGACATGTACCTGATAACCGAAGAGAAGTTGCTGATTGACCTGCGCCATATCGATGGGAATGGAGCGGGCTTGTGTCTGGACATTGGCTTTACCGACCAGTTGACTTTCGCTACCGCCAAAGATTGTCTGACGATTCTGATTAAAGGCTTGAGACAGGGACTTGAGCTGTTTACCTTGCTGAAATAGACGGGATTTCAGTATTTCGTACGCCCCACCCTCGCTCACCGCTTGTTGAGTTGTTTCGGACATGCAATTACCTAATAAATCCCGCCTCCTAAGAGGCGGGAAGCGTGGGATGATTGACGTAAATTACAGTTTGTCTTCTGAGTGAGAGCTCAGTGTACTTTGAATTTTCTTCAGTAATTCTGACGCACCGCCCTGTGAATTCAGCAGACCGGCCAGCGCCACGTTACTCAGATCACTGCTTTTCAGATCTGTGTTTTCCAGGATGTCTTTGATGTCCTGAGGCATGCTGCGCAGACCTTCAACATATTCAGAAACCAGTGGATTCAGTACTTTAGACTCGGCAAACTTCGCATCCATTGAAGCGGCATCCATAATGGTACGACGGATTTGCTCCATGCCTTCGCCACCGAACAGCTTGATGTCCGCCTGAGACAGAGCCTGGGCCAGCGCTTTCGCGTTCTCGCCCACCACAGATTTCTGCGCGTCGATACGGGCGATTTCCAGCTCTTTATCCTGTTGCAGCTTCATCACCCACTTATCATGCTCACGTGTGTGCTCATCGTACTGTTGAGCCGCTTCGAAACGAGCAGTCTGCGCTTCGGCTTCCGCCAGACCTTTCGCACGCAGTGCCTGCGCTTCCGCTTCACCCGCACTCTGCAGTGCGAAAGCTTCCGCTTCACCCACTTCACGAATCGCCAGCGCACGCTCGCGTTCCACTTCAATTTCGGCCAGACCCGTTGAGCTGATCACTTCTTTCTCAGCTTTAGCCATACGCTCTTTCGCTGCGGCTTCACGCTCTTTCGCGATAAATTCAGCTTCAGCACGCTTGGTCGCTACGATCTGGTCAGCTTCTGCTTCACGAGTCTTCACAGCCAGTGCGTTTTCAGCATCACGAGTCTTAACCTTCAGCGCAGCGTCATTTTCAATCAGCAGACGTTCCGCTTTCTCGCGGGCAGCGTCTTTCTCCGCACGGGCAGCAACCAGCAGCTCCAGCTGTTTCGCTTCTGCAATCGCTTCAGCTTCCGTCAGAGTGACACGTTTCTGACGGTTCACTTGTTCGTGAACACGCAGGTTCTCCGTTTCTTCCTCTTCGCGAGCAATCTTACGTTCAATTTCAACACGTTGAGAACGCATTTCCGCCACAGCTTTGAGCGATTCTTCCACTGTGGTCTCTTTGTGCATTTCTTTCTCTGCCACTTCCGTTGCAGTACGGACTTTCTCGGTTTCAACGGAACGGTTCAGCTCTTCCTGCTGGATTGCCACCTGACGCTGATTGGTAATGCGCGTCATTTCGACTTCCATCTGAACACTTTCGCGTTTCTTGGCAACTTCTTCTTCAGTTTCCAGTTTCGCCAGTTGCGTCACGCGTTCATATTCTTCACGCTTCTCGGAAGACAAAGCTTCTTCCTGCGCTTTGATAATATCAATTTCACGTTTCGCACGAGCAATGCTTTCCTGCTCCTGCTTATCCAGTTGCAAACGGTTGGCTTCCGCTTCAACATTTTTCTTCTTGATGGTTGTGCGCTCGTCCTGACGAATCGCATTGGTTTCGGTATTCTTATGCGCGGTGATCATGGAAATCTTGCGAATACCTTCAACGTCCAGGATGTTGTCCGGGCTGTGCGCGTCCAAAGACGTCTGGTCAATTTTATCAATTACAACGTCATAGATTTTAAAGCCATCCATTTCGCTGCCGATCACTTCAACCACAGCATCACGGAAAGTACGGCGATTAGTCAGCAGTTCTTCAAATTCAAACTGTTTGACGGCCGTTTTCAATGCTTCAGAAAACTTGGGCTGGAAATGTTCTTTCAGACGTTCAATATTCGATGCTTCATGAGCAGTAAACAGTTTCGCAACACGAACGATATCTTCTTCTTCGTGGTTAACACCGATATAGAAATCCACTTTCAGGTCGGCACGGATATTATCGCGGCAGTGCAGACCTTCGTACTCTTCGCCTTCCTGATCTTTACGACCGCTGCGAATCACAGAAATCTTCTTACGCGTGATATCCATATATTCGTGCTGGTTAATGACCGGCCAGACAAAGGTACCGGTCAGAGAAGCACGGGTGGCATGCAGACCATTGACGATCAGTGCATCACCTTCCCCTCGAACCTTTTTATATCTGGATGTGAGAAAAATTAAAATCAGTAAAAATATACCGACTCCAGCACTAATAAAGATAACGCTTGGAGAGATTTGCATAGCCAACTCCTTATGCTTAGCTATTTTTCGCTACTATATAATGATTTGTTGTTTTATCTTGAGAAACGATGATCACTTCATCGCCATATTCCATTGATATCTCCGGCTCGATCACCCGGACATCAAGTAAGAATTCACTGCCGTTATGCTGCACGACAACTTCACCCCGGTTCTGGTTCACCAAACTGCTGTGAACCCGGCCTTTCAGGCCAATAAAATCAACCTTGGCAAAGCTTTTCTTTTTATCAAACAATGGTGCCAAAGGTTTGAGCAACCAGGCGGCAATGAAAAGAGCCAGATAAGCCGTAAATGGAATTGACACGACTTCGACAACCATCATCCAACCGGCTTCTGAGACTGCATTCAGCGCTTGCACCAGATAAAAAGAGACAATGGTTCCGACAAAGAAACTGACACACAAGGCCACCATTAATGGCACTTTCGACAGAATCGGCGGCAGAATCAAACCCGCACCCGGAATATTCTCTGCATCAAACAGATCAACATCCGGTGCGACACTTTCAACAATGTTGAATACCAGATCCACCAGCATGATGACCAAAAAGATGACAAAAGGAACGAAAAAGACATTCGTTGGAAAAGAGAGCAATATCGAGATCATTTCTTGAATGGTCATGCATACCAACTAATTTATAGAGTTATCAATTTAAATTTATTTCAGGAAACCAGTCACATCTTGCGACCGTATATAAGGAAACGTTAAACAAGGTTTCTGGAATTTATCATCCCCTTTCTTTGCCGACAACGAGTTTTCCCAAAAAGGATAAATTGAAACATGAAGTCGTGAATATGAATAATTCACAACGCCATCGGGCATTGTCAGAAAACAGGCTTATTTCTCACTTTTTTGGCTGTGAATTTCACGTTCTAAACTGTGATTCTGACAGGCTTGTTATTCCTTCAGATCCGTATCAAACTTTCCCTGTTTGAACCCGAATATGAAATTCACTTTTCCGTCAGAAAAAATATCTTTCCTCAAATCTCGTTGCTGTAAAACTGCGCTGCAACTGGAGGTGTAATTTAAAACTGAGGGGTATATATGAAAATCATGAAACTGATAAATTTGTTATTTTCTTAGTGCACCGCTCTATGTTATGTCGGACCAGGATTATAGCAACAGGGCGAAAAGGCGGTCATTTCAGCAAAAATCGAAGGCTGAAGTCAGCACACTAGTCAATCGTAGGAAAGGTTCGATACTCATCAACTAGACCATTTTTGATGAAAAATACGAGTAAGTATCCTTCACCATACTGGCTGTGAACATTTCCGCCAATGAAATAAGCCAGATCATGATCGTACTCATGATACCCGGTTGGCTCACCAAGCAAATCAATCAAGGTTTCGCTTTTCATTCCGGTAACGCTATATTCTTTGAGAAAAGAATAAACCATCGTCCCTCTGGTTGATTCATCTGCTTCGCTCCAGGCACTCTGGCTGAACGCTTGATCACCTAAGGTTAAAAATGCGTCATTACTTTGCTGCTCAGAGCATGCTGAAAGAACCAGTGCTGCCGTTAGAAGGTAAATTTTTTTCCACATATAACTACCTATTGAATAATCATCAGTTCGCCACCTTGAAGAGCAGCCATACATGCATTGGAAAGATAGCTATCACTTCCACCTCTTGCTCCGATACGCAGCCCGACATCGTTGTTATGAAGATCCATTTTCTTCTCCATAAAGGGGTTATCCGGGCTGGATTCATGAGCATTTGTGAATCGCTGCGCATTCATATATCCCAGATCGCGAGCCATAAGGGCAGACCAGAAGCAATGTCTGAATGCATCCGACGCATCGTTTCTGCCGTTCTTTCTTACCAAATTCTCGATTTGCTTGAGGCGCAAGGCTATCAGTAAAGGGTTTAGTGACACTTTAATCATAATAGCCAATCACTTATCAAGAATTAACATCGGGGTTTCGGTAACAGGAGTCAAACATAGCTGATTAGTAAGATATGGAGAAACTTTAGGGGGCTAATGATTTTTTGCACCAAGTGATTTAAGGCTATTTCGAGTTAAAAATAAATAATATCGTATATATTATTACATCAATTGATCGTGAGCAATAAATTGAGACTGTCCTGAATTCTGTGTAATTGTCTAAGCTTCAGCCTTAAAGGCTTAAGGATAGACAATATGGACAAGAAA
>NZ_JAUOQQ010000035.1:0-37758 GCF_030547675.1 Photobacterium sp. 2_MG-2023
AAATCACTCTTCTTATAGCTCCACACATGCTATTTATGTAGTGATTTTACAATTTATTAACTCGTGCTCTCGCCCTGCATCAACAACAAAGTAGAGCTTTCGCCAGAATCAGCCAAAGCTTGATGAAGTTTCAACCTTATTTATAAAGGCATTTTTATGCCTACATCTTTCGGATACATCGAAATTTCACTCAAATAAAGAGCTCCATAATAAGGTTATGAAGCTCATTTCTTTGCACAAAAGATTAAACTAACACGCTTGGTAGGCTTTCATGACTTCTTCTTTTATGATTTCAATACCTTTCTTCATGACATCTTCAGATTGTACATAGCTCAGTCGCAGACATTGGCTGGCATGCAGAGGGAACTCACTTTGCCCGAAGAAAAAATACTCTCCCGGAACAACGAGCACTCCACGATCTTTTAATTTTTTATACAAGCTCATTGTAGAAATAGGCAGTTCATCAAACCATAACCACAGAAAAATAGCACCTTGCGGTTTATGGATACGAAACCTTGAATCCTTAATTGAATTCAATAATAACTCCATGGCAAATTGTGCTTTTTTAGCATAATAGGGTTTGATTACTGATTCACTCAGTTTGAAAAGTTCATTCTTATTTAAAATATGGTTCGCAATCGCAGGCCCCATACTACTTGGCGCCAGGCTAATGATACCGTTAAGATTAGTTAAAACCTGTGTCATTTCCTCACTGGCAATGATTATCCCACATCTCAAACCAGGTAAACCCATTTTAGAAAGACTCATGCATAGAATCGTATTATCATTCCAAAAAGGCACCACATCTTCAAATATGATGTTAGGAAAAGGGAGTCCATAAGCGTTATCGATAATCAAAGGAATTTTTTTATCCCTTGCAATTTGATCTAGCTTGTTAATTTCTTCATTTGTCAATACATTACCTGTCGGATTCGTCGGGCGAGAAACACAAATTGCACCGATATCATCACCTACACGAACTGCATCAAAGTTTATATGATATTTAAACTGTCGATCACTCAACATTTCTATTTCAGGAAAGTAAGAAACAAAAATATCCTCTTCAATACCAGCATCAGCATAACCAATATACTCCGGCGCCATAGGGAAAAGAATTCTCTTTTTAGAACCATCAGGCTGTTTACCTGCCAATATATTAAAAAGGTAGAAGAAACTACTCTGGCTACCATTTGTGAGTGTAATATTTTTTTCAGTAATATTCCACTGATAAGTCTTCTTCATCAGCAAAGCAAGTGATTTCAAGAAGCTATCTTTTCCTTGCGGCCCATCATAATTCATCATTGCTGAAATCAACTCACCATTTTTCAGCATTTCATGATTAATGCCATAGAAATAATCAACAACTTCAGGAATAGCTGCAGGGTTTCCTCCACCCAGCATAATTGCACCTGGTGTGCGTAGCCCATCATTTAAATCATCCATAAGCTGAGTAATGCCTGAATATTGGTTAAATTTCTGACCAAAGCTTGAAAGTTTCATATATATAATCCAGAATTATTATTTTAATAATTAGTAAACATTAATTTAAATGCTTCATGGTTTAATTAGTAATTATCATTTATTAAGAAGAATGATAAATTGAGAACTTATATTTCATACCCCATAGGGATAGATCCTATGATGGGATTTTTATTTCAAGAATACTCAACGACTGACTTAGGTTTACGTAAATTGAGTATAGTATGTGTATGATTCACACTATTCATGATTTGTATCATTGCCAACACAGATGCAGTGACAACATCTTCATTTTTCCCCACACCATAAAACTTGCGTCCATGGTAATAACCAGAAATATTGACTTGACTCTTCTTTGATGAATCAAAACCTTTTGTGCTTACATTATAATCATCCATTTCAAACGCGTAACCACAAGCCTGCTTTATACACTTAACGATAGCATCAATTGAGCTATTTCCGGTTGCAGTTTCAATAACTTGGTTGCCATATTGATTCATCACAGATTTAACAAGCAAGCTCACAGTTGCCGTCACTTTGTCATTTAGTCCCGTAATAATATTAAAAAAATCAATCTGATATGGTTCGTGAACAAATCCAACTGTATTATTCTGAAATAATAGCGCTTCAAGATCATAATCAAATACCTGACCTTTCCTATCAGCAATTTCTAAGAATTTCTGGTATATATTTTCAAGGTTGTATTCTTTTTCAGAATATCCCATTTCTGATAATCGATGTTTAATCACATGACGGCCTGAACGTGAAGTTAAATTTAAATTATTTTTATTTAGTCCAACACTTTCAGGAGTCATGATCTCATAAGTATTCTTCCCTTTCAGAACACCATCCTGATGAATTCCCGAAGAATGAGAGAAAGCATTTGCTCCAACAATGGCTTTGTTTGGCTGCACTGGCATATCACATAACTGACTCACCAACTGACTTGTGCGGTAGATCTCTGTTGATTCAATTTTTGTCAAAAAACCAAGAGTAGGTTCTTTATTTTTCAGAATCATAGCGATCTCTTCCAGAGAACAATTCCCAGCACGCTCTCCAATACCATTCATGGTACATTCAATCTGACGCGCACCATGCTGAATCGCAGAAATAGAATTCGCAACAGCCAAACCTAAATCGTTGTGACAATGAACGGAAATGACAGCCTGATCGATATTAGGCACACGGTTGAATATGTTTTTAATGATTCCACCAAATTCATCCGGAGTTGTGTATCCTACCGTATCTGGTATGTTGATTGTTCTCGCCCCTGCTGAAATAGCAGACTCGACCATGCGACACAAATTATCTAGTGGTGTCCGGCCAGCATCTTCACAGGAAAACTCCACATCATCCGTATATTTTCTTGCATGTTGAATCGCTCTGACAGCCCTTTGCAAAACACTGTCGAAATTGCTCCGTAACTTATGTTCAATATGAATTGTCGAGGTTGAAATAAAAGTATGCAACCGAAATTGATCTGCAACTTTCAGCGCTTGTGCTGCCGTATCAATATCACTCACTACAGCACGGGCCAGTGCGCATACACGACTATTCTTAATTTGCTGTGCAATCGTCTGCACTGACTGAAAATCACCCGGTGATGAGACAGGAAATCCAACTTCCATCACATCGACTCCGAGTCGCTCAAGTGCCAGCGCAATTTGAAGTTTTTCATTCACTGAAAGACTTGATAAAAGAGCTTGCTCACCATCTCGCAAAGTGGTGTCAAATATTATAATTTGCTCAGACATTTCCCTTCCTAACCTTTTTATCATTCACATTATTTCTTGAATAAATTTCTTGGATCATTCAATAAACCATCCAAGAAATTACACAATATCTTTCTCAATAACTATTTAATGCATCTTTTAATACAGCAGAATTTTTCAGTTTACCAAATGAAATAATTCTGCCTGCAACCGCACTCGCTACGACTGTCTCCGGACTGGCCAGCCACACTGAACCCGGACCAGAGCGACCGGGAAAGTTTCTATTAATGGCACTAATTGTTACTTGTGATGCATCAGTTGAAGAACCTGGCCCGCAGTTCGCACATGCCCCGCATGCCGGCTCTAATACAATTGCTCCAATTTTCTCAAAGGTGTCCAGGTAGCCCTGCTCAAGACAGTAATCCCGAACATCAACCGTGCCAAACTGCAAATACAACGTCACCCTATCTGGTAGTTTCATCCCCTGACTGACTGCCCAAGCAAGCACATGATGGTATGCGTCAAAGTCTTCACGTTTCCCTGCAGTGCACGAGCCGCCATAAGCAATATCAATCTCAACGTTATCAGATAAGACATCAATACTAATTCCGTTTCCAGGATCACCCGGAGATGCCAACATTGGTTGAATCTGGCTACAGTCGATCTCTAAATGAGCAATGTAATGTGCTTCAGGATCACTTTTCATCCATGGTTCAATCGTGAAATCAACATTCCGTCTTTCTTTCAGAAATCGGATTGTTTCTGCATCGGGTGCTACAATTCCTGTGAAACCACCAAGTTCCGCACACATATTTGTGAGAGTCGCGCGTTCATCAATTGACAGCGCTGCAATGGTACCTCCACAGAATTCAAATACTTTCCCTACCCCAGCCCCACCTTTTATTTCAGGAAGCGCAAGCAAATATAATGCAATATCCTTTGCAGACACACCTGCCAGCAGTTCGCCATTAAGTTCAATCAGAATAGATTCAGGCATTGTTAAGCGAATGAGTCCAGTAACAAGACAGTTTGCCATTTCAGTGGACCCTACGCCAAAAGCAACACAACCTAAAGCACCACTGTGACATGTATGGGAATCTGTTCCAGCCACAACTTGTCCGGGTAACGCATAGCGTTCGGCCATGATGGCATGAGAAATACCTTCAGAACCTTCGGACTGAGGCAGATACCCATGAGAAATCAAACCATGTTTATCCGTGAATTTACGATGAACAGCAGAGAGCCCCTGCAGTTGATTAACCAGCCCATGTGTTACATGAATGACGCTTTTATGCATATAGGAAAGATGATCTTCAAAAGCGACAATGCTCTCTTTCTGATGCAGTGAAAGCGTATCAGAAAATGCCTCATGTAAAAGGTTTGAGCACATTCCAGTATAATATTCATGAAAAAAACGCCAGTCAGCCTGAACAAATACCCCTTTGTTTACGGTCGCGTTGATACTGGTAACCTCAGTCGATACCAGATTTCTCTGAATGATTTTCTGAAAAAGTGTTTTCGGACCTTGTAGATGATTACTATCTAATTCATCAACTCTTTTATCAGATAACAAATATTTTTTTCCAAAATTTAGCAACCCACCCGACTGAATAATTTTTGCCGATAAATCATCTCGATCCTGGATAATGTCCTCAATCTGAATCGCCTCTCCTTTCAATATTCTTTCAAGTAATGAAAAATCAGTTGAAGTTAACAGTCCGAGGTTATCTGCATTCTGTCGATATATCCGTTCAAAGCTTTTGGCAAAAACAAGCTGTATTCCAGCGTACTTCTCTGCGGCTGGGCTATGCTCCCTTGAAGAACCTTTTCCATATCGGTTCCCTGCGACAATCACTTGTATCCCGGCTTTTTTGATTGCCCCCACACCGATGGGTAAAACTTGACCACACTTTAAACCTGTATAGGGATGCTCCCCTAAAACACTGTTATAATATGACAAGGCTGGAATCGGGGTAATTTCATCGGTTGAAATATCATCACGAAGCTCACCTATTGTCTCCAGGTCGAGTTTCTCGCCTGCCAGCTGACGTTCTATTTGCTTAGGATCTTTTGTCAGAAATAATACATTTGGTTTCATAGGTAACATGAAAGTACCTTCTGTCATACACATGGATTGAGACACTACACTGAGCGAATCAAGCGTTAAGTAAGCGGGTTGGTGAACATTAAAATTATGGCGAACGCGTCTTCCCACCCCAAATCGCACAGATCAATGCGCCTTCCTCAGACGACCAGGCATGTTTACTACCTGGTTCATAAATCACAAAATCACCTTTACTATATGTTCCAAAATCATCCATAAAACTGCCATCCAGTATTAGAAATGTTTCATGACCGTCATGGATATGGCAATCTGCCTTTGCTCCGGGCTGACAATGAACAATTGATATCTTTTGGTCTGTCTTATCACACTGAAATAGTGTTGAAATTCTTGCACCGTTACGCCCAAGGGTATTGTGCTTTTCCCACGAGATCAGGTCCGGATTGTTAATCAGAGCATCAAAATTAACGACTAATGGTAAGTTCATTTAGTTATTCCTGTTTTCATTCATTACAAGAACTTGCTTCTCGGGTTTGGGAAACAAATACAGCGCAAGTAAGGTACTCAATCCAGAGATGAGCCACACAATATCCCAGCCATGGAATGTCATCAGCACAGGAATCAACACTGGGGTAATACAAAAAATACCATAGACAACAGTATTGCCCATTGCGAGGGCAGTGCCTGTCCGCTCAACCCCGGCAATCACAGCGAGCTCCGTATAAGCCACCCCATGCCATGCTGAAACAAAAATGCCTGATACCGTAATCAGCGCAACAAGACTCATCATCACGAGTGGTTGTGAAAGTGCATCCTGCGGCAGCACAGAAACCTCCAAAGCCAATAGCAGAAAAGTTGCCAGGCTCAATAAACAACACGTCCGCAAAAACTCTTTTCTGTTCTTACGTTTGTCTGTCCAACGACCCGCCCAGATGCGTGAAACGATAGCTCCCACCTGAATTAAGGCCAGGCTGGCAGAAATTATCGTAACACCTACTTTTCCATAGTCATGTAAGAAAACGGTGGCGAAAGTGAGGATCGCAAACTGTGGCGTACACAAGATTCCAATCGCTAACACCACACGCCAAACATCAGCTCTTTTGAGGGGGCTTTTAACTTGCTGGGCTGGTGATTCTATTTTTGTTTGTTGCGTATCAGTCTTTTCAGACTGAGGTTCATATAGCCAAAGCCAGGAATAGACAGCACATAAAATACAGAGAATTGCAGATACGCTGTAAATAACATCAAATCCATAATTCAGGGCCAGAAAAGGAAATAGGAGAGCCCCGATACCGTAACCGGCAGGTACAGCAGACTGTCGCATACTCATTGCCAGTCCACGTTCACCTTCCTGAAACCAGGACATGATCGCACGCCCGCTTGCACCATTTACACAACTCCCCAGCAAGCCAATAAAAAAGATACTCGTTGCCAACAGGGGTAAGCTTGGTATGAAATCCCCGTCAGGTACAACAAAAAGAGTCATCAAAAGAAGGATCACAGACGTTGAAAGTAACCCGGAGACTAAAACAGCACGATCTCCCAAGCGATCGGTCAGCACTCCCCATGGCAACTCACTCAATGCGGCACCAAGGCCAATCATTGCCATGACCCAACCTAAATGAATCGTCGACAGCTCATAACTGGCTCTCATGAAAATCGCGCTGGCAGGAATACCACCAACGACCATTGAAAAGCTAATATTTGCAGCAATACCAACCAACAGAACCTTCCATCGGTGGGAAGGCTTTACTTTATTCACACTAACTTTTTCCATAAATAGAAACCTACTTTCATTATTTACTTATTCAGATGTCAGAAAATTCTCTACAGAGAGTACTGTTGCTTTGTTCGCTAAAAGCTTCAGTGCTGCCAGATGTGTTTCTTCGTCGACGGCTGCAGTCGCATCTTCAAAAACAAAACTGGAATAGTCCCTGTCATGCGCATCTGCTGCTGTAGAGAGAACAACAAACTCTGTTGATACGCCGGTAAGCAACAGAGATTTGATATTTAACTGCCTCAAAATCAAATCTAGGTTCGTTTGATAAAATGGACTGACTCGATTCTTTACAAGAATAATATCACCGTCGCGAGGTGAAATATCCGCATAGACTTGAGTGCCCCAGGTGTTTATTTTCAACAGTTCATTTCTTTTTGCTAAAGAAAAAACTGATGATGATTCAGGACACTCAACATAGTTTTGAGAAAATCCAACAACAACATAAATAATAGGAATATCATTCTCTCTGGCAGCATGAATGAGCTTTTGGGTATTTTCGATCAACCTTGTTCTTTCTACCTGCGTAAAATAACCCTCTTTCGCATATTTACCATCAGGGTGAACGATCTCATTAATAACATCCAGGACAAGTAATGCCTGACCACTTTTCATCATCATCTTAATTACCCAACTGATTTAAAGTTCAAATACTGCGTCTTCCTGTGACACTGACAAAAAATCAACAGTAGTTGTTTTCATGTCTCTTGACAGGATATTTTCAGCGATAGCATCAGCATCCTGAACAAAGTCAGTCCAAAATCCAGGCCTACTACTACCGGCTTGCATTAGCCAACGAGTGTGTTCCGTGGGAATACCAATGACATATACATCTTTGATCACTTGATTATTTCGATTGACGGGATGAAATGGCGCTGGTGATATGGAAACCCCTCCGGTTACAAAGAAGCTACTCTCTCCTTCATTGATATAATTAGTCCAAATGTTATCCCGAATAAGATTTTTTGTTAGTTCAGATCTATCCAGTTTTATGTTAGTTGTAGGGATTCTAGCGTCAATGACTGTAGTAATTAAATATTCAGAGCCTTGAATAGAATCAGACTTCATCAGAAATTTATTATGCTCATCGGATCCTTGAATTTGCATATTTGGTCCAACTATTTTTAAAACACCAGATTTAATCAGTGCAATTAACTGCTTCGTCCTTTCCAGAGGTGGCCCTGCAGTTAAGAACATACTTCTTGGAACATACCAGTTTAAAAAGTCATTCTCATGAGATTCAGGAGTCAGTCCGCCGAAATTCACCAAAGTCATAATAATAGATCGTGTGTCACGAATCGTATCCAATGCTGCCTTCAATGGAGAGTTTACATTTCCTTGTTCTGCATTGAAGAGGTCATCTTCAAGGTAATTTAAAAGTGATTCATGAAATTGTTTTTCATTCAAAAATTTTTTATTTTTAAATGGTCTTGCTAGTACTTCTACATCAAGTTCTGGCAAGTCATTTATACCAAAATCTTTTGCAATCCTGGACATTTCTGAAAAAGTCGGCAATTTAGTCTTAGCCACGATGTCTGTAAATATTTGAGCACTTTTCTCATTACGATGGTGTCGGATTGCCGTTGCGAAATAAACAAGGTGAACCTCCGCCATTAACACAGGAAGAGCATCCTGTATGAAATCAATCTTTCCTTTTTTCCTGAGTTCTTTCGCCCACTCATTTGTAAAAAATGCTGGTTGATATTTTTTATTTCCCTCTTTTTGGTTAAGGCCACGGGAAGGAATGGGAACACCGCTTCTTGAGCCCGCAAACATTTGAGGTTCACGACCAGAGCAAATATAGTCGAGGCCACCGTCATTCCTTTCGATGAACTTCCCTCCCCGACCAGTCGTAAATTCAGCCAGCACATCATAAAATGACAGTCCCAGCCCAATGATACCGACTGTTTCATGTGCAGCTACACGATCAAGCTTCATATCTGCAGCAGAATCGCCCTGAATATATTTTAAACCACTTCTCAGGAGTGAAAATGAGGCCAGCTCCAGAGCCTTACCCGTTAATTGTGGTAAAGCATGACCCGTTGTCAGTACGACAGAATCAACAACAATCTGTTTTCCTGACTGCAGGACTAACTCAGAGCGTCCGTCTTCTTTATTCAGTTTTATGACTTCGTCATTTACCTCAATCAGCTCAACATCAGGATTCAGACCTTTCTTAATGGATTGAAGAACAAATTGCATATACTCGCCATAAAGTCTCCGTGGCGCATAATGCTTAGGTCCTGGATAATCATTCTGCGTTTGTTCCCACCATTCTTCTAATGAAGGACCAGCACCGGGTCTTGCTTCACCCTCTGTTAGCTGTCCGGAAAAAGCAGAAACTTCGTTTGCGGGTGTATTCATCAGATAATGTTCAGCCTGTGTTGTGCGCCAGATACGGCCACAACCTACTTCATAATTATCAATCAAATACACTTGTACTTTCCCAGCTGGTTCAGAGATTAAGCGGGCAGCTAGTCGCTCCAAAATTGATAAGCCTCTTGGACCTGTACCAACAATCCCAACCTTTAAACTTTTCTCTTGCTGTTTCATGAACTGCTTCCTCCGAATTAAATTGCTGCAACGGCCCGGTGAATTCGCTCCAGTGCCTGCTCTATGGCATCGCGGGATGTAGCAAAAGACAGACGAACATAGCCCTCTCCACCTTCACCGAATGCCACCCCCGGGGTCACCGCAACTCCGGCTGTCAGTAACAACCAATGTGCAAATTCAGTCGACTTTCCAACTCGCACTCCCTCAATATTTGGGAATACATACAGCGCACCATCAGGGTAATCACATTCAATTCCAGGAATCTGATTTAAGCCTTCTACAATGAGTCTTCTGCGTGTCTGGTATTCAGCTAACATCTCAGTAATAGGCGCTTGATTTCCCGTTAAAGCCTCAATGCCTCCTTGCTGAATGAATGATCCCGCACAACCGACAGTATGTTGTTGTATTTTCAAAATCTCAGAAATGATTAATTCTGGACCAGCTACATAACCAAGCCGCCAGCCTGTCATAGCATATGCCTTAGAAAAACCATTCACTGTAATTGTTCTTTCAAATGCCCCCGGATAAGCAGCGATACTAAAATGCTGATGATTGTCATAAATCACTTTTTCATAAATTTCATCTACAATCAGGATAATATTTTTATCTATTGCAAATGAAACAATATCACGAATTTCTGTCTCTGATAGCATTTTACCCAATGGGTTATTAGGACTATTAATCAGAATAGCTTTTGTTTTATCACTGTACTTCTCTTCTAATGCTTGAGAGGTAATGGTGAACTTACTCGACTTTTGCAATGGCAAGGAGACAGGGGTTGCACCAATCAATCTCGCCATCTCCTGATAACTAACCCAACTTGGTGTTGGTATGATAATTTCATCCCCATAATCTAAAGTTGCCATTAAAGAAATAAATAATGCATGCTTTGCAGACGGTGTGGCTATCAGCTCTTTATCAGGATCAACTCTGATATTATTCTCTTCAAAAAGCTTTTTAGCAATTGCTGAAAGAAGCTCTTTTTTTCCTCTGCTTGGTGTATAATGTGTGTCGCCACATTTAATATGATCAATTGCTTTTTTAGAAATATGTTCAGGTGTTGAAAAATTAGGTTCTCCACCACCAAAATCCAATATATCTTTGCCTTGAGATTTTAAAATACAAACTTTATCTAGAATCTCATAAGTTGCAGATCTTTGAATTGTACGAATACGATTCGATAACTGAATACTCATTATTTACTTTCTCTCGAATGTCACTTAGTTAATCTGCAACAAGACCATATGTATCATTGACCCAATAGTCTGAAAACTTATCTGCAACAGTTTTATCCTTGAAAGCATAAGTTTTCTGCAGCCATCGACTGCTGACAGATTCATTTTCATTCACTTCAAACTTTTCACGGCTATGCAAACCATATTGATTTGAAAAAGTCAGCAAATCACCTTCAACTATGCGGTGCTTTACTTTATCGGCTCGGGTCAATGCATGAATAAAGGCAATTAATGCATCTTTCGCTTCTTCAGGGCTATCCTCTGCAACAGAAGTCATTGTATCCATATAACGGATAGAGTTATCATCTAGAATAATGGGGTGTTTTTCTGAGCTTATGTTCTTCTGGTTAGTCTCTTTAGAGAAGATGTCAAAGTCGGTAACGAAGTAATCTTTCTTTAATATTTTTATAATGTTTTCTGATAGTAAAGAAAATATATCTTTATAATGAACAAATCCTGTGTATGTCACTTCGCCATCAGGACACCTTAAACCAAGTAGTGTGACATAGTCTGCTCGTACTTTATGGGCTGTTCTATCATTATGATAAACAAGTTCACTATCACTATATCCGGTGAGTTTTCCTTTATATTTATTTCTGGCAACTACATCAGTAAAAAAGCAACCATCATTTCGATCGCAATATGACAATAAAGGTGTCTCAGTTAATATCGCAGTAAGTTCCAATAATGATTCTGAAATAAACGTTCTCTTTTTAATATATTTATCTTTAACAGGGTCATTTAAGTCTAACTCCGGAATTTCTCCATCAATAGGGCAATTTCTGAGTACATGAACTTCACAAATACCATTCTTTCTTTCTTCAAGAATGTTCTTACAGATATCAACGTAAAACCATGGAATACATCCATTTCTCACCATGGATTGAATTTTATTCTTAAACTCTGAATAACTATCATATGGGCTAACAGAAATTTTATTTAACAAATCAAATAAAATCTTTTTCTCATTATCTGAAAAAATATAAAATGGCTTCATGAGCTAACCCTGCTTAATTAATCAATTGAATTATCAAATAGTATGAATTACTGACTCAGAATTCATAAGAAATGAGCCAGTCTCTCGTCGCAATGAATACAGTTAATTTTGGTGCGGAATTATCGTCTATTAAAAATCCTTAATGAAATATGGATACATAACCATTGAATATGCAACCACGCTAACTGAAACACATTGTAACAACATGTTTCTAAATATTTCCATATTTTTTTCATAAATGTCTATATCTACACATTCATCAATATAGATATCTATAATATTACAATTTACTAGGATTTTTGTTTACTAATCATTTTTTCAACAGCAGAAAATACTTATGATGAATGAAAGGGGGAAACAACCTATGAGACTAAGCCTAAGGTGTTTCTCTGTAAGGCCAGCTTTTGTTTACACCGACATCAAAGATAAGTCCAAGAGAGCAAGACAAGAAAAACCACCAACCCTATGGTACAAAGCAAGCCAAGAGATAAATTGACCAAAAATTCAGAAGGTTTCACAAACAGCGATTAGCACTGTTTTGATGAAAGAATACAATGCGACAGGCAGCTATACTGATAACTGGCTGAAAACGAGAGTGTCAGATGGCTTTTGCCTTACTCATGACAGCAATGACAATGCCAAAAAAGTTGACTTTGAAGTCTATCAAACCGCTTTATCGTTTGGAGGAACCAACCATAATCAGCCACAAGAGCACAAAAACTGTCTATCTGTGCCCACTTCAGAGTTCTGGAACAGGACCGGTTTCCCGAATCAGATTATTGATCCACTTTTTCGACTGAATACGCTGTGTTGTCAGCCCTATCTTGACCACTTCTTCCAGTAATATTACCGCCAGTACCCAGTCCAGTGACCAGCCCAGGACCAGGCCTGTGTAATAAGCCAGCGGAATGCCTATCGCCCATTGGGCAAATAAATCGATAAAGATACTGTAATTAATGTCGCCGCCGCTGCGCATGACGCCGCCGATCCCCACCATATTGAAGACTTTCAGCACCATGCCAAATGCCATCACCAGCGTCACATTCACGGCCAGATCTTTCTGTTCGACCGGACTTAATCCGATCAAAAAAACAATCACTGGCTGAGCCAGCCAGCAGGCTATTGTCAGCAATAACGCGAAACTGCAACTGATGAGCACATACCACCAAGCGGTGCCTTCGACCCTTTGGTAGTTATCCGCACCTATGTCATTACCTAAAATGATTGACGCGGCCACCGCAAAGCCCAGAAACGCCGAGATGAGCACGCTTTCAACCGGTGACAGCAGCGAGATAATCGCCAGCTCACTGACCCCTAACTGGCCCACCAGCACGTTATAGACCAGCAGCCCGCCCGCCCAGCCCGTGTCATGAACAAACATTGGCATCGCCACCTTGAAATAGCGTCGTAAATGATGACGTTTAACAGCGTCAACCCAGTGAAAACGCTCAGGCAGCAGATGCGGATAGCGGCGAGCCACCACCCAGAAAAGCAGCGCGGTTTGTAGTAACCGGGAAATGATTGTGCCGATACCTGCGCCCAGCACGCCCAGTTCAGGCAATCCCCACAGACCGAAAATCAGCAAGGCGTTCAATAAGGCATTAATGGCTATCGCAAAGATGCTGATGATAGTGGGCAATCTGGCGTCCCCTATGGAGCGCAACGCCGATTCCAGTGGCACCACCAATGCCGTAAAGATAATGCTCGGCCCGGTGATCCAAAGATAATCCGTTGCCAACTGCACATAATGCGGCTCGGAAGCGACCAGTGCCACCAAAGGCTGCGGGATCAACAGATACAGCACAACGAAGGGCAGGACCACCAGCCCGGACAGCATCCATGACTGGGCCAGCGTGCGACGAACGCCTTCCATATTACCGGCACCAAAGTATTGCGAAGCTAGTACATTTACCGCACCACTGGCGCCAACCACCATGATCAGATTGAAGAAGAATATCCGGTTGCCCACGCCGACGGCAGCCGTTGCCTGCTCACCCAGCTGGCTGACCATGAAAATATCGACAACGCCCAGCAATGAAAACAACATCGCTTGTAGCGAGACAGGCAAACCAATTTTCAGCAATTTCTGCCAAAATGCACGATCAATGTACTGAGCTGAAAGCAACATCACAATTCTCCCCCGGTGATTATGCGCACAGTGTAAATCTCTGATTGAATGCCGTATTCTTTCAGCTCATCTAAAACATTTGCCAGACTATCAAGATGAACGACAAGCAAGAGCGGTTTCTGATCTCAGAGAAAACGCAGCAGGAGTTTCTGGACCAAACCAAAGTCTTGCTGCTGGAAGAGCATGGCCTGATGCAATGTGGGATAGCACACTGCCGTGAACAGTTTTCCGTGTTCAGGAAACATCCGCAAAAACACATGCTGATATACACGGTGAGCGGCAAGGGGTGGCTGGAAAGTGAAGGACGCCGTTGGCTGCTGGAGCCAGGATCGATGATCATTGTGCCTGCAGGTACTGAGAACGGGTTTGGTATTGCAGAGGAAGGCTGGCAAATTGCCTGGCTGTTTCTGGATACCACCAAAGATTGGCCAGCTTTGGTCACGGACGAGATCAGCTACCTTCTGACGCCAACGGCCGAGGTTATGTACGCCTGTATTCAGACACTGCTCAGAAGCCTATCTCTTCAGATTGATTTAAGTGGTGCCGTTATCGCACACAGCGTGCAGCAAATTGACTTGCTGCTTCGCACGCCGGACATCACTAGCCAACCGCGTCATCAGGTTCGGTTAAAAAGGGTCTTCGACCGCGTCCAGCGCCAGTTGCATAAAGAATGGGATGTTCGCCAGCTGGCTGCGCTCTATCCCTGCTCTGAACCGCATTTTCATCGATTATGCCAACAGTACATGGGACGCAGCCCAATTGCACATTTAACCCGGATGCGGATGGAATACGCGGCCCGGCTGTTGCGCTCGTCTGAATGGTCGGTGCAACAGATCGGGGAAATTGTTGGTTACCCCATTCCGGCCAATTTCAGCACTCGCTTCAAAACCTGGTCAGGCATGACACCAAGACAATTTCGGCAGCAGCCGTCTCTGGCTGATAAATTACTTAACATCAAAAATAACCCAGTTTAAGGACAACCCTATGCGCGAATCGCTGCGACAAAAAATCATTCAGATCTGCCACAAAAAAATCGCTCAGAAGGGTGACAATGTCGGCGTGTCTTTTTATGCCTTCTTTGCCAATAAAAACGATGACCCTGAGCTACTGATGGAAGCAGCAACCTGGTGGATACAAACCCATAAACTGGATCACTTTGAGAAAGCCGGGAAGATCATCACAATGGTTGAAGCCAACAAATAGCCTTCACCCCCCCCTCTTTAGGCGGTGGTTTTGTAGGTAACAAAAAAAGCCCCCGGAACCGGGGGCTGTACCACGTAAAGAGATACGTCAAAAAAACACATCATATAATTGCTGTTCAGTGACCAGCAGCGACCTCTGCTGCAGGTTTACTTTGCGACTTTACGAAGTAGATGCAACCTGCCAGGAACAGTAGTGGCATAACCGGGTCGAACACGCTTCCCTGGCTACCAAAGATCAGGTTCAGGATCATCACCAGTGAACCGCCGATTGACCAGGCGATAGTAGTCGGTACCGTCCAGATCACCAGTTGTTTACGCACTTCGGTGACACCCATCAGACGGTTCACTATGTGGAACAGGCTGTCGTTGAAGTAACCGGCAAACAAGCTACCCATGGTCGCAGCAGATGCGGCAAACAGCATGTTGATACCTTCCATTTCAGCCAGTACCGGTGCAGAGATAGACGCTGCGGTAATCATTGAAACTGTGCCGCTGCCCTGAATCACACGTACCAGTGTCGCGATGATGAAGGGGATCATGATAGGTGAGATGGACAGTGCCGCAATCTGGTTGGCGATTTCAGTACCCGCGCCAGACTCACGCAGTACACTGCCCAGTGCACCACCTGCACCTGTCACCAGCAGGATAATTCCTGAGGTGGAAATCCCTTCTTCCAGCTTGCGGGTAGTGGTTTCTTTGTCCAGGTAAGGTGTCAGGGTATACACCGCCAGCAGCGTACTGATAGACAAGGCAATCACAGGGTGACCGACAAAGTTGATCACCGCGCCCAGCGCGCTTTCCGACAGTCCTTCAAATCCCAGCTGTTTTTCCAGCAGGCTGGCCAGCGATTTCACCAGAATCAGCAGAATCGGCACCGCGATCGGCATGATGGATTTGGTCAGTGAAGGCAGATTTTTAGTGGCTTTAGACGCCATGTACTCGTCATGCACTTTCTTAAGATCATCAGATTCCTGCGGCAGAGAGACAGGTGTCGCGTATTCCGGGAAATGCTTTTCTAACCAGCGGGCGTACATCACAATACCGTAGATAGACGGCAGTGCAATCACCAGACCCAGACCCAGCATAGAGGCAATATCAACACCGAAAATACTGGCGACGCCCAGCGGGCCGGGTGTCGGCGGAATACAGTGGTGCGCCACCACCAGACCACCAGCCAGAGCAACAGTCAGTGTCAGAATGGAACGGCCAGAGGTTTTAGACAGTGACTTAGCAATCGGATACAGGATGATCAGTGCGCTGTCGACGAACACAGGGATACTGACGATATAACCGGTAATTGCCAGTGCCATCTCTTCTTTCTTCTTGCCCAGCCACTTGATGAAGTGATAGGCAATGGACTCACCGGCACCGGAAGTTTCCAGAATGGCGCCCATCATGACACCCAGACCAATCACGATCCCAATACCGCCCAGCGTACCGCCGAAGCCCTTGCTGATCGCCGACATGGTGTCATCCACACTCAGCCCGCCGATCAAACCGGCAATACAGGCCGCAGCCAGCATCGCAATCAAGACATGAACACGGGTTCTCAGTACCAGGAAGATCAGTACAAAAACCGCAATAATTAAGCCTATAACAGAAATGGGTAACATTAGATCGCCTCCTCTTCGCGTACCGGATACTTAGCTAAATACGCCTTAAGTACCGACTGGAAATCCTTATCCGCTTTAAAACCCAGCGTCAGTTCTGACGCATTATTGAACGCTTTCGGCCAGCTGCTGACGATACGGGCAACCGCAGCATCCTCGTCGTAGCTCACTCGCTCAGCAAACCCTGCCCCCACTGCCTCTGTCATTGCAGCGATCATCTCAGCAGGTGTCACCTGAATGCCGGGCAGATTAAAGGTGCGATAACCCTTGATGGCCTCAGCTGGTAACTGGCTGGCATGGATAATGTTATCGATCACTGTTTCCGGACTGGAAATCCACAGCGGCAGCGTTGGCTCAACCGGACAGTTTGACGTTTCGCCTTTCAGCGGCTCACGGATGATCCCGCTGACAAAAGACGACGCGGCTTTGTTCGGCGCGCCAGGGCGAATACAGATGGTCGGCAGACGCACAGTGATGGCATCCACAAACCCTTTGCGGCCGTAATCATTGACCAGCAGCTCACCGATGGCTTTTTGCGTACCGTAAGAAGAACTCGGCTGAGTGGCTGTCATAGGCTCGATCAGATCCGGCAGTTCGCCACCGAACACCGCCAGCGAACTGGAGAACACGAAGCGGATCGCCGGATTCACCTGACGGCATTTTTCCAGCAATAACTGGGTGGCCAGCAAATTCACTTTCATGCCGAGATCAAAATCTTCTTCGGCATGGCTCGACACAATCGCCGCCAGATGGAAAACATGAGTGGTGTCGGCATCGATCAGCGAATCGATATCAGCCGGGTGAGTAATGTCGCCCACAACCGCGCTGACACGGCTGTCGAACTGACTCATATCCGGGGCGATACGATCAACTATCTTGATGCGCTCGATGTTGTCATAACGTTGTAGCAGGGTGTCGGTAAGCATGGCTCCTAAAAAGCCTGCCCCACCTGTAATAATAATTTTCATAGGGGATGTCCTTGCTCTCTTCTATCTTGTCTTAAGTCTGTTGACGAAATTGTCGATGTCTGCTTCCGTTTACAAACAGGTCCGTTTATATATGGTGCCGTTTACAAATAAGGTGTTACCCAGCCCAGGCCTTCTAGTGTGCCTTGCTGCGGGTTGTACTCGCACCCAATCCAGTCCTGATAGCCTGACTTGTCCAGCTCGCCGAACAGGAAGGGATAATTCACTTCTCCCTCACAGGGTTCATGACGGCTGGGAACAGATGCTATCTGCACATGGCCGATGTAATCCGCGACCTCTTTGATCAGGACAGACAGATCTCCGTCCATGATTTGCGCGTGATACACATCGAACTGCAGTTTCACATTCGGTCGGTCGATGGCTTTGATCAGCTCAACAGCGTCACGCTGATGGGCCACGAAATAATTCGGCACATCACGGCTGTTCAGCGGTTCAATCATCACGCAGATACCGTGTACAGCAAAGCGATCAGCGGCATAGCGCAAATTACGGATAAAGGTTTCTCTGTGCGCCTCAACCGAGAAGTCAGGGCTGAGAATACCTGCCATGGCATGCACCTTCTTACAGCTCAGTGCCTGCGCGTAGTGAAGGGCGACGTCAACGCTTTGCTCAAACTCTTCAATACGATCCGGCAGGGCCGCAATACCGCGCTCGCCGGCCGCCCAGTCGCCCGGCGGCATATTAAAGAGCGCCTGTTCAAGCTGGTGTGAACTAAGCTGCTCTGCCAGCAGACCGGCTTCATAGTCATAAGGAAACAGAAACTCGACCGCTTTGAAACCGGCTTTGCTGGCCTGACCGAAGCGCTCAATAAAAGGCACTTCAGTGAACAGCATGGTGAGGTTGGCTGCAAATCTGGCCATTATTTTCCTCTCCCTTCCAGGTCGCTGACTTCTGCATCTGTCAGGTAACGAATGGCTTTGCCATCGAGCATCAATGCCAGTTTGGCGGTTTCTTCCAGCTCTTCGGCGTTATCAACCGCATCACGCAGGTCTGTACCGGTAATGACCGGGCCGTGATTGGCCAGCAGGAACGCGCGGTAGTCGGCCGCACGATTGGCCAGTTCAGTCGCAATTTGCGGATCGCCCGGACGCAGATACGGGATCACCGGCAGCTGACCGACCCGCATCACGTAATACGGTGTGAAGGGCTTAATCGCATTGTCTGGGTCCAGTCCTTCCAGGCACGACAGGGCCGTCAGGTATGTGGAGTGTAAGTGCACAATGGCGTTACAATCCGGGCTGTTACGGTAGATCGCCAGATGAAACGCAATTTCTTTTGACGGGCGATCACCCGACAAATGATTGCCGTCGATATCCACCACCGACAAACGTTCAGCCACCAAACGTCCGAAGGAAGAGCCTGTTGGCGTGGTCAGAAAATTGCCGTCAGGGAGTTTTAGAGACAGATTACCTGCCCCACCGGTGGCATAGCCCCGCTCAAACATCGAGCGGGCAAGCGTCACCATTTCTTCTCTTAACGCTTGTTCAGTCATGGAAAAATCCTTGTGCAGTCGTAAAAAATGATTCGTCACCAAAGTTGCCGGATTTCAGTGCCAGCGACAGATCCTGATCGATCGCTGTTACCCAAGGCACACCCGGTGCGATTTGCGGGCCGATATGGAAACCTTTTACGCCGAGACTCTGGGTCACAACCCCGGATGTTTCGCCGCCAGCCACAATGAAATTACGGACACCCTGCTCGCGCAACCGGTGTGCCAGTTGGCTGAAGAACTGTTCAACGGCCTGGCTGGATGCCTGCGCACCGTATTCAGCCTGTATGACTTTCAGCATCTCTGGATTAGCGGTCGCAAACACCATAGGTGCGAAGCTGCCGTCCAGGTTCTCCATCACCCAGTCACACACGACGTTGCCGTAATTGTCATCGGTCAGGCAAGCCTTGACATCCAAAGCAAAGTGCGGTGCCACACGCTGATACTGCCCCACCTGCTTGTTAGTCATTACAGAACACGATCCTGACAGCACGACCGTTTTACCGGCTTTCGGATGACCGGCTGACAATGCTTCGACCTGCTTAGCCTGCGCAGTCACCCAGTTTCGGGCGATGCCGACCGCCAGCCCTGAGCCACCAGTAACCAGCTTGAGGTTTTTGCAAGCCTCGCCGATAGTCACCAGATGCTGATCGTTGAGCGTATCAAGCACGGCGTACTGCACGCCCTGAGCACGCAGCTGGTCAAAGGCCGTCACTACAGCGTCTGTCCCTTGATCCAGGGTCTGGTAATCCACCAGGCCGCTCACACCCTGCGCCTGGGCATTCATCAGACGCACCAGGTTGGCATCCGTCATAGGGGTCACAGGGTGGTGACGCATGCCGGATTCGCTCAGCAACTCTCCGTTGACAAACAGGTTGCCGTGGCAGACGGTACGGCCATTAACCGGAAGCGATGGGCAAATCACAGTAAAAGATTCATTCAGTTCCGCCAGTAACGCATCGGTGACCGGCCCGATATTGCCCTCGGCTGTGCTGTCAAAGGTGGAACAGTATTTAAAGTAAAACTGCTGACAACCTGCGGCCTGCAGCCAGCGTAATGCCGCCACAGAATCGTCAACCGCTTGATCGACAGGGCAAGAACGGGATTTCAGGCTGATGACCACAGCATCAGCGTCTGCACTCAGCGAGTCGGCAGGCACGCCGTTGAGCTGAATGGTCTTCATGCCATTGGCAACCAGAAAACCTGCGATGTCGGTGGCGCCGGTAAAATCGTCGGCGATGACTCCGAGTAACATAATTAACGCTCCTTTTTCGGCAGTTCGATGCCCGAGAAAATCTTGATGACGGCGCTGTCGTCTTCTTTACCAAAGCCGGCATTGCTGGCCTCGGTAAACATATTGAGCGCGGTACTGGCAAGCGGCAGCGGGAAGTGCATCGCTTTCGCGCTGTCGGCCACCAAACCCAGGTCTTTGACAAAAATATCAACCATAGAAGTCGGGGTGTAATCCCCCTCCACCACATGCTTCATGCGGTTTTCGAACATCCAGGAATTGCCGGCCGCATTGGTGACCACGTCATACATCATATCCAGCGGAATATCAGCACGGGCCGCCATGGCCATCGCTTCGGCGCCCACCGCAATGTGAACGCCAGCCAGCAGCTGATGAATAATTTTCACCGTCGAGCCTTTACCAATCTCCGGCCCCACGTTGTAGACTTTGTCCGCAACCGCATTTAACACAGGTTCCAGCTGGTCAAACACACCCGCTTCACCGGATGCCATCACGGTCAGATCCCCGCTGGCCGCTTTCACAGCACCGCCCGACACAGGCGCATCCAGCATGCGTAAGTCGTATTGCGCCAGTCCGGCTTCGATAGCTTTTGCATCGTCAGCAGAGATAGTGGCGCACACCATCACAGGCGTACCGGCTTTTAACCTTGCAGCCAGACCCGAATCAAACAACACAGATTTCACCTGCTTTGCATTGACCACCAGCACAATCACGGCATCAAGCTGAGCTGCAAAATCGGTGCATTGATGAGACGTGCCCTTTGCACCCGCATCAGCCAGTGCCTGACGGGCCGCATCACTCAGATCAATACCGTAAACATCAAAACCGGCCCGGATACAGGACTTTGCAACGCCCATCCCCATAGAACCCAGTCCGATAACCGCAACAGAATGCATTTCGCTCATTGTGCAGGCCCCTTTGTTATATTTTGTGAATTAATGTTCATGTTTGTGATTCTAGGTGCTGACCCAGGATCATTCTGCCAAGCTCGTCACAAAAATTAACACCAATAAACACCTCCGATCTGATCTGCCAGGTGAAAAAATCAGTAATTTCATACCTATCTCATAAGAATCAGCATGTTATATTTCACACATTCTCACCATGCCTAACAAAAATTCACATCAGTAACACGTTAACGTGTTAGACTTGATGCCGTTATTGATCAGTGTGAGCGAAAAACCCCTATGATTCCTGCTGAACGTCAACGCGCCATCCTGGCCTTATTAGGAAACCAACAAGTCATCAGCATCAGTGAGCTGACCCAACAACTGGATGTGTCTCACATGACCATCCGTCGTGATATCGCCAAACTGGAGGCCGATGGCCGGGTAATGTCAGTCTCTGGTGGCGTACAGTTGTCAGAGTCGATTCACATCGAGCTGCCCCACGACGATAAAATTGCCCGGCAACGGGATGAGAAAGCCAGAATCGGACAGCATGCGGCCAGCTATATCAAGCCACACAGTACAATCTATCTGGATGCTGGAACCACAACGCTGGAAATCGCGCACCAGTTGAACCACAAGGATGATCTGACAGTGATCACCAATGATTTTGCTATCGCCGCGTATCTGATGGCGCATTCGGATTGCATGCTTTATCACACCGGCGGCAAAGTGGATCGCCATAATCAATCCTGTGTGGGAGACAAAGCGGTGTCCCTGTTAAGGGAAATGAATGTGGATATGGCCTTCATCTCATCGTCATCCTGGAATCAACGCGGAATATCGACCCCCAATGAAGATAAAGTGACGGTGAAACGGGCTATCGTCGCGACAGCCAAAATCAATTATCTGGTCACAGACGCGTCAAAATACGGTAAAGTCGCGACCTTCCATGCACTCGACATCAGCAGCTTTGACAAAGTCATCACTGACAAAGCCCTGTCAGAAAGCAGCCTGCATGATTTCGCCGAAAAAGGCATAGCGGTAGACAGAGTTTAGGCAGCCTTGCTCACACAAGCTGATAAGGAAAAAGACAATTTCGTACAAAACACTCAGCGGGCAATTGAGATAAAGTGCCGGGTAACATGGGGTATTCAAGGACAGAATAATGGGCAGGCAGAAAGCGAAGATCACATACGGGCAGGTGGATGAACTGGATGGCCTGGAATATCTGAACGCTGATTATATTGAGCAGACTTTCTCCCGCCATTCTCACGAAGGGTATTGTATCGGTGTGATCAGCGAAGGTGCCCAAGGTTTTTACCACAACGGCGCCGAGCATCTGGCCCCACAAAACACCATTATTCTGGTGAACGCAGACGAGATTCACACTGGCTATTCCGCCACAGAAACGGGCTGGAGTTATCGCGCCCTGTATCCGTTACCCCAGCATTTTGAGCAAATCAGTCGGGATTTAGGGCAGCCTGAATACGGCGCGCCTTACTTTCGGCAGTCTGTGGTGAAAGACGATAAATTAGCCGCCAGTTTACGTCATTTGTTCAATACGCTGGACCATTCTGAGGATACCCTGCTCAGAGAAACCCTGATCTACACCACACTGACGCAACTGGTACTCAAACATGGCGGTTCCCGGCTGAATATCCAACCTGCCAAAAGTTCAGCACAATCGTTGTATCTGGTGAAAGAATTTCTGGATGAGTACCCGCAATGGCCGATCAGCCTGACAGAACTGGCGGCGCTGGCCTGTATGACGCCTTTCAGTCTGGTACGGGCCTTCAAACGCCAATTTGGTTTACCGCCGCACGCCTATCAGATACAGGCCAGGCTCAGACTGGCCAGACACATGCTCAAACGCGGACTCTCGATTAAAGATGCCGCCGCAGAGGCTGGATTTCACGACCAGAGCCATTTTCACCGCCATTTCAAAAGTGCAATGGGCATCACACCCGGCCGTTATATGAAACACGTGTAATGAGCCTTTTCCTGCTACATTTGTAAACATCGCTGACCAATTTACACCTTTTCTCACCCTATCCATTCATTTAACGTGGTGATAAACCACTAGATAGTGAGAACTTTATTAGCAAGGAAGGCTGTTATGATCATTGCATCCGCGTTTTCCCTCGTCTTTCTGGTTCTGGCATATACCCATGTGTTTGTCGACACCGTCGATGTCGATGCCATCACGATTGTACTCATGGTATTAGCCATTCTGCCCTGGGTATTTCCTTACCTGAAATCGCTGGAACTGCCGGGGGGAATCAAAGTTGAAATGAAAAACGTGCTGGAAAAAGTTGAGCAGGCTGCCGCGGAAATAGATGACTCAGAGCAACCCTGTAGTGGGTATCAGGGTGTGGATGCAGCCCTTGCCTTTACCGCCTTACGGGTAGAAATAGAAAAAATCGTTCGCAGGTATCAGCCAGATCTGCGCTCAAGCCGTTATTCTCTGACCGCGCGGCTGCACAGGCTGGCAAAAGAAAACGTTATCAATCAACACTTAGCCGATGCCTTGCTCGAAATCGTTAAGCTAGGCAACACTGCATCTCAGGGGCAATTTGTTCACTCGGAAGAAGCGGAGTTGATATTGATGCGATCCGGCCCGTTACTGGACAAACTGGAACATAACCTGAGCCAGTCCATGGTCGGGGCGCACGTGATCATTTAATCTGCTAAGGCAGTTTTTCTATGTCTTCTTTAATCTGATAGCCCTTGTCTGTCACTATTTTTTCCAGTACGGATAGCCGTTCTCTGAGTTCAGTCATTTCCGCTCTCAAGGCTTCCGCTTCCTGGCTGGCAAGTCGATCCCTGTCCTTCTGTTTCGCCTGAAGGCGAAGGTATTGCTGGACAATAAGCGCACCAAAAATGATGGCGATAATCCAAACCGCTGTCATAAATACTCCCTTATCTTAATGCCGATAATCGCATTTCAGGTTCAGCGTAGCACCAATTTGATGCTCAGCCGTAGTGTCCAATCTACTCCTTGTGACACACAATCACCAAAAAGAAAAAGCCGCCTGTTCGAAGGCGGCTCAGTCATTTAATGGCTCACTGCCATCGCATGCTGTTGATCCGTCTGCGGCGGCAGACGATAACGCCCTTCCCTGTAGAGCTTACCACCCAGCAAGGCATGCGCCAGCGCACGCTGGGATTCCTGCTCTGAAATACCCGACGGCGTTAATGTCTGCCGGGTAAAGTCATACTGGTATCCGATAGCGGCTTTACCCGGCTGCAGCACGACCAGTTTGTCTCTGGTCAGATAGCCGAAGTTCTTATCAAACTGCATCATTGCCCGCTGATATTCCGGCGCGACCTCTTTGGTCAAGTCATGACCAATCATAGGTGATGTGTTATCAGCACCGATCAGCGACAACAAAGTAGGGGCCATATCAATATTGCTGGCCAGGCGATCGTCCTGACGAGGCTGAATATCCTCGCCCAGAATGACCGCCGGAATGTGGAAGCGGTCAACCGGAACCGGTACATTACCTTCAGCACGGGCATCATGGTCGGCAATGACAATGAAAACCGTGTCTTTCCAGTATTCAGATTGCCTGGCTTTGGCGAAAAACTCACCTAAGGCTTTATCGGAATACTTCACCGCATTATTACGGGTATGTTCAGGTTGTTCATACAGCTCGATTTCACCATCGGGGAATTCGTACGGTGAGTGATTACTACTGGTGAATACCAGGCTGAAGAAAGGCTGACCGGTTTGATGCAGCTTAGTAAACTGTTTATCTGCCATCTGATACAAATCCTGATCCGACGCGCCCCAGGAGCCCACGAACTTAGGATTGACGAAATCAGGTAAATCAACAATATCTTCAAAACCATTGCCCAGGAAGAAAGACTTCATATTGTCAAAATGGCTTTCCCCGCCATAAATAAACTGGGTGTGGTACCCCTGGCGGCCCAGCAACCCTGCGATGGTATAAAACCCGGTCTGGCTTTTACTTAACTTCACAACGGCACGGGAAGGCGTTGGCGTAAAACCGGTTGTCATGGCTTCAATTCCACGTACTGAGCGTGTTCCTGTGGCATACACCTGAGTGAAGTTCCAGCCTTCTTGCATCAGGGCATCCAGATTCGGCGTGAGCGGCAGGCCGCCTAAACCGCCGACAAAACGTGCCCCCAGGCTTTCCTGAAGCAGGATCACCAGATTTTTCTTACCTTCAACGGTTGGCGCATTGGTATTGAGAGTGAGAATATCGCCGGGCATGAAACTTTCCGGACGACCAGAAGACGCACGCACGGTTTCAATAATGTCATCCAACGGCATTGTTCCGTAAAACGCTTCCGCGTTCTTTTCAGAGGCCATGTTCTTGGCAGCAAAAATAACAGAATAAGAAGAATTCAGTGTCAGATCGTTCAACAGCGGATCGGTAGAAAACGCCACCATGGCCGGATTCAGCGGCCGGTGCTGGAATGTTGAACGCGCGCCCATCACACCAAGGGCCACGACAGAAATAGCCAGCACTGGACGCCAGTACCAGCGAGGAGCATCCAGATCACGCACAGCATAGCCGCTGAGCAACCAACCAAGGCACAGGGTTAATACCGAACCAATCAGCCCGACAGCCAGCTCCAGCTTATAACCCACCCACAACATGCTGAAGACTTCTTTCGGATAAACCAGATACTCAATGAACAGGCGGTTCGGGCGCAAATTATATTCGCTAATAAAACTTGGGGTCGCCAGTTCCATATAAACCAGAATCCACAAGCCCGCCACCAGCCATAGCCGGAGAATGAACAACCATATCTGGCCCAGAAGGCCTTGGGTTGGCAACAGTGCCAATAACAGCGAAGGAAGAATCAACAACCAGCAAAGCGTAGAGACATCCACTCTGACGCCTTGTAACAGGATCGAAGCCCAGTCTTGCCAACCGGTAATGTGGTCAATTTGCCAGAGGGTGAGCACAACGCGGGACACACTGAGCAGAATAAGTGACAGCAGAGCAAACAGGGCGATGGGAAACATCACCCCGGTTATAGGTTTAAGTTTTTGCATTACAAAGAGATCCAAATATTTGGTATCACCAAAGGATTACCAAAACAGCTTGAGGATGATCGCCAGCCAGATGCCGCCGGCCAGCAGCAAAGAAATAAATACCGCCGCAGAGCCTATGTCTTTAGCGCGGCCACTTAACTCATGAATTTCACTGCCAATTCGGTCTACCACAGCCTCAATCGCTGAATTCAGCAGCTCAACGATCACAACCAGAAATAAACTGGCAACGAGCAAAATGTGCTCGATAAAAGTGACAGGCAGAAAAAATGAAATGGTTGTTAAGACAACAAGCAAAATAATTTCCTGTCTGATGGCCGCTTCATGCTTCCAGGCGGCTTTCAATCCCTGGACCGAATAGCCCGCCGCTTTCACGATACGCACCAACCCAGTGTTACCCGGTTTCATAGTGTTCCTTGCTTAGTCATTAAGACGGCCGAAAATAGTGAAATATTGCTCTGCCTACAATCTGCAAAAACCCAGTTATGATGTTGCTCCCGCTTACAAGCGATCAAGTATTTCAATCTGTGAGGTCGAGCGCTTTTTTGTCACCACCAATTCAGAAAAACCCTTTACATCAAGATTAAAGATACAGTATGACTCGCGTTTCTTAAGAAAAACTTAAGAAATGCGAGCAAAAGATTGACATTGTTGACTGAAAAGCGTTGCTAGATTGGTAGTTGCTGACCGGTTTTGACTGTTCGGATAGCCAGGTTGGTATGAATATCTTTTACCATGGTCAGGGTCTGTAGTTTGCGGATGAAAGCTTCGTAATGAGGTAAATCTCTGGCGACCACTTCTAACAGATAATCGTGTGCTCCGGATATGACATGCGCACTGATCACTTCAGGCATACCTGACATCACCAGCTCAAACTCATCAATGGGTTGATCCCTGTGATTATTCAGGCTGACATTGACAAAAAAGGTCATCATCAATCCCAGTTTCTGTCTGTCCAGGGTGGCCTGATATCCCGCGATAATGCCATCGGATTCCAGCTTCTTTATCCGTCTGGCACAAGGTGACACCGACAGACCCACCTTATCGGCGATCTCAGCGGTGCTTTGACGTGCATCGCGCTGTATTTCAGTCAGAATCTGCTTATCTTTTTTATCCATCACGCCCGCATCCCGTCTCTTTGTTACTCATCACTAACAACAAGTTAGTAAAATAAGTCACTAATTTAAATAAAATTGGAAAAAATCACCAATATAGCAGAAATGGGTAGTTAAGTTTGCCAACTATTATCGCGTGCTTTTGCGGATACTGAAGTCACTTCAATCGCAAGGATTACGCTGATGCAAAAGAACACGCCCGCTATGCTGACCGGACTGTTAGCCATGACGGTTACTTTGATGATCTGGTCCGGTTTTTTTATTTCACTGCGGGCCTCCAGCCAGTCAGATCTGACGATCGCCGATATTGCCCTGATACGCTTTGTTCCCGCCGCCCTGCTGTTTGGCTGGTTGTGCCGGCATAAAGCCAGGCACATTTTTCAGACCCCAAAGCGATACTTAGCGCTGATATGCTGGGGAGCCGGGCTACCCTACCTGCTTCTTGCCGGGTACGGGTTACATTATGTTCCTGTTGCGGATGGCGCTTCCTTAATTCCGGGTATATTGCCGCTTCTTGTGTCAGGTATTGCCGTCGTCTGCTTTGGCGAGCCTCTCTCACCGATGCGCCGGACCGGTTTAGCGTGTATCTCATTGGGTGTAGTGTGCTTTGTCGCCAAGTCACTGGCTGGCGGGCAGCCCGGCATGCTGATTGGCTATGCCATTTTGTTACTGGCGAGTGTTAGCTGGGCCTGGTTTACTATAGCCATGCGCGTCTCTGGCCTGTCGGCAACAGAAGGGGCGGCTGTGATTGCAATATCAGGGTGTGGTCTGCTACTGACAGGCTTTCTCAGCCAGACAATGACGTTTAATTTGCTGTCGGTGGATTCTCAGGAAGTGATGTACCATTTTCTGGTTCAGGGAGTCGGCGTAGGGATAGTTTCCAGCCTGTGTTATACCCTAGCCATTTCACGGCTGGGGGCGGAAATGAGTGCCGCATTGGGGGCATTTACGCCAGTGTTAGCAGCACTGATGGCTATTCCACTCTTTTCCGAACCCCTCACCGGGCAAACAATGATCGCTATGGCGTTGATTGTGATCGGCGCGCTCACGGCCAGCGAAGTCATGCCGATCCCCATCAACAGAAATAAGATAGTGAAAAAAGCCATGCGTTAAATTGAGGCGCTGTCAGGCCATGCCCATCTGGTTTTTGTATTTCTCAACGGCTTTTTCATAGAAAGCACGTTCGTCATCATCGGAAATGCTTTCCGCCTGATTAAAGAACACTTCAGGCCCGGCTTTGCCGTTTTTTAACTGCCAAACGGCGTAAGCCGCCTGCTTGTCGAGTTCAATACGGTTTTTCTCGGAAGCCGATAACAAAGAAAGATTATGCATGGTTTTCCTTACAATTACGGAGTAAACGCTTGGGTCTGTCGATCTGGCGACATAGTAACGAATTCAGCGTTAAAGTGAAGTCCTGCTTACGCTACCCCGATAGCCTCAAGGCGCTGAAAATCTGCCTGTCTCAGATCAAAAACCAAGGTGAGATGTCACCACCCAGGTAAATACAACCACGATCATCGCGATTAAAGTCACACTGAGGATCGGATTCAGGGTACGCCTATTGGGGTGGCGTATCGCATCGATGACGCTTGGCTCATCGCTTTTCATGTCAGGCTGAACGAACTGATGAAAATGGGTTTGCCCTGCGCTGATACAATCCTGCTCTCCGTCTATCACCTGGGCATCAAACCATCTGTGTCTGTCAACTAAACGTTCAGCGGGTACATTTCGCGGAGAACCAAACTGCCCGGTTCTGGGTTCAATGATACTGATCACCAATAGATGTTTTGACTCTCCCCACACCCAGCAGGGCAGAAAATTACCCTGAATGTCGACTCGGCAAGGAAAAGGATAAGTGACATTCTTCAATAATTGGGAAACTGGCATGCCCGGAGACTGCAGCGCCTGCTGTGCATTTTCAAGCCAGGGAGCAATGGCATCTCTGAAAACATTCTGTCGCAGCGGTAACAAGCGGGACAGACCGCGCAAAATGAACGTCTGGCAATCCGGCCGTACCTGATTAGTTCGCCAGTAATCCTGCACCGGACCACATTCCGACAGCGCCAGAAAAACAGCCTGACTGGTTTTCTCATATCGTTCAAAATTGGTCATGAATGCCTCCACCGCGATCGGGCGTTGCTTATCCTGACTGCTCCCCGGATAAACAACCCCATAAACAGAACACCATACGGGTTGCGGGCTGAACAGGTGTTGATCTCGCTACTGTTTTCGCGCTTTTTTAGCACTCAATGACGATTACAATCCGAATCCTACGCTCAACAGAATAGCGTTACTGTCAACATCTCCCATATCCCGGTATTCATAGCCGAGTGTCAAATCCAGCAAAGGTATAATACCCAACACGAAACCGGCCCCGCCGGCAAATCCCCAGCCATCATCCTTGTGTGTCACACCGGACAATTTACGATCAACATCGTAATAGTTAGTGCCGGCTCTGGCATAAACACTACCCACCAGCAGTGGAATATCGGCCTGAAGTGTCAGCGGCACAGAGGTATAATCAATATCATTTTTTGCCGATGACAACGATGAATCCACTTCTGCACTGCCAATGGCTAACCCGGCATTGACACTAAAAATACTGGTGACCTGATAAGACGCATTAACCCCGTACTCATAGCCATAATCAGAGTTACCGTCATACTCCAGGCGGGATGCACCTGCATTGGCCCCGACAGATAAACCTAAAATTTCAGCGCTGGCTGGCAGACTTAACAATGCAAGCGCCGCTGATAGCATCAATTTCTTCATATTAACGTTCCTTCGTAGCAAAAGAGTGAAAACTGTCGTTGCAGACTGTGCCCAATTAATCAATAGCCCATATCCTTATTTTCGCCAACTAAACACATCTTAAAAACAAGCAGATAGTTATCTCTGCCTGTGAATTTCTTTCCTGCCTCACACGCCTGAAATAATTACGCAAATCAATGATATCGATTACATTGATTTTTACCCGTTTCATGAATTAAACAACCTTATCCTACTCCTCAAAAGTAAGAAAAACTCACTCAAGGTACTGTTATATCTATATTTATACTAATAAATATGGTTTTATTCATCATGTTGAATAACTCAGTACCACAATAAAACGCAAACGATTAACCTCCTGTTTTCAACAGGTTTGGTAAATAACTCTGGATCGATGGCTGAACAATCAATAAAATGTGACTAACTTCAAAAGTTGCTCTTGGTAACTTCACTAGACTGGCCCCCTGATTCAGCAACAGTTCTTAACTGGCTCTCATTGAGTTTCTGCCACTGCTGTGCTGATGTTTTTTCAGATAAGACGTACCACTTGAGTACGACATACAGACAGAGGGTAAACACATGAACGAGATTCTGCTTGCAACCATTGCAGGAGTCGTTGTCGGTCTCTTTTTCAGTGCAGTAAAACTGCCACTACCCGCTCCGCCAGTGTTATCTGGCATTATGGGGATTGTGGGTGTTTATCTGGGTGGTATGGCATACCAAGCAGTGGTTGAACGTTTCTTCTCATAATTTTTTAAAACGAATAACTTGTCAGGAGTCCGCTATGGCTACCCCGCATATCAATGCCGAATTTGGTGATTTCGCAGAAACAGTACTGATGCCAGGTGACCCGCTGCGTGCGAAACTGATCGCAGAGACGTATCTGGAAGATGCCAAAGAAGTCTGCAATGTACGCAACATGTTTGGATACACAGGCACCTATAAAGGCAAGAAAGTGTCTGTGATGGGCCATGGTATGGGTATCCCGTCCTGCTCTATCTATGTTCACGAACTCATTAAAGACTTCGGTGTTAAGAACGTCATCCGTATCGGCAGCTGCGGTACAGTGAGCGATGACATCAAACTGATGGATATCGTGATTGCTATGGGTGCGTCCACCGACTCCAAAGTAAACCGCATCCGCTTTAACAACCATGACTTTGCCGCCATTGCCGATTTCCACCTGCTGGAAACAGCGGTAAACCAGGCGCGTGAGCAAAACGTGCCGGTACGTGTCGGCAACGTGTTCTCTGCCGATTTGTTCTACAGCCCTGAAGCCGACCTGTTCGACAAGATGAACAAGCTGAATATTCTGGGTGTCGACATGGAAGCCGCCGGTATTTACGGTGTTGCAGCAGAGCTGGGTGCGAAAGCGCTGACCATTCTGACAGTGTCTGACCACATTACCCGTGGCGAGCACCTGAGTTCTGAAGATCGTCAGAAATCATTCCACTCTATGATGCAAGTTGCGCTGGAAACAGCGATCACTATCTGATGCATCTGATCCGGTTTGTCATATACAGGCCGGATTGCGCTTATAAGGCCGGCGCCATTGCTCCGCCTTAGTAAAGGATTAGTCAGCTCAATCAGGGAATTTGCCTGTCGCAGCTCAAAAATTGGTAAAATGTGGCGTCTTACACAATTTGAAGCGGGTTTACCCGGGCGGCAATGCTATACCTGGCAGTTTGGGCCAACTAATGGGTGTCGGGTCATCGTATGCAGTAATGACTCGGCACCTTTTTCCAGGCATGTTTTCGCTATAGTCCGTACACGAGGAGGGTGGCAAGCATGATGACAAATCAAAAACACTCTGCAACCTTGCCGCCAGCCAGCGGACACTGGCAGTTGAATCATTGCAAAACCGTACGTTGCCAAAACTTCGGTTCCCAGAACCCAGACGACTATATCATTCAGAGGACGAATCCAAACCGTCCTGCATTCATTTGCAAAGAATGCGGCGCCTTTCCTCCCCTTATCAGCAATAAAAATGTCATTGCAGAGTGGCGTTACCTGAAATTACAGCAAAGTAACGGCTTACCTGCCTGCAATAATCTGGACTGTGACAATCTGGGTTTACCCGTACTGACACATCGCCACCTTTATCATGCCTTTGGCTACAGTGGTGATCGTCAGCGTTATCGCTGTAAAAATTGTCAGACGACGTTTGTCGACAGATGGTCTGGCTTTAATCCCAAACACCAGATTCAGCAAAAGCTGCTCGCCCTGCTGTTTACCGGTCACCCCATCCGGGATATCTGCCGGCGGCTTGGTATGAATCCAAAAACGTTTTACGACCAACTGAACCACATTGCCAGCCGCTGCCGTCGGCAACTTTCGGTGTTTGATGCCCGTTTGTTACAACACAAATCACAACTGGCATTGGCCTGTACACTCAACCCGCTTCAGCCACATGCTGCTAATGGCGTTTACTGGATTGCCAGTTGCGAAGCAAATTCCGGCTATGTACTCAGCCAGCACATTAACTATCACCCGGAACAGACAGGCACACCCGATACGCTGCATGATCCTTACAGCCCTAATGCCCGCTTCCTAGCCAGACAGGAAAATAGCGCACCGACAGCAGCGCAGGCTGCCCCTCAGGGCTTACTGGCGAAAGTCGATGCAAAATACCGAGAAGTGCTATCAAGGCCGCATTTGGAAGATCCAAGCAGTGACCAGAACATTGAACATTTCCCGGCCAAAGGTAATCTGATCAGGCCTCAGTATGCGGTTTACGCGCATTTTCTACAGCTTAATGAACAAGTGAGTGATAACACTCAGCTCATGCTGTTCATGCCGCAAGAGCCTCTGTTACGTTCAGCTTGTCTGTCTGTGTTTCTGAACAGAATTCGCTCCGGCACTATTGAGCCTGTCTATGTAGAAGAAGATCCGGATTGGCCGCAGGGCAATGCCGCAGGACGTATCGACATCGTTTTACTGGGATGGTGGCGAGACCGGTGGGCATTTACCCGGTTTGATCAGGTCGGCAAAGGTATCTGCCATTTAGGCGGCGAAAAAAACAATGAAGCCAGATGGCTGCAACTTGCGACTCACCGCGAAGTGGATGAGTATCAGCAGCGATTTTATCAGCAATTTGCGCAGTTGGTTGATGAACCCAGAAGAAAAGCCCGGCCGGGGGGGTTACTTCCTTTGCTGGATATTTACCGGGCCTGGCATAACCTGTGCCGACAAGATCGCAATGGCTTAACACCCGCTCAACAGCTGGGAATCATGGCCTCGCCATTAACGCTGGAACAATTGCTTAACTAACTCAGCCCGCTTTTTCTGTTGAAACGGCAAACAGACCATGCAAAAAGATCATTTTTGTTAGCTCAGCTTCACTCACCCATCTCACTTTGGCTTATAATCTCAGCACGTAATCTTTATTAACAAGTTACATAAAAACTCTGAGGTATTGTGGTGATAAGGATAGTCCCCAATCGAATCAAGCCCATTTTGTTAGTCAGCATGCTTGCGGTCGGTATTCTTCCTGCTTACATCTATGGCTGGATCAGCAGTGAAAAACTCAATGAAGTCGCGCTGGACAGAATTGCAGCCGGCATTAATGCCCGCAATAATATCGTGGCCCAGAGCCTGGATCAGACACACAATCTGCGACTGAAAAATCTGGATTTATTAAGTCACTCCCCTATTTTTTCCCGTCCTCCTGAACAAATTAGCCAGTTTTTTCATAATTTCGGGCAAACCGACCCTTCCTTTGCGGCTATGCATCAGGTGCGTGAGAAAGGCGGTCATTATTATCTTAATGCGAGCTCAGATGCAGGGTTGACCATTAATAACATTGATACCCCGGATTTAGAGAAGATCGAAAAAACGCTGGCCAAGGATAATACCTACATCTCCCGTCCCCAGATCAAAAATGGTGAGGCCATTGTCTTTCTGGCCAAAAAAATCGAACACCAGCCTGATGGATTCCTGCTGATCGAATACAAAATGGATGACATCAAACAGCAGCTTAAACAACTGGGCAATGAAGTCGCCCCAACCGACAATGTTTATCTGACCGATATTGATGGCAAGCTGCTACTCAGCAGTCATGCCACTGAACAGTCTCTGCATCATTTCAGGCAATTCTACAAAGCCAGTTTAGTTGCAGGATCAGGAGCAATGTCCTCTTTCTCACCGTTCATATCCGGCATCAACAATTACAACGATGATGAAGATAAAGCGATGATCGCAGCTGTTGTACCATCGCAGATCAATGATGCTGAAGGCATGCCCGTCTGGTCGCTGATCACTGTGACCTCACAAGATAGCGTCATCGGTACTATTGATGAACTGCACCATTTTTTCCTGCTTGCGCTGGCTATGATCAGTGTATTAATCCTCTTACTTGCCATCGCCCTCACCAAACGCATTACCGGGCCTATAGCAAAGCTGACTCGCTTTGCCTCTCAGTTCCGTTTAGGGGATTATCAGCCCAATCCCTCCTTTGAGGGTCCGTATGAATTTCAGTTACTCAATGATGCGCTTAATCAGGGAGCTGATAAAATTTCAGCTGATACCAAGCGGCTCAATCAGGCGCTGGAAAAAGCCAAATCGGCGGATAAAGCCAAGTCTGCCTTTCTGGCTAACTTGTCCCATGAAATACGCACACCCATGAACGGGATGCTGGGGTTGTCGCAACTGTTGCTGAAAACCAAATTAACGGTAGAACAAGAACATCACCTGAACACTCTGCTCGATTCAGGTAAGCATATGATGTCATTGCTGAACGATATTCTGGATTTCTCTAAAATTGAGCAAGGCAAGCTGAAACTGGATAAAACTCATTTCTGCTTTACTGATCTGGTCGGCACTATTGAAAGCACCTATTACTCGTTGGCGAAAGAGAAAGGCCTGGCTTTCAATATTGATTGTGGCTTTGATCAGGAAACCTGGTTCTACGCCGACAAATCCCGTATTCGCCAGATTCTGTTTAACCTGATCAGCAACGCCATTAAATTCACAGACAAAGGCCATGTCAGAGTGCGTATGAGGCGGGCTCTGCTCACCGGAGGGCAACAACAACAACTGACGATTGTGGCCGAAGATACAGGCATTGGCATAGAGCCAGAGCGAACGGCCCACATCTTTGATCCATTTGCTCAGGCCGAAGTCTCTACCAGCCGGCGCTATGGCGGCACCGGGCTCGGGTTGAGTATTGTCAAACAGCTGGCAGAATTAATGGGCGGCAATGTCGAACTTAGCAGTGAGCCTGGCGCTGGAACATCTGTTACCGTCAACCTCTGCCTTGATACGGGGATCCCTCAGGAAGAGTTAATCGAAAACATCGAGATCGACAGAGAAGCCTTTGCCGGTCTGCACGTTCTGGTTGTTGAAGATAACCACCTCAACGTACTGATCATGGAAAGTTTTCTTCAACAATGGGGATTTCATACCCACACTGCGGAAAACGGACTGGAAGCATTGGAAATGATGCAGCGCCAACCCTACGATTTGATCCTTATGGATAATCACATGCCGGTGATGGACGGCCTGGAATCGACCCGGCGAATTCGTTCCCTGCCCGAACCTTTCTGCATTGTCCCGATTTTCGCTTGTACCGCAGATGCGTTTGAGGAAACACAGAAGAATATGCTGGATGCAGGGGTCGACTGTGTTATCACCAAACCTCTCGACGAACGAAAATTACTGGATGCACTCCAACGCTTTCGCCACCGTATAGACTACATGGCCTATCTGCGCCAACACACGTTTAAACAACCCGATTTTCGGGATCAGTCTCTCCTGAACGACTCTTTATCATCTCTTAACCAAGCTGAGTTACCGTCAAGTCATGCAGCATTCGATTTAAATCAGATCACACAAATTGACATGGAAGAACTGCTGGAAATGCTTGATCAAGATAAAGAAATGATTACGTACTTTCTTACCATTTTCGCAGATGATCACCATGACTACGACCAGAAGATCCGCAATGCCATCGAGGAAAACGATTTGGAGCAGGCAATGTTACTCAGTCATACCCTGAAAGGGGCCTCCGCCAGTCTTTGTGCAAAGCAGGTCAGCCACAGTGCCAAGATAATCGAAATGCAATTGAAAGCTGCGCAAATCCCATCAGAATCTGAGCTTGATGCGGTTTCACAAGCCTTATCTGCTCTTTGTGACGAAATTCGCCGCCAGCAGCAAACTGTCGATATCGAGTAATGACTTTATATTGATCAAAGTCTTACAATCTCATCCTGAATGATCGCCACATTCTCACCACACCTGCGCAGCGGGCAAACAAGCAACAAAACGACAGGGAAACATATGCCCACACCTGTTTTCTTGAGCCACTACAGCGTACATTTCTATGCTCGCTTTATCCTTGGGCTAAGTGACCGAAAAAATGTTTGACAAAACCGCTCGAATTGGGCTTCGCGATTGACATCGACACAGAAAAATTTAATCATCGGGACATCAAATATTTTGCTTCGATCCATATGTTCAGAGCATCGGACATGGCTTCAAAAGAACAGTCAACAGGCCAAACTTAACGTTTGCATAAACACAGCAAAGGACAAGAGATATGAGCACCAAACTGGAACAGCTGCGCGCACTTACTACTGTTGTTGCCGATACCGGCGACATCGAAGCGATTAAGAAGTACCAACCGCAAGATGCCACCACCAACCCTTCCCTGATCCTGAAAGCCGCAGAGATTGAACAGTACGCACCGCTCATCGACGATGCGATTGCTTATGCCAAAGCGCAAAGCAGCGATAACGCACAGCAAATCGAAGACGCCGGTGACAAGCTGGCGGTGAACATCGGTAAAGAAATCCTCAACGTGGTGCCGGGCCGTATCTCCACTGAAGTTGACGCCCGCCTGTCTTATGACACCGACGCCAGCGTGGCCAAAGCCCGTAAGCTGATCAAAATGTATAACGATGCCGGCATCAGCAACGACCGCATCCTGATCAAACTGGCCTCGACCTGGGAAGGGATCCGCGCAGCGGAAATCCTGGAAAAAGAAGGCATCAACTGTAACCTGACCCTGCTGTTCTCTTTTGCTCAGGCCCGCGCCTGTGCCGAAGCCGGTGTGTTCCTGATTTCGCCTTTCGTCGGCCGCATCATGGACTGGTACAAAGCCAAAGAAGGCCGTGACTTCGAAGCGTCTGAAGATCCGGGCGTGCTGTCGGTAACGGCAATCTACAACTATTACAAAGCCCTGGGCTACAACACCGTTGTGATGGGCGCAAGCTTCCGTAACACCGGCGAAATCCTGGAGCTGGCAGGCTGTGACCGCCTGACCATCAGCCCGCAGTTGCTGCAGGAGCTGTCTGAAGCACAAGGCGAAGTGGTACAGAAGCTCTCTGCTGATGTGACTTCTGAAGTGCGTCCGGCGCCTATGACCCACGCGGAGTTCCTGTGGGATCACAACCAGGATCCAATGGCGATTGAGAAGCTGGCGGAAGGTATCCGTAACTTCGCGATCGACCAGGGTAAGCTGGAAACCATGATCGAAGC
>NZ_JAUOQQ010000036.1:0-36219 GCF_030547675.1 Photobacterium sp. 2_MG-2023
TGGCTATCTCAGCCCTGAGAATTTTGAATTGAAGAACAGTGCTTAGCTAAGTGTCCAGAGTTAGTGGATCAGATCACTTGTTCTCGTCCTTCGTATTCATATTGATGGCTTAAAATGAATGGAATAACCTCAATTTCGACCTTTTTATGAAAGCCCGTCATCTTAAACGACATCAAAGCAAAAGCCCCTGCACCGACAAAGGCCAGCGACCCGACCATCAGGGCGGCAATCACGCACACTACAATGCCGATATAGGCCATTCCCCGTGTTGCTTTGTAGAAGATTTCCGGCACCCGTTCTGTTTTCTGAATAATGATGCCTTTGGTGGTAATTTGGCCTTTGTAGTCGTAGTCGGCATTAAACAAAAAATAAATAATTGGCAGAAAAATTAATACCATTCCCCCGCATAAAAGCAGCGCGACGAGATCTGGATGAAAGTAGTTAGTAACTCCGACAAACCCACCTCCCAGCCCACCCAGTATTAACGTGCTTAAAAGCTTAACTTTGGTTCGCAAGACACACTCCCATTCATGCACCACCTCAGCCTCCAGTACTTGCTGGTGTTGTTGGTGCTTATACTCTTCCGTGTATTCGGGTAAAGATACTGTTGTCACCATGATTCGATATCCTTACCGTGCTTCACCAAAGCATTCCCTCTCTTTTGTTACATCAATATACTGGCGAATAATCTTGTCTACCTCAGGGAATTGTTCTACTTGACAATAGATCTTCACCCAATATTCAAGATTATTATTTCTCTCAAAATCGAGCACATCATAATAGTAAGCAAAAACTGAGTACTGATAGATTGGGTCTTGTTCTCGTCCTTCATATTCATATTGATGACTTAAAATGAATGGAATAACCTCAATTTCGACCTTTTTATGAAAGCCCGTCATCTTAAACGACATCAAAGCAAAAGCCCCTGCACCGACAAAGGCCAGCGGCCCGATCATCAGGGCGGCAATCACGCATACTACAATGCCGATATAGGCCATGCCCCGCGTTGCCTTGTAGAAGATTTCCGGTACCCGTTCTGTTTTCTGAACAATGATGCCTTTGGGGGTAATTTGGCCTTTGTAGTCGTAGTCGGCATCAAACAGAAAATAGCTGACAGGTACCATGATCAACATGAGAGACGCCCAAAAATAAATTAAATGAAAGTCACCACTTAAAAAATAAAAAATACCAAACATGACACTCAAAATACCTGACATAATTATGGGTGTATAAGGTTTAAATGTTGAACGTAGTATACACTCCCATTCATACACCACCTCGGCCTCCAGCACTTTCTGACCCTGTTGTTGCTTATACTCTTCCGTGTATTCGGGTAAAGATACTGTTGTGGTCATACCGCTGCACTCTTCAGTACAGACTGAATATTATGGGTTAACTCAATCATCACACTTTATTCTCGAATTCAACAAATCGGGATAACTGAGAAAGAACTTCCTTTTCCTGCTCTGCGGTGCAGTTAATTGTCCACCGATGAAAGCACCTTAGCTGCTCAGCATTGTCATTTAAGTCTTTTAAACTTTTACAGTGACTGGAAAATTGTTGAACTTCGTATTGGTACGGCATTTCAGAACGTCTGATTCGACAAGGGATCCCCTTTAAAAAGGAACGAACATACACTTCTGGCTGCTTCTGAAATCCTGTCATTTTAAACGACAGCAAGGCAAAAGCCCCTGCACCGACAAAGGCCAGCGGCCCGACCATCAGGGCGGCAATCACGCACACCACAATGCCGATATAGGCCATACCCCGCGTTGCCTTGTAGAAGATTTCCGGCACCCGTTCTGTTTTCTGAACAATGATGCCTTTGGGAGTGATTTGGCCCTTGTAGTTGTAGTCGACATCAAATAGAAAATAGCTGACAGGCACCATGACCAGCATGAGAAACGCCCAAAAATAAATTAAATGAAAGTCACCACTTAAAAAATAAAAAACACCAAACATGACACTCAAAATACCTGACATAATTATGGGTGTATAAGGTTTTAATGTTGAACGTAGTATACACTCCCATTCATGCACCACCTCGGAGTCCAGCACTTTCTGACGCTGTTGTTGCTTATACTCTTCCGTGCATTCAGGTAAAGACACTGCAGTATTCATACTTCCTCTATTTTCACTTGAGTCATCAACTGACCGATTAAATCTGTTGTTTTAGCATCATTCATCAGCTCTTTCTCTGACATTGTTTTAGGTTGGAGCTGATATTTATAACTTTGTACAGACTGTTTTAATTCAGCAAACGGATTGTTATTTTTGACTGTTGTATAAACACTCACAATATCGGTTGAATTTATCCATATTGGTATATTGAGTATTAAAGTTGGCATATTATGTGCATCATGATTCCAGCAGCCTTGTGCCATATCTAAGGCATTCAACTGATAACTGAAAGGTACCGATTCTGTGGTTTTGTGATAACCAATATACACTTCCTGATTCCTCTTCCCGGACACAGCGACACCAACTTCAACAGTTTGTCCATAGCGCTGTTGCGGAAATGTGAGCCTCAATTGCTGCATAAACTTAAAAGGCAAAGGAGCATACGGGGAAGCAACCTGACCTGATAATTTTTTCGATTTTTTTATCAGTACCTGTATCTGGGGTTGGTTGAGAATTTGCAATAAAGCTTGGTATTCTGCTTCTGCACTCCAGTCCCCTTTATACTCCTTTCCCCAAATACTTTTACGCAACCAATTCTCCAGCGGTGATTGTTGCAAGGTATTCAAAATTACAGAGACGGCCAGATAAGCGACCCCTAACCAAAACCAGGCTGCGACCATCCAGCCTTGGAGCGCTGCTCCGACTGCAAGTTTACCCGCTGAAGATGCTAACCCTCGAATAGCTAACCAAGCCCAAACACCTCCTTGCCCTGCCAGTATCCCAAATTTGGTATACAGCAAACCTTTTTCCATCATAAAGTCAGCTTTCTCAGCATCCTGCCAGGTTATATAGGCTTCCCACCCTGCCGCGACAACGCCCAGCATGCCTGCCAGCATGGAGCGCTGAAGATAACTTTTGGCTAACTTTGCGTCTGCAACAGTAAAATCTCCATCAGCATTTTTTACTATGTTCTTAATTGATTCGTTGAGTAAATCTGAGTTCTGCTTCACCCTATCAAATGCCAGCCCGCGGAAGATCTCGCTGGTGGCATGCATCAGCCAGGCGGTGCTGAAACCCACCACATGACGCTGGGTATTCACGTCGGCATTGGGTGTGGAGGCAAGCGTGTCTTCCACTGCGTATTGTTGGGCGACCACGTTAATGGCATTAAGAAACGCCACAATAAAATCCAACCGACCGAGCCGACTGAACCCCTGATTGGCCCTGTCCAGAATACTGTTGAACGCCTGCAATTTTGCGCCGTTGAAACTGTCGTATACCCCAGGTGCCTCGGTGACCATCCGGGCGACACGGGTTTCCATTTTCTGCTGCTTCAGTTCCAGCGCTGCCCGCTTGGGTGAGTCGGCAGGCATCCGCCTGAGCTGCTCATCCAGCGATTGCCACTCTGAGACCGCACCGCTAAAGCGCTGACGGAAGGCCTGACGGGTCTGCTCAAACGCCGGATTCTGGCCGATTTTGCCCTGAGAGATCTGTTCCAGACTCCAAGTCATCGCCGCGACATTGAAGCCACCGCGAAAGCCGCCTTTTTTCATGGTGATCCCTAAATAGGTAAAATACCCCTTCTGGAATCCCATGCCTGCCGTTTTTTTCACCGCTTCAATGGCACTGTCAATCAAACCGCCCAGCGGCACCGTCATGGATAAGGTTTTTTGGTAAAGTGCCGATTCTGTCCCCAGCCCAAAACCCAGCACGCTGTTAAGACCGGCGACCACACCTGTCACAGGGACAGACTCACGCTGCAGATCAAGCACATCGCTTTCTTTCACCAGTTCATCGGCTTTGGTATAGAACTCCGCCGAGAAAAATGAGGTGGCCAGTGCCATCAGGTTATCCGGTGTCTCCTGCACCAGCGCCTCGGCCAGCTTCTGCTGCATGGCGTCATCGCTGGCGCTGCTGTTGAGCGCAGGCAGGATCTCCCCGAAGAGTTCCATCAGATAAGCCATGTGATCGCTGTACAGCATGTCCAGCCCGAGACGCATCGGCTCAGTACCCAGTGTGGGCAAGGCGGCTAACAGCCGGTCAAAGGCGCCGGGGATCGCCGCATACGCGCCCGCCTGCGACGCCAGATAGGCTTTATAAAAGGTATCCAGCCCGTCCCAGTTTACCTGTGAGTGGGCTTTTCGACGTTCGGTATATTCCTGCACATAGTCTTCAACCCCGAAAAAGCCCATGGCTTCCAGCTTGGCCTGCGCCTTGAGACTGGCCTGTTTGTATTGGTTAAGCAGCTCAAGCCTGGCTGACAAAGTATTATCTGGTCCCGTGTGCAGTACGGGTATCTGATACTGATATTCCAGACAGGTATCCAGTGCGCTTTCAAAATCAAGCCACTGTTCCGGCTGGATTACCGGCATTTTATCTTGCGGGATCGACACCCGAACCATGGAGCGAATGGCTTCTGCCAGCACCACTTTGCGGTGGGTTTGCTCATCGGGCGTGGTGGTCAGTACCGGCTCCAGCAGGGCAAAATAGAGATCGCTCAGGTCGGCCAGCGGATCGTCCAGAGCCACTATCTGCTGTCCGTGTGTTGACGGTGCCTGATAGGTGTAACTGGCCAGTGTCTTTTTCGGCGGGACATGAATAAAATCGTTCGGTTTGCCGGGCTCACCTGTCAGCGGCGCGCAGGTTCCGGCAAAAGGATCCAGCCCTTCGACGTTCACATCGGCAACAGCACATTCCACCGTGGCGACATCAGCGCGATGAGTATGCTGACCCGATTCATTCAGATCGACTTTGCGCAGCCAGTTGTCGCGGGCCTGTGCATCGGTGAGATAAAAATCGCAGATACGATCTGTCCAGCGCTTCACGGAATAGGCCAGGTAATACGGACTCGCCGTAGCGCAGAGAATATGGCTTTTCGGTTGCTGAGGCTCCGCCTTTGCGCGTGCTTGCGCCGTGTGGCCTTCTACCCGGCGAAACTCCCCCTGCTCAATCTTGTATTCTTCCAGCTGCCACGCTTCCGATTCTGGCAGCGGATGCAGCGCATACAGCCAGCCGTCACGGATCTGACGCAGGGTGTAGGGTATCTCTGCTGACTGAAAAATCCCCCCGGAAAACACCTCTGTGTCCTGAACGGGGTGCAAGCCCTGTCCTTTTTCGTTACGTGCATCAATGGCGTAACGCACCGGGGAAAGGGCCGTAAACTGACCTGCTTCCGCTTCAGCCACTTTCACCACAGGAAAGTCGACCCAGCCCTGCGACTGATTGCTGATGGCGAAAACGCCGTCTCCCAGCATCATTGCAGAAGCCGGGTAACGTGTGTCCTGACCATGGGTGTAAATCCCCACCGACTCAAGGTAAACCTGACTGCCAATGCTCAGGTGTGTTTTGTTATCACGCCAGAATGGATTGAGTGACAACAATGATTCCAGCGTCATCTGATAATGGTCTGCGATACCGGATAAGGTCTCTCCCTCAACCACGGTGTGCTTTTTACGTTGCCCGCCATTTTCTGTCAGCGGGATAATCTGCTGCATGTCCAGCTTCACACCATGTTGATCCAGAAAGGCGGTATCGACACTGTTAATGGCATCGTCAGTCAGTGCTTCCTGACTATAGAGCAGGTATTGATCCTGAACCGTCTGGCCGTTTCGCTGCCAGAGGGCAAGGATGAATTCGAGCGGTTGATCAATCGCGGGCTCAGGATACATGGCCTCCGCACGGCTCTGGGTAACCTGAAAACGCGGATAGGTTTCCCCCATACAACGGTATTCGCTGATCAGTTTGCCTGCCAGAAAGTGATAGAGGTAGCCTTTGGTCGGCAGGCCCAGTTGCTCTCCCATCTGAATCGCCGGGCGAACAGGCACAAAGGCTTCCTGAATCACTGCGGCAGACTTGTCGTGCGGCAGGACAGCATCCACTCCAAAACTCACCAAAGGGCTGGTTCGCCAATTTACCTGCAGTGACTTTTCTTCATCCTTCCTGACTTCGCACGACACATAAGTATGCTGACCCTGCGCTTTCTCTGACCATTGCGTGAGCGGGCCTTCTTGCTCAGACTGATTTAATTGCAGCGACAGATAAGGTTTGACGTATTGTCGGTACAGCGCCGGCCGGCAAGCAAATGCCACAGAATAGGCATATTCAGGTACAGGCTCTGTCTCTGGAACCGGTTCAGGTTTAGAGCTGTAAATTCGCTCATCCAGTGGCTGATAAGCGGCTTTGACAAAACGTTTGGTCGGTTTGATATCGGACGACATGAAGAAAGCACCGTTGGGATCAAAAATGGCCCTATTTTAAGCAGTACGCCGGTTATGCGCATTTGGCATTATGTCGTAAACAGCCGGCAAATTCACAGTTGCTGCTGGCAATACAACTATTTATCTTGTTTTGCGCTCAATGTCACAGCCACTCACCGCACTTTCTGGTGCCAAAATAACGCCAGCCGGATTGTCACCGTGACCAGAACGCCGCAACCCATTACAATCATCAAATCACTTTTTCTGTTGATCTATCAGGTGTCTGCATGGCCCATCAGCTCGATACACTGGATCTCAATCTTATGCGCTTGCTCAAGGCGGTGGTTGATCATAAGAGTATTAAAGTCGCGGCGGCGCAGCTCGGGATCTCTCAGCCCAGTGCCAGCCGTGGTGTGGCCAGATTAAAGACCACGTTCAACGACCCGCTGTTCGTGCGCAAGCCGCACGGTGTGGAGCCCTCTCCGATGGCGCTGCGCTTAGCCGAAGAGTTCGACAACATCCTGGCGCCCATTGCCAAGGTGTTGCACGAGTTTGAGGATTTCAGTGCCCTGGCGTATGACGGCCAGCTCTCACTGGTCATCGATCCGTATCTGCTCGACGAGCAGGGAGCGCGCCTGCTGAGCGGCTGTTACCAGGCCTTTCCCCGCGCGACGTTTTCCTTTTCCAGCTGGAACAATAACAGCCAGGGTGAAATGCTCGAAGGCATGCATGATTACTGCATTTTGGATCAGGAAACCGAGCTGTCGAACGACATCTATATGCGCCCGCTGTTTACGGAAAAGCGGATGATACTGGCCCGGCATAACCACCCGAGCCTGTCGCTGGATAAAGACAGCAACGACTGGGAGGCGGTCGCGCAGTTGCCGATTGTGTCTCTGCCGGCCCCCGCTTCGTACAATCCTTTGTGTACCGTGGAGTCTGAATATCAGCGCATGGGCTATCAGCCGAACGTACTGCTCAAAACCTACAGTTTACGCGTCGCAGCCGAGATGCTGCTCAATACCGATGCCATCATGTACGCCAGCAAAAGCTCCATCCGGCTTTTTCCGGATCTGGTGGCCTACCCTATGCCTGCTGTCAACCGGGAATTCAGCGACTTTGTTATCTCAGGCGGTTTTTTACAAACCAACAGAAACCACCCGATGCACCAGCATTTACATCGTATTGTAAAGAACCTGTTCAAACACCCACTCTGAACCACTAAGAGATATTCAAAAATGAATATCTCAATTACCTGTCCAGGCCCAATATCGCGGGCTACTCTAGCCTTACTCCATAACATTTTACTGCACAGTCAACAAAAGTACGGTTTCAGCGTTTTTCTCCCTGCTGGCGGGATTTCATGTCCTTCAATGTTATGCATTTAATTAAATTCATTTAAAGGTGAATGATGTTTCTTGCACGAATCTTTCTGCTACTGGCTATCGCCTCTGAAGTCGCCGGTACCAGCACCATGAATCTGCTCGGCCAGCAAGACGCACTCTGGGGTTATGCGGTCATGTATCTATTGATCACTGTGTCTTATTACTTCCTGTCGCTGGCGGCGAAGAGAATTGCCATAGGTGTAGCGTATGCGATATGGGAGGGGCTGGGTATTACCCTGATCACTCTGGTGTCACTGCTGGTGTTCAAGGCCGATTTGAACAGTCAGGAACTGCTTGGCCTGGGTTTAGCCGTGGCAGGTATTGTAATGGTGACGTTGGGTGAAGCGCAGCCAGACTGCCGTGCCACCCAGGCTAAGTCTTCAATACCGCACTCAACCTCAGCAAGGAGCCGATCATGAGTCAGTTCTTTACCCTGTCCTTCGGCTTTGTGGTGCTGGCGGCTTTGGTCGATATTGCCGCCAACATGGCGCTGACCCGTTCAAACGGCTTTAAGCACAAACTCTGGGGAGGCTTGTCTATCGCGCTGGTCTTGTGTGCCTTTACGCTGCTGGCTCAGGCCGTCAAAGAGATTGATTTGGCGGTGGCTTATGCGTCATGGGGCGCCATAGGCATTCTGGGCACCGCCATTGGCGGCTCTGTCTTGTTTAAACAGCGACTTTCACCGCTTGGCTGGACAGGTATTTTTGTGGTTATCGCTGCAGTAATTGTGATGAAAACCGCTTAAAGATGAAATGCTTTAATAAATAAAGACTAGATAAGATCCAATAGCAAGAGAAAATAACGCTCGCTATTGGGTGCTATAAAAAAAATTATGGCTGAATGGCAGTCACATATGGGTCCCAGTTAATTTCTTTAATCAGCTGATCATCTTTAAAGACTTGTACCCAGAATGTATACGCCGCTTTTTGCTGAGTACCCGGATTCGGGCGACCTGGCAGTGTGGCTTCAGCCTGAACATACGGCATGTAGGCCGTCTGGCGTACAAATGGTACGTTAACGCTGTCATTCATCGGAATACCGTCTTCCTGATAGACATAGACTTGTGTATTGCCCTGATACGCCGACCAGCCTTTGATCAAAGTACTGTTCCATTCATGTTCAGCGTCAATAAGAACTGAATAATGACTGCCATCTTCCGAAACACTCACTTTCGGAAACGCAGACCAGCGAATCACATCGCCGTTATTGACCTTAATGCTCAGTTCATAAGAACCCTGTGAATTATCGATAACCAGACTGGGATCAGCAAACATCTGAACGGCTTGATAGCCCTGTGCACCATTTTCAATTGCTTCGCAGTCGATGACGATTTCGACTTTATTAATATTTGCCATGACGTTGTTCCTCATATTTTTTTGTGAGCCCCCTTTTAACCGTGCTATTCGCTGAAAAATAAGTTAACCGAATGAAAAGCATGATTAAAAATTCCGGAGACGATAAAAATAAAGATCGATTCTTTATTTATTTTGTTATTTAGCAGTTAAATGAAGATTAACTTCATTGCTTATGAGGTTAGCTAATATTCTGGGGAATTCTAATTAATATCAAAAAATCAGAAATTATTTTTATATTTTAATTCAAAGGATTGTGAAAACTTCATTCAGATTATTTCTGTTATTTGATCCACTGCCATGATTACATGTAATCAATCTATTTATCATATACACACCCCGCCAAATTTATGACGGGGTGAGCACTATACTTTTCCAGGTGATTACATAGTAAAGCCGAACTGCAGGGCCGCACCATAATTGTTGTCCTGGCCGTATTGCAATGCCAGATCAACCGCAACCACGCCGAACGGACTCAGGCCGATACCGGCACTCATGGTATCTTCAGCAGAATCAGTCAGGCTCAAGCTGTAACCGGCACGGAACTGCACCCAGTCCCAGCCATTCAATTCCATACCCAGCCGTGCATATTGCGTCGCCAGATCAAACTCTTTGAAATATTTCTGCTCAGTCAGATCCACATCAGCGGCAGCGGTAAACCAGCTGTTACTGTATGCAGCACCCAGAGTGTATTTAGGCTCAACCAGCAAAGTCTTACTGGTAAATTTGCCTGGCTGGCCTGCGGGGGATTCCGGTGTGTTGGTTTCCAGCTCCTGCTTAAACAAGTTACGGCCACTGAACCCTAGAGTTACTGTTGGGATCGGCTGGTAAGCCAGACCGATATCCAGGTTGAAGGCCGTATCATCCTGATATTCGTTTTCAAATTCGAAGTCACTGTTATCAAACTGGCTGACAGTGTTTTGGAAGCTCACGGCAATCAGCTGTTGAATCTTAGGTGAGATACCCACAGACACCTTCTGCTCCGGCAGGGAGACAGTAGGTAATTCGAAAGATTTACCCATGGTTAAACCGACATCGACGATGCCACCAGCAATCCCCAGCACATCAGACTGAAGATTGTCGAGATCCGGCGGATTCGAGCCATCCACACCAGCCAAATCATCAGGATCAATGTTGGCCTGAGCCAGGCTGACAATCTGCGCCTGAGTGAACAGGCTCATGCTCAGATAACGGTTCGGCACCGCAACGGCCGCTCCGATACTGATGTCAGCCTTGAGTTTGCCCTCATCCATGCCCATCAGTGCCGCTTTCCATTCATTGACCAGGGAATCAGAAACCGGGCTGCCGCCGCTATTATCTATCGCCATTTCCAGTTCGTCATTAACATCCTGGAAATCTTCCACTTTCTGATTCAGCTCGTCCGGATCATGAATACTGATCCCCACCGCTGGCAATAACACGCCAAAATCATCGGTCTTATTATAATGTGCCACCAACGCCGGGTTATAAAAGCTGGCTGTCAGATAACTGGCGGACGCGACACCTGTGCCGCCCATCGCCACGCTGCGTGCATCTGCACCGTTTACCGCTGCCTGAGCGGAAAATGTGCTGACTGACAAAGCCGTAGCCACTGCCAGTGTGAGTCCCTGCAATTTAATATTCATAAGTATTAGTATTTTTTTGCCGTGAATTTGTCAAAAAAGTCATCAAGAAGCGCCCATTATATAAGCGGCTTTACGCTTAACAATGACAATGTCAATAACAGTGAAGTGCTGCACAAATCCCGCCGATGTGTAATACCAGCGCAAATTGTAATGCAAGATATATCGTTGTTAAACGTGAGTAACTTATCATAACGTCTAATTTACAATGCATAATTAGATGATTCTTTCAGAGAAGTATTCCATTGCAGTGATAAAAAATGTAACCTCCGACACGATTATATTAATAATAACTGCATGTTCATGCTGGGAAGAACCACTCGACTCAGCACAAAAACACGTTGTATCAGTTACTTAAAGGTCAATCATGTCAGAACAAGTGATAACTGGCGCAAACAAGCGTAAAGCGCCTTGGCTCATGTTTATTCTGCCATCATTCATCGGTGTGCTGCTGTTTATGGCACCAATCACCGTAGGTGGAGAGATAACCATCCCTATTGCCTTAATGGCAAAAGCAATCCAGAACCTGTTTGAAGGTAGCCTGACGGCCATCGTCACCACCGTCATTACCCTGACGGCGCTTTGCTCGACTCTGGTTCGCCTCATCAAACCCCGTTTTATTGAACGTAAACCTTTTATTGCCAATCTGTTTAAGCCAAGCCTGCCTTGGTACATCGTTCAATTACTGGGTGCGACCTTTGCCATCCTGACGTTTTTTAAAGTCGGTCCGGTTGCTATCTTTGACGGAAATACCGGCGGCTTGGTACTGAACGACCTGCTGCCCGTGCTGTTTGCGGTCTTCCTGTGTGCGGGCTTTTTCCTGCCTTTGCTGACGAGCTTTGGTCTGCTGGAATTCTTCGGAGCAATGCTGACCAAAATAATGCGCCCGCTGTTTAACTTGCCTGGGCGCTCAGCTATCGACTGTATGGCATCCTGGTTGGCTGACGGCAGTGTCGGGGTCCTGCTGACCAGCAAACAGTATGAAGAAGGCTTCTATACCAAGCGTGAAGCGGCGGTTATTGGTACCACTTTCTCTGCCGTTTCCATTACGTTCAGTCTGGTTGTGATCGCGCAGGTTAACCTGGAACACATGTTCCTGCCTTTCTACGCCACTGTATGTCTGGCGGGTGTGGTGGCTGCCATTGTTGTTCCGCGCCTGCCGCCTCTGAGCCGTAAGCGTGATGAATTTGTCTGCGGTACCCCGGCCGATGCCAACATGGATGCCCTGCCTAACGGCCACACTGTGCTGAGCTTCGGTCTGGAAAAAGCCTTTGAGCGCGCCAACAAAGTCACCAGTTTGCGCAAAGTGGTCAATGACGGTGTCAAAGCCGCTGTCGATATGGTGTTCGGTGTCCTGCCTGTTGTCATGGCCATAGGTACACTGGCGCTGCTGGTTGCCGAGAACACACCTGTGTTTGACTGGCTGGGTAAACCCTTTATCCCGCTGCTGGAACTGCTGCAGATTCCGGAAGCAACTGAAGCATCTAAAACCATAGTCGTCGGCTTTGCTGATATGTTCCTGCCTTCGATTCTGGCAACGGAAATCCAGAGTGATCTGACTCGCTTTGTGATTGCAGCACTGTCTGTAACACAGCTGATTTATATGTCTGAAATCGGTGCTCTGCTGCTGGGCAGCAAGATCCCGGTGAAGGCCTGGGAGCTGTTCGTGATCTTCATTCTGCGTACCCTGGTCACCCTGCCGGTTATCGCGCTGATGGCTCACCTGATTTTCTAAGACCACGCATAACATCCCCCTGAAAAAAGCGGCTGGAAACAGCCGCTTTTTTATACCTGCATCTCTGAGCACTTAATAAATCCTGTCTTCGCTGTCCGGATCGAACAGCACCGCTTTGCTCACATCGACCGCGAATAAGAAATCGCGTCCCGACACAGGATGACTTTCAGGGTCTAATCTCGCGGTCACATCCTGATCGTTAAACTGTGTAACCACCAGCGTATCCGCCCCCGTCGGTTCCACCACATCCAGCTGATTATTGATATGTCTTTCAAACACTGCCGGCGAATTCGCCGTTGCCTGACGGATCTGCTCAGGACGAAGCCCCAGTATCACTTCACGATTCACCCAGGCTGACAAATCTTTTCCTCTCTCAGGCAAAGGAATACTGACCCGCTCGCCGTCCCGGTTATGCAGTTCTATCGCCAAGCCGTCATTGAGTGCTCTGAGGTAGCTGCGTATGAAATTCATCGAGGGTGAGCCCATAAAGCCCGCCACGAACATATTGACCGGGTTGTTGTAAATCTGCTCCGGGCTGGCAAGCTGCAGCAAGACACCGTCTTTCATCACAGCAATGCGGTCGGCCAGTGTCATGGCTTCAATTTGATCATGGGTGACGTAAACTATGGTGGTTTTCAGCCGCTGGTGCAGCTTCTTAATTTCAGTGCGCATTTCCACTCTGAGTTTGGCATCCAGGTTACTGAGCGGCTCATCAAACAGGTAAATCTGCGGCTCACGGGCCAGGGCTCTGCCCATGGCAACCCGCTGTCGCTGGCCACCCGACAACTCTGCCGGCTTGCGGTCGAGCAGATGATCGATCTGCAGCATAGTCGCCACTCTGTCGACTTCCAGGGCAATCTGGGCCTGAGGCACTTTGCGCATTTCCAATCCGAAGGCGATATTGCGGCGTACCGTCATACTGGGGTACAGCGCATAAGACTGAAAGACCATGGCGATGTCCCTGTCTTTAGGCGACAAATGCGTCACGTCTTTGTCGCCTAACAAAATCGCGCCGTCACTGATACTGTCCAGCCCGGCTATGGTATTCATCAGCGTTGACTTACCGCAGCCGGACGGGCCCACCAGCACCAGAAACTCACCGCTGTCTATCTTGATATCTATCTCTTTCAGCGCGTGGTAATCGCCATAATGCTTATTTACGTCTTTGATATGTAAGCTCGACATCGTCATTATCCTTTGACTGCACCGGCAACCAGTCCACGCAGGAAATACTTACCGGAGATGATGTAGATAAAAATGGTCGGGATAGCGGCAATAATGGCGGCCGCCATATCCACGTTATATTCCTTTACACCGTGACTGGTGTTGACCAGGTTGTTGAGAGCGACGGTGATCGGCTGAGACGTCGGGCCGGAATACACCACACCAAACAGAAAGTCGTTCCAGATATTGGTGAACTCCCAGATTAGCGTCACAACTATGATCGGGCCTGAGAGCGGTAACACTATGTGGTAAAACGTCTGGAAAAAACCGGCACCGTCCAGCTTGGCGGCAGAAATCAGCTCAGTCGGCAGGCCCACGTAATAATTACGGTAAAACAGGGTCGTGAACGGAATCCCATAAATGGTATGGACCAGAATCAGGCCGGGTACTGAGTTCGCCAATCCGAGATAGCCCAGCGTCTGTGCCATTGGCAGCAACACCGCCTGAAAGGGAATGAAACAGCCCAGCAGCATCAAGGCGAAGAACACTTCGCTGCCCCTGAAGCGCCACTTTGCAAGGACATAGCCATTAATTGCGCCTATGGCTGACGCCAGCACCACAGCCGGTAAGGTGATTTTGAAAGAATTCCAAAAATAGGCAGACACGCCTTCGCAGCTCAAGCCGGTACAGGCGGATGACCAGGCTTTTTGCCAGGCCTCTGTGGTCGGAGACTGTGGCGGCAGTATCAGATTACCGGTCCGTATTTCGGCTAAATCTTTCAGTGAATTAAACACCATCACCACCAGCGGCATGATGAAATACAGCGCAAAGAGTATCAGGACCAGATACGTGAAAGCCCGCCCGGCTTGCTGGCTCCAATTGGCATTAACCATGCTTCTTCTTCCTCAGTTCGGAATACAGGTAGGGGATCAGAATGGCAATAAAGCCCATCAGGGTGATCATGGCGCTGGCCGAGCCAATCCCAATCTGGTTACGTCCAAACGCATACTGATACATAAAAGTGGCGGGTAAATCGCTCGAGTAGCCAGGCCCGCCGGATGTCAGCACCACCACCAGATCGAAGCTCTTGATCGCCAGATGGGACAAAATGATGAAGCAGCTGAAGAAGATCGGCCGCATGATAGGCAGTACGATGCGACGATAAATCGTCGGCATGGTTGCACCGTCTATCTGCGCGGCTTTGATGATGGCGCTGTCTACCCCTCGCAACCCGGCCAGCATAATGGCCATCACAAAACCTGATGCCTGCCACACTGCCGCAATCACTATGGTGTAAATCGCCATGTCCTTATCCACCAGCCAGTCAAACTGGAAACTGGTGAAGCCGATGTCGTGCAGGAGTTTCTCTATACCGATTTGAGGATTGAGTATCCACTTCCAGGCGGTGCCTGTCACAATCAGGGAAAGTGCAAACGGGTACAGGTAAATTGTTCGCAGCACACCTTCGGCCCGTATCTTCTGATCCAGCAATATGGCCAGCAGCGTGCCCACCGAAATCGCGATCACAATAAACAGAAAACCAAAAATAAACAGATTGGTATAGGCCACCGTCCAGCGATCCATGCTGAACAATTTGCTGTAATTGCTCAGACCGATGAAATCATATTTAGGCAGCATTCGGGAGTTGGTGAACGACAGCACCAACGACCATAGAATGAATCCATATGTAAACACCAGAGTGATCACCATGGAGGGGGCTAGCACTATCTTCGGCAACACGGCTTGCAGTTTGTCGGCCAGACTTTCCCGTGGCGGCGCGCCCGACAGTGGCTGAGCTTGGGTTCCAATAGTCATAACAAGGCTCTTGTCAAAATAGGCAGGAAAGCCGGTACCCGTTTGTACCGGCCTGTGTGGCTGACGGGGATTACTGCGCCAGCTCGATAGCCGACACCAGACGCAAGGTGGCCGCATCCGCCGTCATGTCGTTATCATTGAAATAATTCGTCACGACGTCATACACGGCCCCGCTGACTGCCGGTTCCATTGCCATGGCATGGGCAAAGCTGGGTACCAGTGAGCCGGATTTTGCGCTGGCCTGAAAATCAGACATCGACTGCTTGGCGCAGCTGTCGTAGCGGGCCAGTGACACATCCGGACGTACCGGAATGGAGCCTTTTTTCAGGTTGAATTCTTCCTGAAATTCCTTCGACACCAGCAGGCGAGATAAGTCCTCCTGGGCCGCCTGTGCCTCTTTGCTCTTTTGCTCAAACATCATGAAAGCATCAACATTGAAGTTAAACGCATTCTGCGTTCCCGGCACTGTGGCACAGAGATAATCCTTGCCTGGCTGTTTACCGGCGGCGGCAAACTCCCCTTTTGCCCAGTCTCCCATGATTTGCACAGCGGCTTTGCCGTCTATTACCATCGCGGTAGTCAGGTTCCAGTCACGTCCCGGCATGCCCGGATCCATGTAGGATTTGAGCTTTTTGAAGGTCGCAAAAGCCTGTGTCATGGTGTCAGAACTCAGCGCCTGCTTATCCAACGCCACAAAGGCCTGGCGATACCAGTCGTCACCACCGACTCCCAGAGCAACCTGTTCAAACACAGTGGCGTCCTGCCAGTCCTGCCCGCCATGGGCAAACGCGACGAAACCGGCCTGCTTGGCCTTATCCATAAAGACGAAGAACTCATCCCAGCTTTGTGGCACTTTGCCACCGTTCACCTGATCCAGAATCGGCTTGTTAATCCACATCCAGTTGATCCTGTGTACATTCACCGGCGCTGCAACATAACTGCCCTGATATTTATGGATGTCGGCCACGGCTTTTGGCAGCAAAGCGTCCCAGCGCTCACTGGTGGCAACCTCATCCAGTTTTGCCAGCACACCCAGATCACCCCACTGGGCAATTTCAGGGCCAGCTATCATGGAGGCGGAAGGCGGATTACCCGAAATGGCACGCGACTTCAGCACTGTCATGGCCGTTTCACCGCCGCCACCGGCCACTGCAAAGTCCGTCCAGCTATGGCCTTCCTCCTTCATCATCTTTTGTAGAATGGCAAGCGCTGCCGCTTCGCCACCCGATGTCCAGTAATGCAGCACTTCAACATTGCCGGCGTGTGCTTGTCCCGTTATCAGCGACGCCAAAGTTGCCGCCATTAGTGTTTTGTTCAGACCTTTCACGTTTTATCCTCCCTGGATAACTATTATTGTCGTTGCCAAACAGCCGCATCCCGGCACCGATTACCCCACTGGGCTGGTGCGCGCATTGTTGCTGATTTGTTAACTTTTTGTTTATCAATTATTCATCGGGAGGGTCTGTAAGTCACTGAGTGCTTGGTAAGCACGTGTAAGCAGTTTGTATCAATTTACTTACAAATTAAGCCATTGAATAAATAGCGAAAAATTAAACTTCTGCGAGTGCAATGCTTTAGCGCATTGTTTTGACGCGTTGCTGCGGGGACAGATCAGGAGTATTGCGAGGAAAACAACAACCCCTGCCGCGGCAGGGGTTGTTAAGAAGGTAAGCGGTAGGTTGCCCGGTTTTACCCTTTGTAAACCTTAGGGTTAAAGACATCACGCAGCCAGTCACCCAGCAGGTTGATCACCAGAACCAGAGTCACCAGCACAATGCCAGGAAACGCAGTGATCCACCAGGAACCCGAGAAGATGTAGTTAAAGCCGATACTGATCAGCGAGCCCAGTGACGGCTGATCGACCGGCATCCCCAGCCCCAGGAAGGACAGTGCCGCTTCCGACATGATGGCATTGGCCACCTGCACGGTGGAGATCACCAGGATAGGCGACAGGCAATTCGGCAAAATATGACGGAACATAATACGCAGTGATTTCAGGCCCATCACGCGGGATGCTTCAACATACTCTTTTTTCTTCTCTGCCAGCACAGATGCCCGCACAGTACGTGCATACTGCGGCCATTCGGCAATACCTATGATCACCACCAGCATCAAAATGGCGTACTGACTGTAAAAGTCACTGCCAAAGCTGGCTTTGAAAATTGCCGACACGATAATCGCCACCATCATAGTCGAGAACGACAGCTGAACATCGGCAATACGCATCAGGAAGCTGTCAATCCGGCCACCGAAGTAACCGGCACACAGTCCGACTATGATGCCGATAAACAGCTGCAGCGCGACGGCAAACAGGCCAATGGCCAGTGAGATGCGCAGCCCGTAGATAATGGTCGACAGAATATCACGGCCCTGATCATCCGTACCCAGCAGGAAACGGGTATCGCCAAATTCCATCCATGACGGTGCCAGCTCTGAGTCCATAATATCAATACTGTTGAGATCATACGGATTCATTGGCGACAGCAGAGGTGCGAACAGCGCCGTCAGCACAAAGAGCAGAAACACGGTAAAACTGGCAATCGCCACTTTGTCTTTTTTAAAGAAATAAATGAAATCTGAATTCAGAAAACGCTGCCAGCGTGAAGGCGCGTCAGTCGTCTTGGTCGTCATGATTACGCTCCTTTGCCGGTCAGGTTAACGGTTGGGTTGATCAGGCCGTACAGCAGGTCAACCAGGGTATTGGTCACCACGAAGATCAGGCCAACAAAAATGACATAAGCGGTAATCAATGGGGTATCCACCCGGTTAATCGCTTCCAGGAACAGGAAACCCGTTCCCGGCCACTGGAACACTGTCTCAGTCAGGATTGTATAGGCTACCATAGTCCCTATCTGCACCCCGCCCACAGTAATCACCGGCAACATGGTATTTTTCAGGGCATGCTGATAATACACCTTGTTCTGAGCCAGACCTTTAGCACGGGCAAATTTCACGTACTCGGTACTCAGCGCTTCCAGCATTTCAGAGCGCACCAGGCGGATAAAGAGCGGCAGCATGATAGAGGCCAGAGAGATACTCGGCAGCACCAGGTGCGCCAAACCATCCAGCGTAAAAAAGCCGGAATTCCAACCGAATATATTCGCCGTTTCACCCCGTCCGAACGAAGGCAACCAGCCTAATTCGATCGAAAAAACATACATCAGCATAATGGCGGTCAAAAAGACCGGAATGGAGATACCTACTATGCTAAAGCCCATGATCACTTTCGTCAGGGCGCTGTTGGGGTGTATGGCCGAATAAACGCCTAGGGGGATCGACACCACAACAATAATCAGTGACGCAGCAAACACCAGTTCCAGTGTGGCTACCAGCTTGTCCAGAATCACGTCAACAACCGGACGTTTGAAGAAATAAGAGTTACCTAAATCCCCCTGAACAGCTTTCGAAATAAAGCGGCCGTACTTCACCATAAAGGGATCGTTGAGGCCCATTTCAGTCCGCAGCGCATCTCGCTCGGCTTCGGACACAGACTGTCCCACCAGCTCACGCAGGGGATCGCCTAAATTGTCCTGGATAGCAAACGCCACCAGACTGATCACAAACATCACTACCAGTGCCTGCACCAGGCGCTTGACCAAAAACGTAAACATTTCTTGCCTCTTTAGACATCCATAATCAGGCCCCGGCCAGCGCCGGAGCCTGAATTACGAAAGGTATTACTTGATAACCAAATCGCCCAGGTACGGGAAGTCCATACCGTTCACGATAGGTTTGATGTCCACATTCTTCTTGGCAGCCCAAGACGGATCTTGCCAGTACAGTGGAACAAAGGCAGCGTCGTTGTACAGCAACTCTTCAACCTTCTTCAGCATAGTGCTGCGTTTTTCCAGATCGGTTTCCGTGTTAGACGCTTCAACCAGCTTATCAACTTCAGCGTTTGAGTAATGACCGCAGTTATACTGGCCTTTACCTGTGTCAGCGTTACGGGTCATGGTCAGGAACTCAGTAAAGTTCGCTGAATCTTCTGTGTCCGGGTGCCAGCCGATCATCAGCATACCGGCTTCACACTTATCAAACTCCGGCCAGTACTGTGCTTTTGGCATAGTTTGCAGATCAACTTTAACCTTGATTTTCGCCAGCATCGCTGCCACAGCCTGAGCGACTTTTTCATCGTTCACATAGCGGTTGTTCGGCGCAATCATAGTGATAGAGAAACCGTTCTCATAACCGGCATCTTTCATCAGCTGCTGTGCTTTTTTCAGATCATAACGCGGGGTCAGCGACTCGTTGTAACCGGCATAACCCACAGGGCTCTGCTGGCCGGCAGGCGTCGCTGCGCCTTTCATGATCTTCTCAGCAATACCTTCATTGTTCACCGCATACACAATCGCCTGACGAACACGCGCATCACGCAGTGGCTCTGCCACTTTCTGGTTCAGCTGGAAAGTAATGACACGGGTACCCGGCATAGTCACCAGATCCAGCTTATCGTTACTCTTGATACGCTGATAATCATTCGGCGACACAGGCGCAATCATATCAACATCGCCAGACAGCAGGGCTGCCACACGGGTAGCGTCTTCTTTGATTGGGCGCAGCGTGATGTTATCGACATTGCCTTCACTGTCTTTGTCCCAGTAATCAGCAAAACGTTCGAACTCAACCTTCACGCCTTGCTCGCGGCTGGCCACTTTGAACGGACCAGTACCTGAGATATTGGTAGAAGCAAATGTTGAACCGTTTTTCTTCAGTTCAGACTTGTCTTTGCCGTCGGCGGTCTGGCCTGAGTAGAACTTGCTGTCCATCGGGAACACGTAGGTCATGACGTTTTCAATCAGTGGGTAGGTGCCGTCAGTGATCACGTCAACCGTGTTGGCATCCACTTTTTTGATATCCACGATAGGGGTGAAGATACCTTTGAAGTCGGCAGAAGATTTCAGACGCTTAAAGGTCCAGACCACGTCATCAGCGCTGAAGGTGTTGCCGGAGTGGAATTTTACGCCTTCACGCAGCTTAAAGCGCATAGTGCTGTTATCCACACGCTCCCACGACGTTGCCAGACGGGGTTCAAACTCCATCGACTGGGTAAAACGGATCAGCGGATCATAGGTCATGTGAGAAAGTTGCAGCGTACCACCAGACAATTGCTCATGCGGATCCAGAGATACCGGGTCAGCATCGTAAGCTAAATTCAGGTTGGCAGCCGCCGCGCCGAAGCTCAGACCAGCAGCCATTAACGCAACGGCTAACTTGCTCTTGAAGGTTTTCATTTGCATAGCTCCTTTATGCAGGGAGAGAACTCCCAGATGGTTATGTTTGCTTATTATTGGTTTAGGTAAGCAACAACAGCCCGGCTCCCTGACAGAGCCATGCCGGAAATATGGGTTCCCGGCGGGCAAACAGGTTCTGTATCAGGCCAGTTTCAGGCCTTCCTGACTCATTCCTTTGAATTCAGGCATCAAAGAAATCAATTGCTTGCTGTATTCGTGCTGCGGAGCCGTGAACAACTGCTCAGTCGGCGCCACTTCCAGCAAGGTGCCTTTCTGCATCACGCCGATGCGATCACACATCTGGCGGATAACCGGTAAATCGTGGCTGATAAACAGCATAGTCAGGTTCAATTCATCCTGCAGATCTTTCAGCAGATTAAGGATTTGTGCCTGAACCGACACATCCAGTGCCGAGGTCGGCTCATCACAAATCAGCAGACGGGGACGTGTTGCCAGAGCACGGGCGATAGAAATACGCTGACGCTGACCACCCGAAAATTCATGGGGATACTTCACGCCTGCGGCACGGCCCAGACCCACATGGTCGAGCAAGTCAGCGACGATCTGCCGCACCTGATTTTCACTGCCGGCCAGTTTATGAAAGCGAATTGGCTCAGCAATGATGTCGAAAATCTTCATCCGCGGGTTCATTGAGGAATACGGGTTCTGAAACACCATCTGCATCTGGCGACGCATAGGGCGGCGTTCGTTCTCGCTCTTGAGCGCCGTCAGATCTATACCTTCAAACACCACTTTGCCAGAATTGGGCGGATATAAACCGGCAATCACACGGGCAATGGTTGATTTGCCTGAACCTGATTCGCCAACCAGGCCAAAGGTTTCGCCTTCAAACACCTCAAAGCTGACATCGTTCGAGGCCTGCACATACTCACGGCGGCTTTCAAAGAAAGAATCTTTGGTCACAAAGCGCAGATTAACATTCTCGACCTGCAATAAAGCGCCCGTGTACTGACGTTCGTCCTGACTCTGGCCCAGCCAGTGATTTTTCACATCCAGCTGCGTGCTTTCACCGGCTTCTTCGATATAGCTCACCAAAGGGAAGCGAGCCAGTTTGATATCCGAACGCGGAACCGCAGAAATGAGGCTTTTGGTGTAAGGGTGATTAGGATGACCCAGCACCTGTTCCGTCGGACCGATTTCAACCAGATCACCACGGTACATCACAGCAACACGATCGGTGACATTGGAGACCACTCCCATATCGTGCGTTACCAGCATGCAGCCAACGTTTTTCTTCACGCATAATTCCCGAATCAGACTCAGAATCTGATCCTGGATCGACACATCCAGCGCTGTGGTCGGTTCATCGGCAATGATTAAATCAGGCTCACCAGCCAGGGCGATTGCAATCACCACACGCTGACGCATACCACCGGAAAATTGATGCGGATACTGCTTAATACGGATTTCCGGCTGAGGGATCCCAACTTGCTCCATCAGCTTAATAGCACGGCGAACCGCTTCTTCTTTGCCGAGATTCAAATTGGTAATAATGGTTTCCGTCAATTGACGCTCGACGGTATACAAAGGGTTCAGTGAAGTCATCGGATCCTGGAAAATAAAACCGATTTTTGCGCCACGCACTTTTCGCATTGCTTCTGGTTTTAAACCCGAGATTTTCTGACCGTCCAGGTAGACATCGCCGCTGGCAATATTGCCAGGAGGACTCAACAGATCGATTACGGCATTACCTACCGTCGATTTACCCGCCCCGGATTCCCCGACAACACCGACAATCTCACCGCGCTCTATGGTGAACGACAGCGATTTCACCGCAGCGTGGATACCGTGACGAGACGGGTACTCAATACGAAGGTTTTTAACTTCCAATAATGCCATGCTCAGACCTCAACAACCTGGCAGCGACTCTGCCTGTCTGCAAATGAATCCATTCCAATAAACCGATAAAAATATCGGCCACATAAAGTGCCATCAATCTGGCAAAGATTTCACTAAAAATCAACATTTCATACTATAAAACTGTGCTACCGCACAAAACCAGCATAAATAATCACTATAAACCAAGGTTAAAATTCACATAACCCATATAAACCATCTTAGATAAATCGCGGTAAAAACAGCAAAAATTAGCTAAAAATGCTCACTTTAAGCATTTATATTCACAACATTCATCCATGACCCTATGAATAAACCACCGCAAAAACAGGAACATTTTATTAACATAAAAAGATATTAGACCACTATAGATAATAGTATCAGTACATGAATCCACCCTAGCTATTCAACGCAGCATGAAAAGCCAGACAAGCAGACTGCTCCAGAGCGGGAAGTCATGAATAAACAGCGGAGAAACTCACAGCTTGTCGGCAACGTAACAGCTAACCCGGCTGAAAATGACAGTACAAAACACAAATATGCCCCCGATCCTGAGGTCAGTACGCCTCTGAATAGTAGCAGCGAAACCAAGGAGCATAAAAAAACCCGCTCAATGAGCGGGTCTTCAAATGTGGTCGGCGAAGAGGGAATGAACGCGGCGGGCCTCCGTGCAGCGGGCTTCCGCACCCGGCCCGATAGCCCTCCTCTGCTCCAGACAGAACCGGACAGTAAAATACAGGCATAAAAAAACCCGCTCAATGAGCGGGTCTTCAAAGGTGGTCGGTGAAGAGGGATTCGAACCCCCGACCCTCTGGTCCCAAACCAGATGCGCTACCAAACTGCGCTATTCACCGATTTTTTGCTTGTCATTCAACCATGCAGGTTGAAACACGATATATGGGGTGGCTAACGAGGCTTGAACTCGCGACAACCGGAATCACAATCCGGGACTCTACCAACTGAGCTATAGCCACCATTGTAACTTGGTCGGCGAAGAGGGATTGAACGCGGCGGATTTACACACCCGAGCAATACACTTCTTTTTTCCGAACCTGTAGGTTTGCTCACCGGGCAAACTTACCATAGAAGTGGTCGGTGAAGAGGGATTCGAACCCCCGACCCTCTGGTCCCAAACCAGATGCGCTACCAAACTGCGCTATTCACCGATAATTCTTTCTGTTGTTTTGAGTTTTGCGCCAGAGGGTCCCTCTGGTCCGCTATTCTCAAAAGCCGGAGATACACGACTTGCGCTATCTGCCGCTAAGTACCGAGCTTGTTACAAGCTCCATACCCAATTGTATGGGGTGGCTAACGAGACTTGAACTCGCGACAACCGGAATCACAATCCGGGACTCTACCAACTGAGCTATAGCCACCATAATTTACACGCCAACAGTGCCATCCTGACTTTCCGGAGTGGCGCGCCCGACAGGATTTGAACCTGTGACCTTTGGCTCCGGAGGCCAACGCTCTATCCAGCTGAGCTACGGGCGCCTTGCCCTATCGGCGGTGGTGAATATTACGGATCAGCATGCTTCTCGTCTAGTCTTTTTTGCAAAAAATTTTGTATTCGCTTTATTTATAACCATCTCTGGGTTGATTAGCGTCATACAAACAAAGCCGCTCTGTTTAATACCACTTCGTTAAGGGATATAATCATTGCGTTTTTTATCCAAAAACCACTGGTTAATAACTCACAGCTTTGTCCAATAATGTAATATTTACAATAATTTATACAAGAAAGCTGTGATATTCGAGCAAATAATCTGGGAGTGTTAAGGTGAGCTCAATGGAATTTTCTCTTCGACAACTAATGGTCGCTGCAGTCGCAACCGTCGCCATCAGCGGCTCAGCCGTAGCGGCAGATATGTCTGGCGAAGCGATCGCAGAACGCATCAAGCCTGTTGGCTCTGTATATAAGGAAGGCGATGCACCAGCCGCTACAGCCGCCGCTTCCGGCCCTCGCTCAGGCGATCAGGTATACGGCACTTTCTGTGTGGCTTGCCACAGCAGCGGTGTACTGGGCGCACCTAAGTCAGGTGATGCCGGTGACTGGGGACCGCGTATTGCTCAAGGTATGGATACGATGACCAATCATGCCATTAATGGTTTCAATGCCATGCCGGCGAAAGGCACCTGTATGGACTGCAGCGATGAAGAAATCGTGGCTGCGATCAACCATATGATCGAGGGGCTGTAATCCAGTCTCTCCCTTCAGATACCTGAAAAAAAGGTTAGCTATGATGGCTAACCTTTTTTATTTTCAGCGATTCGCTGAGTTATTTCTTCTTGAACATGGAGCGGAGATTGGCAATGTGTGCCTGACCCCGTTCCATTCGTTCTTCTGCCGTCACAGGTTTGCGCTCTGTTTCCCAATCCAGATCGTCCTGGGGCAATTCATAGAGAAAGCGGCTGGGCTCGGGTTTAAGCAACTCGCCATACTGCCGGCGTTCCTTGCATAAGGTAAAGGTCAGTGTTTTCTGCGCCCGGGTAATACCGACATACGCCAAACGTCGCTCTTCCTCCACATTGTCTTCATCAATGCTGGTCTGATGCGGCAAAATGCCCTCTTCGGCACCTATCAGGTAGACATGCGGAAATTCCAGCCCTTTGGAGGCATGCAGTGTCATAAGCTGAACCTGATCGGCATCCTCATCCTCTTCACCCCGCTCCATCATGTCACGCAATGTCATGCGCTGAACCACTTCTTTCAGGGTGCGGACTTCGTTATCGTAATTATCGCCTTCCAGATCTGCGGTGATCCAGCTGTATAAATCGGATACATTTTTCATCCGCATTTCTGCCGCTTTCGGGCTGGCGGAGGTTTCAAACAGCCAGTCCTCATAATGAATATCACGGATCATCTGCCGCACGGCCGCCACGGCATCGCCGCGCTCAGCGTTATCGGCCAGCTCAACTATCCAGCGCGTAAACTGGCGCAGGCTGTCCAGTCCTCGCCCTGAAAGATGCTGCTCCAGGCCAAGCTCAAAGCTGGCTTCAAACAAACTCTTGCCTCGCATATTGGCGTAGGTGCCCAGTTTCTCCAGGGTGACAGGGCCGATTTCCCGCCGCGGCGTATTGACGATACGCAAAAAAGCATTGTCATCATCCTGGTTGGTGAGCAAGCGCAGGTACGCCATGATGTCTTTGATCTCGGTACGGGAGAAGAAAGACGTGCCGCCAGAAATTTTGTAGGGGATCCGGTTTTGCATCAGGGCTTTTTCAAACAAACGTGACTGGTGGTTGCCGCGGTACAGAATCGCGTAATCTTTGTAGTCAGTATTGTTGAGAAAACGATGGGCAATCAGCTCTCCGACCACTTTTTCAGCTTCATGCTCTTCATTTTTAGCCGTCAGGACCTTGAGCATCTCGCCATCAGGAATTTCTGAAAACAGCGCTTTTTCAAACAAGTGCGGGTTATTGGCGATCAGAATGTTGGCGCTGCGCAATATCCGGCTGGTCGAACGATAGTTCTGCTCCAGCTTGATCACTTTAAGCGTCGGGAAGTCTTTATTAAGCAGCGCCAGATTTTCCGGCTGCGCACCACGCCAGGAATAGATAGACTGGTCGTCATCCCCGACCACAGTGAATTTTGACCTTTCGCCCACCAGCAACTTCACAAAGGCATACTGGCTGGTGTTGGTATCCTGATACTCATCCACCAGGAGGTAGCGGATCTTATTCTGCCAGCGCTGCCGCACCTCATCATTATCACGCAGCAAGAGTACAGGCATCAGAATCAAGTCATCAAAGTCCAGCGCGTTATAGGCTTTCATCTGACGCTGATATAACTCGTAGCAATGGGCAAACAGCTGGTCACGCTCACTTTGTGCATGCACTTTCGCCTGAGCGGGCGACATCATGGCGTTCTTCCAGTTTGAAATGGATGACAGCAGCATTTTAAGTAAGTCTTTGTCACCGTCGAGCTGATCTTCCGTCAACTCTTTGAGCAGTGCCATCTGATCCTGATCGTCAAACAACGAGAAACTCGCTTTCAGTCCCAGTACCTTGTACTCACGACGAATGATATTCAGGCCCAAGGTATGGAAAGTCGACACCATCAGCCCTTTGGCTTCCTGGCGGCCCAGGGTCTGCCCGACCCGCTCTTTCATTTCCCGCGCCGCTTTATTGGTAAATGTCAGCGCCGCAATATGACGGGCTTTGTAGTCACATTGTTGTACTAAGTAGGCGATTTTATTGGTGATGACCCGTGTTTTTCCTGAACCTGCACCAGCCAGAACCAGACACGGTCCAGCAACAAAACGTACCGCCTCATTTTGTCTCGGATTGAGTTTCATTCATTTGCCCTATGAGTCATGTTTTATTCAGCTGCCGCATTGTAACCTGTTCTCGTCTCGTGTCTATTTCAGACAATCCCCCGCGTTTTTCTCAGAAAAATAAAGGTAACAGATGAGTTGCATACTAATAAAGTATCCACAATAATGAATGAACGTTCATTCACTTTGTGATCAACAATGACTGACAAAAAAGAACGTATCTTGCAGGCAACCGAAGAATTGCTGGCAAAACATGGTTTTCACGGTCTGTCGATGAACATGGTGGCCAAAGAAGCCAGGGTCGCGACAGGGACCATCTATCGCTATTTCAGTGATAAAGATGACCTCCTGTTTCAGCTGCATGACCATATACTGACTATTGTCGCCAGGAAAATCACTCAGAACGTTTCCGATGTCATGCCCTTAGAACAGCAGTTCCGTACTATGTGGTTAAACATCTGGAATATGGCTACGAATAATGAAGCGCCGCTTATTAACCGTGGTCAGTTCGAAAACATGCCGCACCGAGGTAAGCAGTACAAGATAGCGTTAGAGCAAACGCTCTTTGCCCCTGTCCACAGGATGTTTGACACGGGTAAAGCTCAGGGGCTGTTTAAGCCTTTGGACAACGAGATATTAAGCGCACTCAGCCTTGAGCCCAGCGCCTGTCTGGCCCGCAAGCACCTGAGTGGTACTTTTACGGTAAGTGATGAAGCGCGGGATGCTGCCATTAAAGCTTGCTGGGATGCTGTAATTACACATTGAATTAGCATTAACTTAAGACTCCGGAGCAAAGATAATGAAAAAATGGGTAGCATGGATAGTCATGCTCATCATCGTTGCCGTGCTGTTTGGCACGCTTTTTACGTCCAAGTACTTTGAAATAAAAGGAAAGATGGCTTACTTCGCCAATATGCCTGAGCCGGATTATCCGGTGACTGTCGTAGAGGCAAAACCGACCAATTGGGTACCTGCGATTGAAGCGATTGGTTTCATTGAGCCTAATCAGGGTGTGACTGTCACCACAGAAGTCGCTGGCGTGATCAAGTCGCTGGAGTTCGATTCAGGCATGTCCGTGAAAAAAGGACAACGTCTGGTAGCGCTGGACTCAGATGTTGAAGTAGCCAACCTCAAGAGTTCCCAGGCTCGCCTGCCAGCCGCCAAAGCCAAGTTCATCCGCTATCAGGATCTGTACAAGAAAGGCTCTATCTCTAAGGAAGCTTTTGATGGCGCGCAAGCTGATTACTTCTCTTTGTCAGCCGATATTGAGAGCCTGAAAGCCACCATCGATCGTCGTATTATTAAAGCCCCGTTTGCCGGTGATGTCGGTCTGCGTAATGTGTTCCTGGGTGAATATATTCAGCCCGGCACTGACATAGTGCGTCTGGAAGATACGTCCCTGATGAAGCTGCGCTTCACCATTCCGCAAACCGATCTGTCTGACATCCACATCGGTCAGGAAGTTGATATCGCCGTCGATGCGTACCCGGATGCCAAATTCCAGGGCAAGATCAGCGCGATTGAGCCTGCGGTCAATTATCAGAGCGGCTTAATCCAGGTTCAGGCGGACATTCCGAACAATGCCGGCCGTCTGCGCAGCGGGATGTTTGCCCGCGCTAACATCATTCTGCCGACCCTGGAAAATCAGGTTGTGCTGCCGCAGTTTGCCATCACCTATACCCTGTATGGCGATAATGTGTATGTGCTGTACGAAGATGATGAAGGCGTCACCCGCGTCCGTCAGTCTGTGGTGAAAACCGGTGAACGTAAGCGCGATGTTATCCACGTTCTTGATGGCGTTAAACCGGGAGACCGTATTGTGACTACCGGCCAGGTGCGCCTGAGTAATGACGTCAAAGTCCGCATCGTAGAAAACGATGCCCTGAAAACCCCGGCTGAAACACCGATGCTGTGATTCGGAGGTTAAATGCGCTTTACTGACATATTCATAAAAAGGCCGGTGCTGGCAGTGGCAATCAGCATTCTGATTGCCCTGCTTGGTTTTCAGGCTATTTTCAAAATGCAGGTCCGGGAATATCCCGAGATGACCAATACCGTAGTCACTGTGACGACCAGTTATTACGGTGCCAGTGCCGATCTGATCCAGGGCTTTATTACTCAGCCGCTGGAGCAGGCCATCGCGCAGGCAGACAACATAGATTACATGACGTCGTCATCGGTACTGGGTTCATCGACAATTACCGTCAACATGAAACTCAATACCGATCCCAACGCGGCCCTGTCTGATGTACTGGCGAAGACCAACTCGGTGCGCTCTCAGCTTCCCCGTGAAGCGGAAGACCCGACTGTAACCATGTCGACCGGTTCTACCACGGCGGTGATGTACATCGGCTTTACCAGTGACGAGCTCAATTCCAGCCAGATTACCGATTACCTGGAGCGGGTATTCAACCCGCAGCTGTTTACAGTGAACGGCGTATCCAAAATCGACCTTTATGGCGGAATGAAATTTGCGCTGCGAGTATGGCTGGATCCGGCCAAGATGGCCGCATACAATCTGACAGCCAGCGACATCATGACTGTGCTGAACGCCAACAACTACCAGTCGGCAACGGGCCAGGCAACAGGTGAATTCGTGCTGTATAACGGCACGGCAGATACCCAGGTCAAAACCACAGATGAGCTGAAAAAGCTGATTGTCTCGACGCAGAAAGGTCAGGTGATCCGCTTAGGTGATATCGCCAAAGTCACCCGTGCGAAAAGCCACGACATTTACCGTGCAACAGCAAACGGACAGGAAGCCGTGGTCGCCGCCATCAATGCAGCGCCAAGTGCAAACCCTATCAATATTGCTGCCGATGTGCTGGATCTGCTGCCTGAAATTCAGCGCAACATGCCAAGCAATATCAAGATGAACGTCCTGTACGACTCTACGGTTGCGATTAACGAGTCCATTCAGGAAGTTATCAAAACCATAGGTGAAGCAGCACTGATTGTACTTGTGGTGATCACCCTGTTCCTGGGGTCGTTCCGCGCCGTACTGATCCCTATCATCACCATTCCGCTGTCACTGATTGGGGTGGCCATGGTAATGCAGGCCTTCGGCTTCTCCTGGAATCTGATGACACTGCTCGCCATGGTGCTGGCTATCGGTCTGGTGGTCGATGATGCCATCGTGGTACTGGAAAACGTCGACCGTCATATCAAACTGGGCGAGTCACCGTTCCGGGCAGCGATTATCGGTACCCGGGAAATCGCGGTGCCTGTTATCGCCATGACCCTGACGCTGGGCGCGGTATACGCACCTATTGCACTGATGGGGGGGATTACAGGCTCGCTGTTTAAAGAGTTCGCCCTGACGCTGGCCGGGTCGGTCTTTATCTCAGGGATAATCGCGCTGACACTGTCGCCGATGATGTGTTCTAAGATCCTGAAAGCACACGATAAGCCAAACCGCTTTGAAGATACCGTGCACAGTGTGCTGGATCGCATGACCAACCGCTATGAAAAAATGCTGACCACAGTGATGAAATCACGCCCTGTGGTGATAGTGTTTGCGGTCATTGTCTTTGCTATGCTGCCGGTTCTGTTCAAGTTCATCCCCAGTGAACTGGCACCGGCAGAAGATAAAGGCGTGCTGATGATGATGGGTACCGGTCCGTCTACCGCCAACCTGGACTACATCGAAAATTCCATGAGTGAAGTGAACGAAATGCTGAGCAATCAGCCTGAAGTGGCTTTTGCTCAGGTATTCTCAGGTGTACCGCAGTCCAATCAGGCATTCGGTATCGCTTCCATGGTGCCATGGAGTCAGCGCGAAGCCAGTCAGGCGGAAGTGGTTGGCCGTGTTACTACACTGGTTAACGATGTGCCTGGTATGGCGGTAACCGCTTTCCAGATGCCTGAGCTGCCAGGTGCGGGGTCAGGTCTGCCCATTCAGTTTGTCATTACCACGCCGAACAACTTTGAAAGCCTGTTCCAGGTGGCCGGTTCTATTCTGGATGATGTGGCGAAGAATCCGATGTTTGTGTATTCGGACTTGGATCTCAACTTCGACTCCGCCACCATGAAAATCAGCATAGACAAAGACAAAGCCGGGGCTTATGGCGTCACTATGCAGGATATCGGCATCACTCTGAGTACCATGATGGCCGACGGTTATGTCAACCGCATCGACCTCAATGGCCGCTCTTACGAGGTGATTCCGCAGGTAGAGCGTAAGTACCGCCTGAACCCTGAATCGCTGAACGCCTTCTATGTTCGCGCGGCTGATGGTAATTCAGTGCCACTGGGAAGCCTGGTCACTATCGATGTCGTGGCTGAACCCCGCGCGCTGCCGCACTTCAACCAGCTAAACTCGGCAACCATAGGTGTGGTGCCTATGCCGGGTACTGCCATGGGTGATGCCATCGAATGGTTCCGTACCGAAGCCGTCAGCCAGCTACCCTCTGGTTATCAGTACGACTTTATGGGTGAAGCTCGCCAGTACGTAACCGAAGGTAATGCACTGTTTGCGACTTTCGGTCTGGCACTGGCGGTGATTTTCCTGGTGCTGGCTATCCAGTTCGAATCGCTGCGCGATCCTATGGTTATCATGGTGTCGGTACCTCTGGCTATTTGTGGCGCTCTGGTATCGCTGGCCTGGGGAGCGGCTTCGATGAACATCTACTCGCAAGTGGGTTTAATCACCCTGATTGGTCTGATCACCAAGCACGGGATTCTGATCTGTGAAGTCGCAAAAGAAGAGCAGCTCAATCACCAGAAAGACAAAATGTCTGCAGTAATGGAAGCGGCCAAGGTGCGTCTGCGACCGATTCTGATGACCACGGCGGCTATGATTGCCGGTCTGGTTCCTCTGCTGTACGCCACCGGGGCCGGTGCTGCCCAGCGCTTCAGTATTGGTATCGTTATCGTATCCGGCCTGGCGATAGGCACCCTCTTTACCCTGTTTGTACTGCCGGTGATCTACACCTACCTGGCCAGTACCCACAAGCCACTACCGGTTTTTGTGGAGGACAAAGAGCTGGAAAAGTTAAAACGGGCTGACGAAGCGAAACAAGCGCTGAAAGCCCGGGAAAGTTAAAGACCCACTTTCCATTCGATTCAGGCCGCGCAAGCGGCCTTTTTTTCAGCCCACCCAGCCCAATCTGGCCAAGGATTCCTGCCTGTGGCAGAAAAATTTGGTGTACACTAACGGCTAAAAGTATCCCATTAACCTCATGGAGTTAAACCCGCGTATGTTTGATCCAAAGAAACTTGAGCAGGTTGCCAGGCAAATTCAGGAAGCCATGCCTCAACCGGTCAAAGCACTTGGTCAGGATGTGGAACAGAAAGTGCGCCAAACCATTCAGGCACAACTGAGTAAACTGGATGTGGTGAATCGCGAAGAGTTTGATGTGCAGACTCAGGTCCTGCTGCGCACACGGCAAAAGCTGAACGAGCTGGAACAAAAGGTTGCCCAGCTGGAAGCTATGCTGGCAGATAAGTCCGAATAGTATATCTCAGAACAGACATGAAAAAGCCCGGCACATTTTGCCGGGCTTTTTACTAACCAGGAAGGATGTTTACTTAGTCGCCTACAGCGATACGCTTCATATCTGTCATATAACCACGCAGTTCGTGACCAATCTGCTCTACAGGGTGATTACGCAGCGCTTCGTTCACATCAATCAGCTGCTGGTTATCAACATGGTTGCCTGTAGCAACCAGACCTTTACCAATAACATCTGTATTCACTTTTGGCATGAACTTTTCGCGCAGCAATGGCGTAGCCACGTTCGCGAACAGGTAGTTACCATATTCTGCAGTATCAGAGATAACCACGTTCATCTCATACAGACGCTTACGGGCGACAGTGTTGGCAATCAGAGGCAGCTCATGCAAAGACTCATAGTAAGCCGACTCTTCGATAATGCCTGAGGCTGTCATGGCTTCAAACGCCAGCTCAACACCGGCACGTACCATGGCCACCATCAGAATACCGTTATCAAAGTATTCCTGCTCAGCGATTTTTGCATCGGTTTGCGGGTAGTTTTCAAACGCCGTTTCCGCCGTTTCGGCACGCCAGCCCAGCAGTTCCGCATCATCGTTCGCCCAGTCGGCCATCATAGTCCGTGAGAATTCACCTGTAATGATGTCATCCATGTGCTTGTTATACAGCGGACGCATCAGATCTTTCAGCTCTTCAGACAGCTCAAATGCTTTGATCTTAGCCGGGTTTGTCAGACGATCCATCATATGCGTGATGCCACCAAACTTCAGCGCTTCGGTAATGGTTTCCCAGCCGAATTGCAGCAGTTTACCGGCATAGCCAGGCTCGACGCCTTCAGCAATCATCTTCTCGTAACACACGATTGAGCCCGCCTGCAGCATGCCACACAGAATCGTCTGCTCACCCATCAGGTCAGATTTCACTTCAGCAACGAATGATGACTCCAGCACACCGGCACGGTGGCCACCCGTTGCTGCCGCCCAGGCTTTCGCAATTTCCAGGCCTTCACCTTGCGGGTCATTTTCCGGGTGGACGGCGATCAGCGTTGGTACACCAAAGCCACGCTTGTATTCTTCACGTACTTCAGTACCCGGACACTTAGGAGCTACCATCACAACCGTGATATCCGGACGAATCTGCATCCCTTCTTCAACAATGTTGAAGCCGTGCGAGTAACCCAGAGCAGCACCTTGCTTCATTAACGGCATGACAGTTGTCACAACATCGGTGTGCTGTTTATCAGGTGTCAGGTTGACAACCAGATCGGCCTGAGGGATCAATTGTTCATAGCTACCCACTTCAAAACCATTGTCTTTCGCATTTCGGAAAGAAGCACGCTGCTCATCAATCGCAGCCTGGCGCAGTGCATAGGCAACATTCAGACCTGAGTCACGCATGTTCAGACCCTGATTCAGGCCCTGTGCACCACAACCTACGATAACCACCTTCTTACCTTTCAGGTAATCCGCTTCCTGAGCAAACTCGCTGCGATCCATAAAACGGCAACGGCCCAGTTGATCTAATTGCTGACGTAAATTTAAGGTATTGAAATAGTTAGCCATAACAAGTTACTCCGTGAATTCTAATCCTTGGTCGGCACTTCACTGCCGAATAACCTGATAGTAGATCAGGCTTGATGTTGTCTAAAGTGATATATTCACAACATCATATTGCAAATGGTGCAACATAAACCATGAACATAAAATCACTCCAACTCTTTCTTCATCTGTGTAACAGCAAGAATTTTAGTCAGACAGCACAGAAGATGCACATCAGCCCGTCCGCGCTCAGCCGGCTTATTCAGCGGCTGGAACAGGAACTGTCTCAGCCCCTTTTCATTCGCGACAACCGCAGTGTGGAACTGACCACGTCAGGCCGTAAACTGCTACCGGTTGCCAGCCGCATTGTTGCCGAATGGCAACAACTGCAGCAAGAGCTGACTGAACAGGATCAAATGCTCAAAGGTAAACTCACCCTGTTCTGCTCGGTCACTGCCAGCTACAGCCACCTCCCCAATGTCCTGAATCAGTTCAGGCAACATTACCCCCAGGTGGAAATTCAGCTGGTTACCGGCGATCCGGCTCAAGCCGTGAATAAAGTCCTGCACGATGAAGCCGACTTTGCGATTACTGCCCTGCCAGCCAACTTACCCAATAAACTCACTTTCATTTATTTGGGTAATGTCTCAATGTCGTTAATCAGTCCATTAATCACTTCACCCGGTCTTCAGGCGCTGCTTTCACCGGACATTCAGTGGGACAAACTTCCCTTCATTCTGCCTGAGTATGGAACTGCAAGAGAAAATGCTGACAAGTGGATGAAATCACAAAAAATAAAACCCAACATTTATGCTCAAGTTGCTGGGCATGAAGCTATTGTTAGTATGGTAGCATTGGGATGTGGTATCGGAATTGCGCCAGATATCGTTATAGAAAACAGCCCGATTCGCGATCAGATTCAAAAGCTGCCAGCAGCAGCAGTCGAACCATTAACATTGGGATTGTGTTGCAAACAAAGTCGACAGCAAGAGCCTCTTTTTCAGGCGTTGCTGACGTTATTCAAATAGCAGGCCGGTTATGACGTCAACGCATACTTTAACGCACAGCTACTACTCCGCTTTCTATGCAGAAAAAGGTTATCGATTTTTAGAACAGATTGCGCAAACTCATTCGATGCCGAGAAACCTTGTTGTTTTCTCTGTCATGCATTGCTATGAAGGCTCTCTGCCGTATCTCAACGTACTGTGTAAACTTGCTGACCACGTCATTTTCATCCCTAAGCAAGCGACTTTTTGCAACAATGGCACACTGCTAAATACCATCCAGTCCATTCCAAACTGTGATGTCGTCGAGCCCGGCTTTGACAAAATCGCGTTAAGAGATCCTGTGCGTTGCTTGGATCTTATTCAGCAATACACTCAGGAGGGACAGGCTTTTCTGATCCTTGATCACGGTGGCTATTTTTCTCAAGGCGTTGAAGCCATCTTTGAGGCATATGATGAGCAATGCGTGGGGATTGCTGAATTAACCGCAAATGGCATCGCCAAGTATCGCAACCGACATTTAATCAAACCCTTAGTATCGGTGGCTCATCTGAGCATCAAGACCCCAGCCGACTACGAAGCTTCTGAGTGTATCGTCCATTACACTGATCAAATCCTGCGCGAGGCATTTGGCCTGAAATTGAACAACCTCGGTTTTCTCACTATCGGGGTGATAGGTAGTGGTAATCTGGGCCGGGGTATCTGTAAGTCACTACAAGGTAAAGGTATCCATGATATCTATGTCAGTGATCAGGATCCCAGACAACTTACCGCTTTACCCAGAAATGGCATTCAGGTCTGCTCAACCGAAACCATGCTAGAACACTGTAATCTCATTTTCTGCTGCACCGGAAATGGCGCGCTTCACTCTGCGCACATCCAGTCCAGACGCGAAAACTTGTTCATAGCCACTGTCACCTCTGCCGACGACGAGCTCAATTTACCCGAGTTAGTGCAGCAAGGGACGTTGCAGTATGTGGGAGGGAATAAACTGGTCACAGAATATCAAAATCGGCATGGCGCCAGTATTTACCTCATTGCCGGTGGGGAGTCTGCGAACACTCCCTTCAAAACAGGTATGGGTGATCCCACTTTGTACCTGTTTGAGGCCGCACATTTACTGGCAGGTCTGCATCTTGGCAGTCAGTCACATAGCTATGCGGCAGGTATTCAGGCTTTATCCGCACAAGATGAAATTTTTATTGCTGAGCAATGGTTGCGTTATTTCTACAGCTACACATAACAAACACTGTTTCATGACAGCGATGCAGAAAAATCCCAGTCTGTTGTCGGGAACGCCTCGCCTGAGACCCTCATAAGTGACGAGTAATCAGAGGCCATACAAACGCCAGACAGCAAAAAACCCAGCCATTGCTGACTGGGTTTCTCTAAGAAGTGGCGGAGCGGACGGGACTCGAACCCGCGACCCCCGGCGTGACAGGCCGGTATTCTAACCAACTGAACTACCGC
>NZ_JAUOQQ010000037.1:0-29008 GCF_030547675.1 Photobacterium sp. 2_MG-2023
CGTCCGTAGCTCAGCTGGATAGAGTACCTGGCTACGAACCAGGCGGTCGGAGGTTCGAATCCTCCCGGACGCGCCATTATTTTCAAGTTTCAATGGATTGTAACGACTACAACCAATTCTGCGCGCTCGTAGCTCAGCTGGATAGAGTACCTGGCTACGAACCAGGCGGTCGGAGGTTCGAATCCTCCCGAGCGCGCCATCATTTCAAGTCGTGATTTTTCACGCATCTGCTCTGCGCGTCCGTAGCTCAGCTGGATAGAGTACCTGGCTACGAACCAGGCGGTCGGAGGTTCGAATCCTCCCGGACGCGCCATCCTTATAAACCCAGCCCCGGCTGGGTTTTTTATTGTCTGTATTTCCCGTTTCTCCGTTTCTCTTCTGAGCCTTGCCTGCAACCACTGGTATTTCTGTGTGGAAAGGGGTAGTTTTGGCTTGCCTTGCGATGATAAGGCTAAGGATTCCACCGGATTTAGAAGGAAAATAACCATGACAACTCAACAGCTTGCTATTACTGCCTTTGGCGATGTCCACTGTCTTCAGCTGCAATCGGTCGAGATCCCTGCGCCGGAAGGGCGGCAGGTGCTGATCGATGTGGCTTATTCAGGCGTCAATCCTATTGATGCCAAAACCCGGGCAGGCTTAGGTTGGGCTGCGCAGCAAAACCGGGACAAGCTGCCTTGGGTGCCGGGCTATGATGTTGCCGGCGTCATCGCCGCCGTTGGCGAGGAGGTCACTGAATGGAGCGCAGGGCAGAGAGTGTGCGGCTTTATCGGGTTTCCTTTGCAAGGCGGTGGATACAGTACGCAGGTACTGGCTGAGGCGGACAGCCTGAGTCCGGTGCCGGATGGTGTACCCTTAGCAGAAGCAGCGGCGTTACCTTTGGCGGGGCAAACGGCCTGGCAGGCACTGGAAAAAGCATCAGTGCAGGCCGGTGAGCGGGTCTTGATCTTAGCCGGTGCTGGTGGAGTGGGTCATCTGGCGATACAGCTGGCATGCCACAAAGGTGCTGAGGTCGTGGCCAGTTGTTCGGCGGATAATCAGGATTTCGTCTCCTCTCTGGGCGCACAAGCGGTGGATTACCAAAAAGGTGAGCTGGCAGCTCAGCTACAGGCGGTGGATGTGTTGATCGATCTGGTTGGAGGCGAAATAGGCGTGGCAGCTTTGTCTTGTGTTAAACCGGGCGGTCGTGTGGTGACTGTGCCGACCATCACGGCAGAGAGTGTGACCGCAGCGGCAAAAGTCACCGGCTTGCATGCACAAGGTATGCTGGTATCCCCTTCGGTGGCGCAGAACGATCAGATGCTGGCTATGATGGCAGAAGGTGATCTGACAGTGTTGATAACAGAGCAGTTCCCGCTTGTGCAGGGCGCGGAGGCACACCGTCAGATAGAAACGGGTCGTACCCGCGGCAAAATAGTTCTGGTAATGAAAGACTGACGAATGGATTGGGGTTGGTCTGGCGAAGCTCTGTTGTGGGGGCTGTTTTTCACTGGCTTACTCAGCGCGACTTTGCTGCCGGGAGGCTCGGAAGCCGGCCTTCTGGCGGCTCTCAGTGCTCAGTCACAGCCGGTATGGTTGCTGGTTACCGTTGTCACAGCGGGCAATACTGTCGGTGGAATGGTGAGTTATTATCTGGGACGTTGTTTACCCGATAAAACTTCTGAAGAAAATCAGAGTCATACTAAAGCTGTTGCCTGGATAAAAAAATTCGGTTACTGGAGCCTGCTGCTCAGCTGGGTACCTGTTGTAGGTGATCCGCTTTGCCTGGCTGCAGGCTGGCTGCGGATGCGGGCAGGGCTCTGTGCCTTGTTTATTCTCATCGGCAAAGCCGTGCGGTACGTCATACTGGTGCTGCTGTTTTGATTTTTCACTCTGAAACTAATAGAAGGAAGGCGAACGTGCAAAAGCGGATTCTGAGCCTTGTGTTGCTGGTCCTTAGCGGATGCAGCAGTCAGACGCCCCCCGAACAGGCACAGTCATTGCCTGATGGTGTGCATTTTGTCGAAAGTGTATCGGACACCAGCGCTGAAGTCGTGATCCCTTACAGCAAATATGTGCTGGATAATGGCCTGACGGTGATCCTGCATGAGGATAACTCAGATCCTATCGTGCATGTGGATGTGACTTACCATGTGGGATCAGCCCGCGAGCAATTAGGCAAGTCAGGTTTTGCCCACTTCTTCGAACACATGATGTTCCAGGGCTCCAAACATGTCGGCGATCAGGAGCACTTTCGCCTGATCACCGAAGCCGGCGGTACGATGAATGGCACAACCAACCGTGACCGTACCAATTACTTTGAAACTGTGCCGTCGAATCAGCTGGAAAAAGTGCTCTGGCTGGAATCAGACCGCATGGGCTTTTTGCTGAGTGCCGTATCCCAGCACAAATTTGAGATTCAGCGCGCCACGGTAAAAAACGAGCGTGCACAACGCTATGAGAACCGTCCTTACGGCATGGTGAGTGAGCGGATTGGCGAGGCACTTTTCCCGCGGACACACCCTTACTCGTGGCAGCCTATCGGCTATGTTGACGATCTGGACCGGGTTGATGTTAACGATTTGAAAGCCTTCTTTCTGCGCTGGTACGGGCCGAATAACGCCACACTGACCATTGGTGGTGATATTGATAAAGCCGAAACACTGGCATGGGTACAGAAGTATTTTGGTGATATTCCGCGTGGACCGAAAGTTGATAATCCGCCGAAAGCGCCCGTTAAGCTGGATGCTGACCGATACCTGACCCTGGAAGACAATATTCAGCAGCCTATGCTGATGATGGCATGGCCGACCTCGTACAAAGGGGCGCCGGATGATGCATCGCTGGATATGCTGGCGAAAGTCATAGGGGGCGGTAAGAACAGTATCTTGTACCAGGCCTTGGTGAAAACCGGAAAAGTGGTGGATGCCGGAGCCTATCATGACTGTGGTGAGCTGGCCTGTACTATGTATGTCTATGCCATCGGCCAGAGTGGTGAGCAAGGACAGCTGGACCGCATTTATGACGACGTCAGCACAGTGCTCAGCAGTCTGGCTCAGCGCGGTGTCAACCAGCAAGAACTTGATGAAATGAAAGGCATGGCTGAAGCCTCTGCCATTTTTGGCCTGCAAAGTGTGCATGGCAAAGTGGCGCAGCTGGCGGCTTACCAGACCTTTTACAGTGATCCAAACCGCTTGGGGACCGAGCTGACCAATTTGCGTAACGTTAAAACCGCTGACGTGGAGGCGGTATACCGGCGTTATGTGGAGAACCAGCCCAAAGTGGTACTCAGTACTGTGCCAAACGGGCGTACAGAGATGGCCGCTGCCAAAGCCAACTACCGTCCGGCAGATCGCCTTATTCCTGAGCACAAATCCGTTCAGGACAATGAGCTGAACCTGCGCGAGCCACAGCGCGAAGGGTTTGACCGCTCAGTGATGCCACAGCCTTCAGAGCCGGTTACGGCTCAGGTGCCAGAGTTATACCGCTTCACGCTGGCTAACGGTATTGCAGTGCTGGGCACCCAGTACGATGAAACCCCGACCGTGGAATTGCAATTGGTTTTACCGGCTGGCCGCCGCTATGAACCTATTGGCAAAGAGGGGCTGGCCGAGCTTACTGCTGCGATGCTGGCAGAAGACAGCAAGCGCCATTCATCGGAAGATTTGGTGTCCCGCCTTGATACGCTGGGCAGTACTGTGACCTTCTCATCAGGTATGTACGGGTCTGTTGTTTCTGTTACTACCCTGAAGAAGCACCTCAATGAAACGCTGGCTATTATGCAGGAGCGTTTGTTCGAACCAGCCTTCAATGAAGAGGATTTTACCCGGGTCAAACAACAGGCGCTGGAAGGCCTGGTGTATGATCATCAGCGACCGAGCTGGCTGGTCAGTCAGGCCACCCGCGAGGTGTTGTACGGCAAGACTGTGTTTGGTCGTCCTTCGGATGGCACGCTGGCGTCGGTTCAGTCAATGACACTGGACGATGTCAAAGCGTTTTATCAGCGCTTCTACACCCCCAATGGGGCACAATTGGCCGTCGTTGGCGATGTCCAGCCCGCAGAGCTGACATCACATCTGTCATTTCTGTCAAGCTGGCAGGGGGCGCCGGCACCCAGTTATGTTACCCCTGCGCTGCCTGTCCGGTCGAAACCGGCAATCTGGCTGGTTGATAAGCCGGGAGCGCCGCAAAGTACGGTACGCTTAGTGCGTAATGGCCTGCCGTACGATGCCACGGGTGAACAGTTCGAACTCCAGCTGGCGAACTTTAATCTGGCTGGCAATTTTAACAGCCGGATTAATCTTAATCTGCGCGAGGATAAGGCATACACCTATGGTGCCGGTGGTTATCAGAGCGGCAATAAAGAAGCCGGGCTCTCTGTGTTTTATGCCGAAGTGCGTGCGGATGTGACCTTACCGTCAATTAAAGAGATGCTGAAGGAGCTGGAGAATTACAGCCGTCATGGCCTGACGGATGAAGAACTGGCCTTTATGCGTCTGGCGGTAGGTCAGCAAGAGGCACTGAGCTATGAAACGCCGAGTGATAAAGCTGATTTGCTGCGGCAGATCATGACTTACCAGCTGGAAGATGACTTTGTGTCGCAGCGCAATGCGATCACGGCTTCTATCAGTAAAAACAGGCTCAATGAGCTGGCGGCAAAATGGTTTGATCCCAATGATTACCAAATTATTGTGGTGGGGGATGCGCAGTCATTGTTGCCGCAGTTGAAAACACTGAATATGCCGGTTCATCCTTTAAAACCCGTGCAATAAGATCAGCATAATTACCGGCTTATTAAGCCGGTATTCAGCTTAAGATTTCAGCCGATACCCTGTGTATCGGCTTTTTTTATTGCTGCCGTTACCACAGGCAGGAAACCCTTTGCTAAATCAACAATAATCATGGTAATCAGCAAGAATTATGATTACCCTAGCTCCCCTGTGATAGTGATGATTGAGAACAGCCTGATGGATTTTTCACAAAGGTTAGAGAGGGTGTCGGCCAATCCGCAAGCGCTGACACAATTCGGTCGTGGCCTGGAAAGGGAAGCGTTACGAATAACCCCGCAAGGGAAGTTATCCACTCAACCGCACCCTGTCGGCCTGGGTTCGGCCCTGACCAATAAGTGGGTAACCACGGACTTTGCTGAGTCTCTGCTGGAGTTTATTACCCCGGTGTCGCGAGATGTCGATGAGCTGTTATCTCAATTGTCCGATATCCATAAATTCAGCTATAGCCAGCTGGGCAGCGAAATGCTCTGGCCTATGTCTATGCCTTGCTATGTCGGTGATGAGTCTGATATCGAACTGGCGCAATATGGCAGCTCCAACATTGGCCGGATGAAAACCCTCTATCGTGAAGGGTTGAAGCGCCGCTACGGCAGCATCATGCAGATCATCTCAGGTGTGCATTTCAACTTTTCTTTTCCGGACAGTTTCTGGCAACAGTTGTTTGGTGATCAGAACGAAGACGAGCGTCAGGCTTCAGTGTCTGAGTCGTATTTTGCCTTGATCCGAAACTACTACCGGTTTGGCTGGCTGATCCCTTATCTGTTCGGGGCTTCTCCGGCGTTGTGTGGCTCATTCCTGAAAAAAGACGGCGCTAAGCTCGATTTTCAAAAGACAGGTAAAGGCACCTATTTCCTGCCGAAGTCTACCGCACTGCGTCTGAGCGATCTGGGGTATACCAATCATGCCCAGAGTGCACTGAAGATTGGCTTTAATCATCTGGCTCAGTATCTGGACGGTTTACAGAAAGCAATCCATACCCCGTCTGAAGAATTTGCCGATATCGGCGTTAACGTCGACGGTCAATTGCGCCAGCTGAATACCAATGTGCTGCAGATTGAAAACGAGCTTTATGCGCCTATCCGTCCCAAGCGAGTGACCAACAGCGGCGAGAAACCGTCTGAAGCCCTTGAGCGGGGTGGTGTGGAGTACATTGAAGTGCGTTCACTGGATGTCAACCCGTTCAGCCCGATAGGTATCACCTCTGAACAGGTCCGCTTTTTGGATCTCTTCCTGACCTGGGCGGTCTTGTCGCCGTCTGATGATATGGATGATGCCGAACTGGCCTGCTGGCGTGACAACTGGAAGAAAGTGGTACTGCAGGGGCGGGATCCTGAGCTGCAGCTGCAAATCGGTTGCCGTGGTGAGCGCCTGCCGCTGCGCGACTGGGCCTTGCGCGTCTTCTCTGAGCTGGAGCAGGTTGCTGTGGCCATGGATCAGGCTAACGGTGGCAACAGCTACCAGCAAACACTGGCAACCCTGACCGGGTGGGTCAATAATCCTGAACTGACATTGTCTGCGCAAGTCTTGCGTCACATTGAAGCCAATGAAGGCATCGGTAAGTTTGGCCTGGAATTAGCTGCAAAGCATGCCGAGTGGCTGGATAAGCAGAGTTACAGCCGGTATTCTCAGTCTGATTTTGAGTCGGAAGCGGCAGCCTCTGTGATGAAACAGCAGCAAATCGAGCAGGCTGATGAGGTGTCTTTTGAAACGTTTCTGGCTGATTATTTTGCGGATCTGCAACAAAATCCGTTTAAGAAAGCGTAACAGCAGAGATAAAAAAACGGGCAGCGACCTTGCTGCCCAATAAAATTACAATTTCGCAGGGATGACGACAGTTTGCACTGCCAGTCATAATATCAGACCTGCCGTTTTCACTTTGGTTCCAATTCAGGGAGTGAAAAATGCTTTTGGCAACAACAAAAGGGTTGGCGCTGATATTGTTGGTTTTAATAACAACCGGTTGCGCAACACCTCCGCCCCAAAATCAATCAAACTTATGTGACATTTTCCGTGAGAACCCCGACTGGTATCAGGACGCGCTCGACATGGAAAAGCGCTGGGGGACGCCCATTCAGGTTGCTATGGCCTTTGTGCGCCAGGAAAGCGCTTTCCGTCATGATGCCCGTCCTCCCCGTCCCTATGTGTGGGGTGTGATACCCTGGTTCCGCAGCAGCAGCGCCTATGGCTATGCGCAGGCACAAGATCCTGCCTGGGAAGATTACCAGCGCGCGACCGGTAGCTGGAGTTCACGTACCAGTTTTGATGATGCACTGATGTTTATCGGCTGGTATACCGATGAAACACAGCGGCAACTGGGGATATCCAAGTGGGATGCTTATAACCAGTATTTGGCCTATCATGAAGGGCGAGGTGGCTATAGCCGCGGAACTTATCGCCATAAGCCGACTCTGCTGCAAGTGTCCCGTAAAGTGGATCAGCAGGCGAAATCGTATGGCTGGCAATTGAAGCAATGCCGGCAGGAATTGGAAGATAACCGCAGCTGGTGGCCGTTCTGAGCGGAAGGGACTGCCAGGCTACGACACGACAGGCAAAGGAGAAGGACACCATGCCATTATTAGATAGTTTTACCGTCGACCACACCAAGATGCATGCACCGGCTGTGCGTGTTGCTAAAACAATGCAGACACCAAAGGGCGACACTATTACTGTGTTTGACCTGCGTTTCTGTCGCCCCAATCAGGAAATCCTCTCCGAGCGCGGTATTCACACCCTGGAGCATTTGTTTGCCGGTTTCATGCGGGCTCATCTGAACTCCGGGGCAGTGGAAATCATCGACCTGTCACCAATGGGTTGCCGTACCGGTTTTTATATGAGCCTGATCGGTGAGCCTGATGAACAGCAAGTGGCAGACAGCTGGCGTGCAGCGATGGAAGATGTGCTGAAAGTGGCTTCACAGGAGCAGATTCCTGAACTGAATGAATACCAGTGTGGTACTTACAGCATGCACTCACTGGACGAAGCCAAACAGATCGCGCAGGATATTCTGGATCGCGGCATTGATGTGAATAAAAACCAAGAGTTAGCTCTGCCAGACAGTATGTTGCAGGAATTGAAAGTAAAGTAAGCGTTTACTGACTTTGCATCGACACAAAAAAACCACCGGTAATGCCGGTGGTTTTTTATTGTCACCCCCAAACCACCGCCTGTGACGGCGCTGATTTAGGACGCTGGGTTAACCGGTTTTTTGCAACTGGGCCGGCAGGATTTTGACCAGTTTGATCATGTTATCGGAGATTTCCACTATCTCCATCTGATAACCGGCCACTGACACGCTAAGGATACTGTCCGGGATATCTTCCAGATGCTCCAGAATCAGGCCGTTCAGGGTTCTGGGGCCGTCAGTCGGCAAATCCCAGTTCAGGCTCTTGTTCAGCTCACGGATATTGGCTGTGCCTTCAATCAGCAAACTGCCGTCACTTTGCGGGGTGATCTCTTCGGCTAAGGTCGGAGAGATGGAGGTGGTGAATTCCCCCACTATCTCTTCCAGAATGTCTTCCAGGGTGATCAGACCCTGAATATCGCCGTATTCATCTACAATCAGGCCGATGCGCTCTTTGCGGCGCTGGAACTTCAACAGCTGGATATTGAGCGGCGTGCCTTCCGGAATGAAATACACTTTGTCAGCAGCACGCAGCAGATTTTCTTTGCTGAAATCGTTTTTATCCATCATCAGGCGGTAAGCTTCTCTGACTCGCAGCATACCAACGACTTCATCGATGTTGTCCCGATACAGGACGATTCGGCCGTGAGCGGCATGGCTGAGCTGGCGGACAATGGATTTCCAGTCGTCATTGATATTGATACCGACAATTTCATTACGCGGGACCATCAAATCTTCCACTGTGACGTTTTCCAGATCCAGAATCGATAACAACATGTCCTGGTGGCGGCGGGGGATCAGGCTGCCCGCTTCATTGACCACAGTGCGCAATTCTTCCGAACTCAGGGTGGCATCGTTCATATTGTCGACACGCATGCCGAGCAGCCGCAGGAAACTGTTGGTGATGCCGTTGACAAACCAGACCAGCGGATACAGCAGTTTCATGAGTATCCGTAACAGGATACTGCTGGAATAAGCCACTTTTTCAGGGTACAGCGCGGCCAGGGTTTTCGGTGTAACTTCGGCAAACACCAGTACAGCCATAGTCAGCGCGCCGGTGGCGATAGCCACACCCAGATCGCCGTACAGGCGCATACCTAAAATCGTCGCGATGGCAGAGGCAAGGATGTTTACCAGGTTGTTGCCGATCAGAATCAGACCGATCAGACGGTCAGGTCGGTTGAGCAGTTTTTCAACCCGCTTAGCTCCGCGATGGCCCTGGCTTGCCAAGTGGCGCAGTTTGTAGCGGTTTATCGACATCATGCCGGTTTCAGAGCCGGAGAAATATCCGGAAATCAGGAGTAGTAATACCAGAAGGGAGAATAAAGCTCCCGTGGATATATCGTCCAAAAAGTCAGTTCCTTGTATCGCTGTGGATGTGTACTCTGTACTGAATATGAGTAAAGGTGTCAAGGGTGGGTTGTTAAGACGCTAAAGACCCAGCCAGGATTAATCATGCTTAAGCATGGATAGTGTTTATTAAATTGTCATTAGCTGCCAATGATGATTTCTTTGACAAAACGGCTGCCGAAGTAGGCCAGAGTCAGCAGAAAAGCGCCAATCAGGCTGAACCAGACGACTTTTTTACCCCGCCAGCCCATCCGGTAATGGCCCCAGAGCAGAACGCTGTAGACCCCCCAGGCCAGAATGGAGAGTACCGCTTTGTGTGTTTTGCCCTGGGCAAACATATCCTGCAGAAAAATAAAGCCAGTGATCAGCGTGATAGTCAGCAGTATGTGACCGACCAGAATGATTTTAAACAACTGCCGTTCAACCAGCATCAAGGGCGGCAGATTAGGGTTAAAAGCCAGTTTTTTGTGTTTGAGCTTATAGTCCAGCCACGCCAGCTGAATCGCGTACAGTGTAGCGATCATCAGGGTTGAGTAGGCAAATAGCGCCAGAGAAATATGTAACAGGATTTGAGGATGCGCCTCCAGATGCGTAATGAAACCACCTGGTAATACAGCCGCCGCGGCAAGGTTAATGGCGGCAAAGCTGTAAATCACAGGCAGCAGAAACCATATCCGCATTTTGACCATGGCCAGGGTGGTGATGACGGCGATAATCAGACTGATGAGCGAGGCGACATTTAATATACTCAGATTCTGGCCGACGCCCCCCAGAATCAGATCTTTCAGGAACACCACATGCAGGATGATCGCCACTGTGGCACTGATCAGCACTGGCCGGGCTTTTATGCCATTATTATGGCTGAGCCCAGGCACAATAAATGCCAGCGCAAGCAGATAAAAACCAGCAGCAGTAAAGGCAATCAATATGTCCATAACACCTGTAAGGATCGTGAATTCGAACTGGTGAGTATACCTTGTGAACGGATAGCACGACAATGATACAAAGGGAACAATCGTGTGGGACAGAGCGCACTTTGCGGTCTGTTTCAGCGATTTCAGCAGGAATCTCTGTTGGTGCTGCGCGGCAGAAATGACAAGAATTCTGTCACAGGCTGCACGTATGGCATGAAACCGGGTCACTGATTGCGGTATACTGGCACGAAATGAGTGCGTAACGAGCGAGTCACACATGTTTGACAATTTAACCGAGCGTTTGTCGTCAACGCTGAAAAATATCAGCGGCCGTGGCCGTCTGACTGAAGACAACATTAAAGATACCCTGCGTGAAGTGCGCATGGCATTGCTTGAGGCGGATGTCGCGCTGCCGGTTGTCCGTGATTTCGTCAAGCGGGTGAAAGAACGCGCTGTCGGAACTGAAGTCTCTAAGAGCCTGACGCCAGGCCAGGAATTTATCAAAATCGTTCAGGCGGAATTAGAAGCCGTCATGGGCGACACCAACGAAGCACTGGATTTAGCCAGCCAGCCACCTGCGGTCATCCTGATGGCGGGTTTGCAGGGTGCCGGTAAAACCACCAGTGTGGGTAAGCTGGGTAAACTGCTCAAAGAACGTAATAAAAAGAAGGTACTGGTTGTTTCCGCCGACGTATACCGTCCTGCCGCTATCAAGCAGCTGGAAACACTGGCATCTGATATCGGTATTGATTTCTTTCCGTCCAGCCCGGATCAAAAACCGGTGGCGATTGCCCAGGCGGCTATCGAGCACGGTAAGCGCAAATTCTATGATGTGGTGATTGTCGATACCGCAGGCCGTCTGCATGTCGATGAAGCCATGATGGACGAAATCAAGGCCGTTCATAAAATAGCGAATCCGGTAGAAACCCTGTTTGTGGTCGATGCCATGACGGGCCAGGATGCGGCCAATACCGCCAAAGCCTTTAACGAGGCGTTACCGCTGACCGGTGTGATTCTGACCAAGGTCGACGGTGATGCCCGTGGTGGTGCTGCGCTGTCGGTGCGTCATATTACCGGTAAGCCTATCAAGTTCCTGGGTGTCGGTGAGAAGACTGATGCGCTGGAGCCTTTCCACCCTGATCGTGTGGCGTCCCGTATTCTGGGGATGGGTGATGTCCTGTCGCTGATTGAAGATCTGGAACGTAACGTTGATAAGGAAAAAGCCGAGCAGCTCGCGAAGAAATTCAAAGAGAAGAAAGGCTTTGATTTAGAAGACTTCCGTGGACAGCTTCAGCAGATGAAGAACATGGGCGGTATGATGGGCATGATGGATAAGCTGCCCGGCATGTCCCAGTTGCCCGGCAATATCAAAGACCAGGTCGATGATAAAATCTTTGTCCAGATGGAAGCTATCATTAACTCCATGACCTCGAAAGAGCGTGAGCGCCCGGAGTTGATTAAAGGTTCGCGCAAGAAACGTATTGCTGCCGGTTCCGGTACTCAGGTACAGGACGTCAACCGTTTGCTGAAGCAATTTACCCAAATGCAAAAGATGATGAAGAAAATGCAGAAGGGCGGTATGAAGAACATGATGCGCAATATGAAAGGCATGATGCCGGGTGGCGGCATGTTCCCTGGGCGCTAATTGCTTCAATTGCTTGTTTTTTGGTCTCGGCTGGTGATTTTACTGGTGAAAAAGTAGCTAAAGCAGTTGCATTCGCGGGTTGAAAGAGTAAAATTCCGAGGCTTTATTTGGCACGGGCCCCGTTTTTATGGCGGGGCCACTTTTATTTACAGTAATGCAAAGAGGACGATATGGTAACCATTCGTTTGGCACGTCACGGCGCGAAAAAGCGTCCATTTTATCACATCGTTGTTGCTGACAGCCGCGCTGCGCGCGACGGTCGTAACATCGAGCGTGTAGGTTTCTTTAACCCGCTAGCTACTGGTCAGGAAGAACGTCTGCGTCTGGACCTGGACCGTGTAAATCACTGGGTTGGTCAAGGTGCAACTGTATCTGACCGCGCAGCTAAACTGATCAAAGACGCTGCTAAAGCAGCTGCTTAAGATTGGTTAATGGGTAGCAGAGAAGCAATGAGTTCACACAACCAAGACCAAGTTGTTGTCGGTAAAATCGGTGCCACTTACGGTATCAAAGGGTGGCTCAAAGTTTTTTCCTACACAGAACAAGCCGAGAGCATTTTCGCTTATCAGCCATGGCTGATAAAGATGAAAGGTGAATGGCAGACCTTCCATGTGGAAGCATGGAAACGTCATGGTCAGGGGTTAGTTGCCAAGTTGCAGGGTCTGGATATCCGAGAGGATGCTCAGGTCATGACCAACGCGGAGATCAACGTACCTGCTGAACAATTACCGGCGCTGTCAGATGAAGAATTCTACTGGCGCGAACTGATGGGCATGGCTGTTGTGACAACCCAAGGTTACGACCTGGGTAAAGTAACGGACATCCTGGAAACCGGTTCTAATGACGTCTTAGTGGTTAAAGCCAACCTTAAAGATGCTTTTGGACAGAAGGAACGTTTAATTCCGTTCCTCGATGAGCAGGTCATCAAGTCGATTGATCGCACTGCTCAACGGATCGAAGTTGACTGGGATCCTGGATTTTAACCCTTCAGTAAGAGCGTAAAGAACCATGCGGGTAGGAATAATTAGCCTATTCCCTGAAATGTTCCGGGCTATTACTGAGTTTGGGGTAACAGGTCAGGCGGTAAAAAAAGGCCTAGTGACTGTAGAGACGTGGAATCCCCGCGACTTTACTCACGATAAGCACCGTACGGTCGATGACCGACCTTATGGTGGCGGACCTGGTATGCTGATGATGGTGCAGCCTTTGCGCGATGCCATTCATGCTGCCAAAACGTCTGCTAAAGGCCAGGCGAAAGTGATTTACCTCTCTCCTCAGGGCCGTAAGCTCGATCAGACAGGTGTTGAGGAACTGGCACAGAACGAGAATCTGATTCTGATCTGTGGCCGGTATGAAGGGGTAGATGAGCGCATTATCCAACAAGAGGTAGACGAAGAATGGTCTATCGGGGATTTTGTGCTGACGGGTGGTGAGCTGCCAGCCATGACCTTAGTTGATGCAGTCGTGCGGTTTGTACCGGGCGTTCTGGGCGACTTTGCGTCAGCAGAAGAAGATTCTTTTGCCAATGGCTTGCTGGACTGCCCGCATTACACGCGTCCTGAAGTGTTAGATGGACAAGCCGTACCTCCGGTACTCTTGTCTGGTAACCACAAGGACATTAGCCGCTGGCGATTGAAACAATCGCTGGGCCGTACCTGGCTGAGAAGACCAGAGCTCCTGGAAAACCTAGCTCTGACTGACGATCAGGAGAGCTTGCTAGCGGAGTTTATTCGCGAACATCGGCAAGCCATGAGTTAATTTAGTATCAGTTTATTCTAGGGTATATACCAATGAGTAATATCATCAAAGCTCTTGAGCAAGAGCAAATGAAAAATGACCTGCCTGAATTCGCACCAGGTGACACTGTTGTTGTTCAGGTTAAGGTAAAAGAGGGTGACCGTGAGCGTCTGCAGGCGTTCGAAGGTGTTGTTATCGCCAAGCGTAACCGTGGTCTGCACTCTGCTTTCACTGTTCGTAAGATTTCTAACGGTGAAGGTGTTGAGCGTGCATTCCAGGCTCACTCTCCAATCGTAGACAGCATTACTGTTAAGCGTCGCGGTGCAGTACGTCGTGCCAAGTTGTACTACCTGCGTGAGCGTTCAGGTAAAGCGGCTCGTATCAAAGAGAAGCTGACCAGAAAATAAGAACGCGACACGAAAGACGCGTATTGAGAGGCCCGCCAATTTGGCGGGCCTTTTTTTTGTTGTGCACAAACCTGTAACCACAGATCGGCAGTGTACCGTCATGCCGTCTTATTCACACTGGTACTTTTGCTTCATCATCTCAATATGCTGGCTCAGCATCGCTCTCAGCACTGACAGGTCGATATCGTCCAGGCGTTTGATATACAGACAGGATTTTCCCAGCTTATGTTGGCCTAGTTGCCTGAGCTGATCCTGATGAGCGGCAAAGCCCAGCATGAAATACAGCGTTAGTTTACCTTTACGGGGTGAGAAGGCGACCATCGGCCAGCTGAAGTGCTTGCCGGCGGTGTTGCTGTAAAAGTAGGTACCAAAGCCAACCAGGCTGTCTCCCCACAGCACCGCGTCTTTACCGCTCAGCCCGCTCAAGAGTGTCAGGAGCTGACGGCTGTCTTCCTGTTGCTGGCTGTCACTGAGCCCTTCTATAAAGTCGGTGACACTGGCTTGGGTAGGACGGGTTTTGAGGGTGCTCACTGTATGACTCCTGAACCGGGTTGTGTGTCGAGTATATACAGGCAGAGGAAGGGAACTGAAGAAAAAAGCGTGAACGGGAGAGGGGGATAAAAAAAAACCAGCCCGGAGGCTGGTTTTCACCGAAGCACAAGATTAAGCCGTTTCCAGCTTGCCTTTGCTTTCATTCTCTTTTTCATCCAGATCGATATCGCCTTTACCTTTTGACTTCACAATGACATACACAGTGATGCCAAGTGTCGCAATCAGGCCGATGACAGTCGAGATCATCATAGGCAGACCGAAGCCCAGTGTACTGTTGTTCAGAATAAAGGTGATCACGACTGTGGTCATGAAAATAGCCGGTACTGTGGTTACCCAATGCAGCTTGTTGTGGCGCAACAGGTAAGCGGAAGCTGTCCACAGCATCATGACAGCTGTGGTCTGGTTAGCAAATCCGAAGTAACGCCAGATAATCCCGAAGTCGACCTGAGTCAGAATGCCACCGATAACAAACAGAGGAACAGCCATCAGCAGGCGGTTACGCAGACTCTTTTGCTCCATGTTGAAGTATTCAGCCAGAATCAGGCGGCTAGAACGGAACGCTGTATCACCGGAGGTAATTGGCAGAATCACGACACCCAGGAAGGCGACCACACCGCCGACAACGCCCAGCAAGCCAAAGGATGCGCTGTAAACTACGTTACCCGGGCCACCGTTGGCCACTGCATCAGACAGGTTTTCCACCGAGCCGAAGAAAGACAGTGCCAGCGCACACCAGATCAAAGCAATCACGCCTTCACCTATCATGGCGCCGTAGAAAATGAAGCGGCCGTTTTTCTCATTTTCCATGCAACGCGCCATCAGTGGCGACTGAGTCGCGTGGAAGCCAGAGATAGCGCCACAGGCAATGGTGATGAACAGGGCTGGCCACAATGGCAGGTCATTCGGGTTCATGTTGGTGAACATCTGGCTGACTTCATAGTCGCCCAGCAGGGTGTATTCGCTGGAAACAGCAATAGCAGTGATCAGGCCAACCGACATGAAGATCAGCAGGAAGCCGAACAGCGGATAGAAGCGGCCGATGATCTTATCAACCGGTACTATGGTGGCGATGATGTAGTAAGCAAAGATGATAGCGACCATGGATCCCATAGAGACCGTCATGTCGGTTTGCTCGTTGACCAGGTTGGTGATCATACCTGCCGGGGCAGAAACAAAGACCACGCCGACCAGCAGCAGCAGCACAATGGCAAAGATGTTCATAAAGTGTTTGGCGCCATTGCCCAGATAACGACCGGACAGCGTCGGTACTGAGGCGCCGCCATTACGCACCGATAGCATGCCTGAGAAATAGTCGTGCACGGCACCGGCAAAGATACAGCCCAGGACAATCCACAGCATGGCCGCCGGACCGTAAAGTGCGCCCATGATTGGACCAAAAATAGGGCCAACACCGGCAATGTTCAGCAGCTGTACCAGGTACACTTTTTTCTTGGACATCGGCACATAGTCAACGCCGTCCTGCATGGTGTAGGCGGGTGTCTGGCGCTTTTCGTTAATGCCGAAAAGTTTTTCAATAAAGGTACCGTAAATAAAGTAACCGCCAATCAAAGCAGCCACGCAAATCAGAAACCAGGCCATATCTGTGCCTCTCTCAGTGTAGGTAGGTAGTAGGGTTATTTAATCTTTTATCAAGGCTTGCATCTTAACCGGTTGCGGCAAAGACACACGGCCTAAAAGGCTGAGTGGCGGTATGACGTTATTGAGTGGTCGATAAAGAGGTTGAGTGGCGGCAACTGGGACGGAGCGGTTGTCTGTGAACCTGAGTGGTCAGGCGCTAAAGTGGCCATTGTTGAGCGGATAAAGCGAGGAGCAGGCAGAGCGAAATGCAACTGCCCCTGATTATTGGTCAGCTCAGCCCGTAGCGATCTTTGATTTCTTTCAGGTAACGCCGGCTGACCGGGACCTGCTGACCATGCTGGGTTGTGATTTCTGCCAATCCGTTATCCAGCAGTTTGATCTCACGAATCGCCTGCGGGTGGACCAGATACTGGCGATGGCAGCGGATGAGCGGGGTTTTTTCTTCCAGCACTTTAAGGGTCAGTTGTGTGGTTGCCTTAGTGTCTTTGGTGACTATGTGCACACCCGATAAATCAGAATGCGCCAGTTCGATATCTGCCGGGCTGAGCAGCAAGATGCGGTTATGACCACTGCACGGAATAAGTTCGAGCATTTCGCTGATCAAAGGGGTGTAATCAGGCTGGCGCAGCTCACGCTTCAGCTTGGCCAGGGTTTTGTCGAGCCTTGCGGGTTCAACCGGTTTTAACAGGTAATCAAAGGCATTATCTTCAAACGCTTTGATGGCGTAGTCGTCATATGCCGTCACAAAAACAATTTTGGGCATAGTGTCCGGATCCAGCATGCTCAGCAGTTCGATTCCTGTGATTTGCGGCATCTGGATATCCAGAAACACCACTTCGGGCTTGAGCAGATTAATCATCTTCAACCCTTCGATGGCGTTGGCACCGCTGCCTATGATTTCGATGTCGCCGCTGTCATGCAGCAGCTCAATCAGCTCCTCACGGGCATAGGGTTCATCGTCTATGACAAGCGCCTTGATCATGGTTGTCCGTTCTCCTTTGGCAGCGTAATGGTGGCCAGTGTCCATTGATTGGCTTCCCAGCTCATCTGCAGGCCGTATTCTTTGCCATAGCGGTTTTTCAATCGTTTATCGACAATTTTCATGCCCAGACCGCTCTCTTCGCCAACGGGCTGATACAAGCCTGCATTATCGCGGACTTCTAACACAATACGCTCATCATTCTGACACGCGTTGATCGTCAGTTTACCGCTTGCCAGCAAATTAGACGTACCATGCTTGATGGCATTTTCCACTAATGGCTGCAGCGTAAACGTCGGAATAGTGATATTCAATAATGCATCATCAATGTTGACTTCAACCTGCAGCCGGTCGGCAAACCGGGCACGTTCAATTTCCAGATAGGCATGCACGTGCTGCAATTCTTCTTCCAGGGTGACAGTTTCTATATTCTGTTTCAGATTGCGCCGGAAAAACTGTGACAAATGCTGAATTAGCTGCCTGGCTTTATCAGGATCACGGCGGATAACCGCATTGATAGTGTTCAGCGCATTGAACAGAAAGTGCGGATTCACCTGTGCCTGCAACAGGCGCAGCTCTGCCTGAGTCAGCAGGGTTTGCTGGCGGTTATAGCGCCCTGTCAGGATCTGGTTCGACAAGAGTTTGGCAATGCCTTCTCCCAGCGTCAGATTGATGGTGGAAAACAACTTATGCTTGGGCTCATAGAGTTTAATGGTACCTATCACCTCATGGTTGCCGCCAATTAAGGGGATCACCAGCGCAGAGCCTAATTTGCACTTGTCGTAGAGTGAGCAGCAGTAGGGCACTTCATAACCGTCGGCATAGACCAGCTCGCAGTTATCTATGGCCTGCTTAGTATGCTTGGATGAAATCGGAGTGCCAGGCAGATGGTGATCATCTCCGATACCAATGAAGGCAAGAATCTTGTCTCTGTCTGTAATCGAAACCGCACCGACCCCGGTTTCTTCGTAAACGATACGGGCGATCTGTTTGGAGTTTTCCTGATTAAACCCCTGGCTGAGTATTCCCACAGATCGCTGGGCTATTTTCAGTGCCCGGCTGGAAAACGCGGCGGAGTATTTTTCATAAATGGTTTTTTTATCGCGGATAATGCTCATGAACAGGGCGGCGCCCACTGAGTTGGCGATGACCATAGGCAGAGCAATGGCACTGACCAGGCTGTAGGCTTTATCAAAAGGCTCGGCCACCGCCAGGATGATCAGCATCTGCAGGATCTCCGCAACCAGGGTAATGGCGAACACTGTCAGCGGCCGGAAAATCGCATCAAAGTTACTGCGGCGGACAAAATAGCTGTGCATGATGCCGCCGATCAGCCCTTCAACCGTGGTGGAGATGGCACAGGCGACATCAGTAAATCCGCCCATGCTGTAGCGGTGCATACCGCCGGTCAAACCTACGGCAAAGCCGACCACCGGGCCGCCCAGCAGCCCTCCCATGACAGCACCGATTGCCCGGGTATTGGCAATGGCATCTTCTATGTGGAGTCCAAAATAAGTGCCTAAAATACAGAAAAGAGAAAACAGCACATAGCAGGCAAAACGTTGTGATAAACGGCCAGATACCGTAGTAATAGGCATAAACAGCGGTGTCTTGCTTAACAGGTAAGCCAAAACCAGGTAAACACTAAGCTGTTGCAGCAGAGACAGGATGAGTTCCATGGCGGTATCGGAATAAGCTAAATGGATGTTTATGGTAGCTGTCTTTGCATGAAAGGCAATAATATACGTGAGTGTAAATAATTATTTACGAATGGTATTTTTTCTTTACAGGCTATTGCCCCATAAAAATCCAGTTGTTATTGTCTGTGTATTGACAGGGGAAATCCTGTTGTAACTAAAACTTTACGCCCAGGTGTGGCAAGATCAGGATGGCCCTATGCAGAAAGATGTGTTGAATAATGTCCATATTCAGGATGAACAAGTCCTTATTACGCCGCAACAGTTAAAAGATAAATTGCCTGTCAGTGAATCAGCGCTGTCTTTCATCGAACAATCGCGTAAAACCGTAGCCGACATTATCCATAAGCGGGATCACCGTTTACTGGTTGTCTGCGGCCCTTGTTCTATTCATGACGTCGAAGCGGCAAAAGATTATGCCCGCCGATTTAAAGAACTGGCTGCTGAAGTTGACGATCAGCTGTACCTTGTCATGCGAGTGTACTTTGAAAAACCGCGGACGACTGTCGGTTGGAAGGGCTTGATTAACGACCCGCATCTGGATGGCACTTTCGAGATTGAAGAAGGGTTACATATAGCACGCCAGTTACTGATCGATCTGGTGGAAATGGGTATTCCTCTGGCAACAGAAGCGCTGGATCCTATCAGCCCGCAATACATAGGCGATTTGTTCAGCTGGGCAGCCATTGGCGCGCGCACCACTGAGTCGCAGACCCACCGTGAAATGGCCAGCGGTCTTTCTATGCCGGTTGGTTTCAAAAATGGCACCGATGGCAGCCTGGGAACAGCCATCAATGCCATGCAGGCGGCCGCTTCCGGCCACCGTTTCATGGGGATTAACCGGGAAGGTCAGGTGGCTTTGCTGAACACTCAGGGCAACCCGGATGGCCATGTTATTCTTCGTGGTGGTAAGCAGACCAACTACGATTCAGTGTCGGTTTCCGAATGCGAAACTGAGATGGAGTCGGCGGGTCTCAACCCGGCCTTAATGGTAGACTGTTCCCATGCCAACTCTCGCAAGGATTACCGCCGTCAGCCACTGGTTGCCGAAGATGTGATCCATCAGATCCGGGAAGGGAATCATTCCGTCATTGGCCTGATGCTGGAAAGCCATCTCAACGGCGGCAATCAGAGTGCTGATCTGGATCGCAGCGAAATGGCGTACGGCGTCTCTATCACAGACGCCTGTATTAACTGGGAAGATACCGAAAGCCTGCTGCGCCGCGCTCGTCAGGAATTAACCCCTTTCCTACAACAACGTATTAAATAATGGAATAAGAGTCGAATGGTTGCGGAACTGAGCACACTACGAGATCAAATTGATGAAGTCGATAAGCAGATGGTTGCGCTGTTGGCGCGCCGTCTGGCTTTGGTCGAAGAAGTCGGCCATGTAAAAAGCCAGCACGGTCTGCCGATTTATGCCCCGGATCGTGAAGCTGCCATGCTGGCATCACGGCGACAGGAAGCGGCAGATCAGGGCGTACCGCCCGATCTGATTGAAGATATTCTGCGCCGCACCATGCGTGAATCTTATGCCAGTGAAAATGATTCAGGTTTTAAATGTCTGAAGCCTGAATTGCGTCCGATCGTTGTCGTTGGTGGTCATGGTCAGTTGGGCCGTCTGTTCTGTCGTCTGTTTGAGCTGTCGGGTTATCAGGTACGTACCCTGGGTAGTCAGGATTGGGACAAAGCGGATGAATTGCTAAAAGATGCCGGCATGGTTGTGGTGACCGTACCGATTCATCTGACCGAACAGGTGATCCGTCGTCTGCCTAAGCTGCCGGATGATTGCATTCTGGCTGATCTGACTTCGATTAAGAGCGAACCTGTTCAGACAATGCTGGAAGCGCATCAGGGACCTGTAGTAGGGCTGCATCCCATGTTCGGACCGGATATCAGCAGCCTGGCTAAACAAGTGGTGGTTTACTGTGACGGCCGTAACCCGGAAAGCTACCAGTGGCTGCTGGAGCAGATCCAGATCTGGGGAGCAAGCCTGAACCGGATCAGTGCCATCGAACATGATCAGGGGATGACCCTGATTCAGGCACTGCGGCATTTCACGTCGTTTGTGTATGGTGTTCACCTGGCTGAAGAAGATCCGCGTCTTGATCAGCTGTTGTCGCTCAGCTCACCGATTTACCGCCTGGAACTGGCGATGGTCGGGCGGCTGTTTGCACAGGACGGGCAGCTCTATGCGGATATCATCATGTCTTCGCCGCAAAATCTGGCCATGATTAAGCGTTTTCACCAGCGCTTTGGTGATGCTATCGCTATTCTGGAAAACAAAGATAAAGCCGCGTTCAAGCAGGCATTTGATCAGGTGGAAAGCTGGTTTGGTGACTACGCCGGACGCTTTTTGAAAGAAAGCCAGTCGTTGTTACGGCAAGCGAACGATGCGACTCACAGAGGTTAATTCGCTTCGTTTTTGTCTGCATAATCGTTGCTACTAATATAAAAAGAAGGCCAGCTTTTGCTGGCCTTGCTGTGTTTATTCTTCCAGGTAATCGACTTCGGTCGGTTTGACGTTTTCGCTGGGATAACAGCCTAACACCTTGATAAATTTAGTCAGTCGTGTCAGTTCTTCGAGAGCTTGCTGCATGGCCTCGGACTTCAAATTCGTTTCAACATCGACATAGAACATTTCTTCCCATGGATTGCCGATCACGGGTCGTGACTCCAGTTTCGCCATATTGATGTTGAGATTGCGCAGAACCAGCAGGCATTCAACCAGTGAGCCGGGTTTCTGGCCGGTCGACATGATGAGTGTGGTCTTGGCCGGGATCAGCGGCGTGACATCGACAGCTTTCCGGGCAACGACAATAAAACGGGTAAAGTTTTCCTGCTGGTTGGCAATACCGGTTTTCAGCGGGGTTAAGCCATACAGCTCACCGCTGGACGCATTGCCAATGGCGGCGACATTCGGCTGTTTGAGTTCGGCGACCTGCTGCATGGCATCGGCAGTGCTGGATGTATATTCCTGCCTGATGTCGCCCATAGTGCGAAGGTACTCACTGCATTGCTGGTGGGGTTGCGGATGGGAATACAGGGTATCAATTTTATCCAGCGAGGTCGGAACGGCTGTCAGCAGACAGTGTTCAATCGGCTGGGTAATTTCGCCCACAATCGACAAACTGGTGTGCTGCAGCAAATCGTAAACTTCGTTAATCGAACCTGAGCTGGTGTTTTCAATCGGCAGGACACCGTAGTCAGCCTGACCGGTTTCTACTACATTGACCACATCACGGAAATTGGAACAGCTCATCTCAACCAGTTTGGTTTGCTTCCGGCTGAAGTACTGACGGCTGGCCAGGTTGGAATACGATCCTTTGGCACCCAGAAAAGACACGCGAACCACAGGCTGAAGGCTGTCGGGGTTGGTCAGCTTTTGCAGATAAGCCTGCTGGAAAAGCACTGAGTCTTCAATAATGGTATGAAAGATCTGAGTGACATAGTTGGCATCCAGTTGGTGTTGGTTGCCTTGATCAATCAGTCTCAGTAACAGTGCTTGCTCTCTTTCCTGATCCCTGACAGGTTTGGTGGTTTTGATTTTGCTTTTGGCGACTTCCAGGCTCAGCTGACGCCGTTCTGCCAGTAGTGCCAGAATTTCATTGTCTATCCGAGTGACATGGGTTCGGATCTCGTCCAGTGAGTGATAGCTTTTGGTCATTCTGGTTTCCTGTCTGTGCGTATTTTATAGTTATGCTTACAAAAAAGCCCCCCGATTGGGAGGCTTGCTGTTCGTCTTTCGCTGCTTTCTTGCGTAACGATAGCCCCCACTTAAGGTGAGCGAAAAAAGAAGTGAAAGAAAAACAGTGCGTATTGAATCATGTGTCAGTCAGTCTCGTGAATATGCTGGCTAAATATTGTCTAGGAATCACCCTATGGCGAGTCGGTGATCTTGTCAAGAATAAAAAGCCCCGCCATGTGGCAGGGCTTGATAGGAAGGGTTCAGGCTTCGAAGTCTTCTTCTTCTGCGATTTCGGCTTCAGTCAATACAGGCTTCTGGCTGTGACTGGCTCGACGGGCTTCCGATTTGTGTGATTGCTTGCTCAGCTGTCGCTCCAGTTTCTGATACATGTCTTTAATGGCGGCGTACATGTTTTCCTGTTCAGAGGATGCCACAATGTTCCCCCCTGGAATGCCGGCTGTTGCTTCCACCTTGAAGTGCCGGTTAGGTTCTTGGCTGATAACAGCATGTTTGCCGATCAGCGGGACTTGAAAGCGCTCTAACTTACTGAATTTCTCTTCAATGCGCTCACGGATAGCAGGGGTGACATCAATGTTTTTGCCTGTGACTTCTACTTGCATAGTCTCTCTCCTGTTTTGCTACCCCTTGGTGGGTTAACTTCAGATTACTCTTCTCAAGCGTGAATAAAGTGATCTGGATCAACTTTGATAAGTAAAATAATTCACCAATTTATTTCTGTGACTTGTTCTGCTTTGTGACAAGAAAATGACTAAAAACCCCTTGTCGAGGGCATTATGAATGCGGCAGTATGGAGTGAGTTGATGACTGGCGGCCAGTGCTGCTCAGGGGCGTTTTTCGGCCTGAAGCAGAGTGTTTCGTCATGAATGATCAGGACCCGCTGAAATTAGATTGAGTGCAGTCATCTGCGAGAATAAAAAACGGCAGCCATCTGGCTGCCGTTTGTCGTTTTATCTGTCTTAGGATCAAACCGGATTGAGATCAATCAGTCGCTGAGCATGTTCGGCCGGCGTTTCCAGGCCAAGTTTTTCATACGCGGTTTGCATTAGCGGCAGCGATTGACGGGCCGCTTCAGTATCCGGATACAGACGCTGAATTTGCTGGCAGCGGTTCACAGCGGCCACCCAGGCTTCACGGCGGATATAAAAGTCGGCAGCGGCTAACTCATAATTGGCCAGACGGTTTTTCAGGTAAACCAGTCTTGCTTTGGCATCTGCGGCATACTGGCTGGCCGGGTAGCGATCCAGCAGGCGCTTAAAGTCACGAAAGGCCTGGCGAGCCGGTTCCGGATCCCTGTCGTGGCGATCAATATCAAACACATCGTGCATGAAAGAACGATCCTGGGCCATGTGCGTCAGGCCACGCATATAGAGCACCCAGTCTGCTTTTTCATGGGTCGGGTTCAATCGGGTAAAGCGGTCTATGGTTGCTTCGCCGAGGGCCAAATCATCGTTCTTGTAATAAGCGTAAATCAGATCAAGCTGCACCTGCTCCGAATAAGCGCCGAACGGATAACGTGAATCCAGTGCTTCTAATCGTTCAATGGCTGTTACCCAGCTACCACTTTGTAAGGCTTGCTGAGCACTGCCGTACAGCTCAGAAGGCGGAATATCCGGTACCACTTCCTCTGTACTGGAGCAACCAGACACAATAGCGGCGGCAAGAAATGTCGTGATTATCAGGCGTTTCATTGCGGCGTCAGTTTCCTTGGTCATAATTTATTTCTGTGATCCATTACGGTCAGCGCCGTTAACAGATACAATGACAACTAATATCTGTCATTTTACGCAGCGTTTAGGCTTTAGTCTCACGCTTTTTGAAAAAGTTCTTTATGGCACAGCAAATAGAGTTAAGCAACATAGTAAACGATAGCCAGCTTGGTCAACGTCTTGATCAGGCTCTGGCTGAACTGTTTTCCGATTATTCCCGTTCGCGGATTAAAGACTGGATTCTCAATGGCAGCGTCTGCGTCAATGGCGCAGTGGTGACTAAACCCCGCCTTAAAATGATGGGCGGTGAAAAGCTCACTGTTGTGGCTGAGATTGAAGATGAAGAGCGCTGGATTGCGCAAGACATTCCGCTCAACATTGTTTATGAAGATGAGCATCTGCTGGTGATTAACAAGCCACGTGATTTTGTGGTTCACCCGGGTGCAGGCACGCCGGATGGTACTGTGCTCAATGCACTGTTACATCACTGCCCGTCTCTTGCCGAAGTGCCGCGAGCCGGTATTGTGCACCGTCTTGATAAAGACACGACGGGTCTGATGGTAGTGGCGAAAACGATTCAGGCTCAGACCCGACTGGTTCGCGCGCTGCAAAAACGCAAAATCACTCGTGAATATGAAGCGGTTGCTATGGGCAAAATGACCGGTGGTGGTGTGGTTGAAAAGCCGATTGGCCGTCACTCTACCAAGCGCACTTCAATGGCGGTACATGAGTTGGGCAAACCGGCTATCACGCATTATCGTGTCGCTGAGCACTTTCGTGAGCACACCAGTCTGGTGCTGCGTCTGGAAACAGGGCGTACCCACCAGATTCGTGTTCACATGGCGTATCTTTCGCACCCTTTGGTGGGGGATACTCTGTACGGTGGTCGCCCACGCCCGCCACGCAATGCCTCTCAGGAGGTGATTCTCGCGCTTCGTGCCTTTGATCGTCAGGCTCTGCATGCTCGTATGCTGCGGCTTGATCACCCGATTACCGGTGAGTTGATGGAATGGCATGCTGAGACACCGAAAGATATGGTGGCTTTAGTCGAGACTCTGCGTCAGGACAAGCTTGACCATCCAGAGGATGATTACTGATATGTTGATTACCCCAGACTGGCCAGCGCCTGCGAATGTCAAAGCCATCAGTACCACCCGTTTCGGGGGTATCAGTCAGGGGGTCTATGCTGGCCTCAATCTGGGGGACCATGTGGGCGATACGCCGGCGGCTGTGTCACATAATCGTCAATGGCTGCAGCAACAACTGGGTTTGGCGCATGCGCCTGCCTGGTTGTCGCAGACCCACAGCACAATAGTACAGGCACTGCATGAGCCGCTAGTGGGCATTCCCCATGCGGATGCTAGTATTACCCGGCAGCTGGGATTAGCCTGTACTGTGATGACAGCAGATTGCTTACCTGTATTGCTGTGCGATCGTCAGGGCACTCAGGTGGGAGCCGTGCATGCCGGATGGCGAGGTTTGGCTGACGGTATTATTGAACAAACGGTGACTTGTTTTGCTCAAGCACCGGATCAATTACTGGCCTGGCTGGGACCGGCCATTGGGCCGCAAGCCTTTGAGGTCGGCGGGGAAGTCAGGGAGCAATTTCTGGCCGATGATCCGGCGGCGGAATCTGCATTCCAGCCAAAAGGTGAAAAATGGCTGGCGGATATCTATCAGTTGGCCCGATTGCGTTTACATCGTCAGGGCGTGACTCAGGTTTTCGGTGGCAGTGAGTGTACTGTCAGCGACGCTTCCCGTTTCTTTTCTTATCGCCGGGATGGTGTAACCGGACGTCAGGCCAGTTTAATCTGGCTGGAAAAATAAACCTCTGTCTTACTCTCTTTCAATGCAGCGGCCTTGAGCCGCTTTCTGATATCCCCACAATTTATGCTTGAAAAGCACAAGGCGCGCAACCATATACCAAGATAATGACAAGGTCATATCTAGAGTGGAGGACTTATGCGTCTTGACCGGTTTACAAGCAAATTTCAATTAGCGATTTCTGATGCTCAGTCGCTGGCTTTAGGACGAGACCATCAGTATATCGAACCTGTGCATTTGATGATGGCACTGATGAATCAGGACAGCAGTACCACGCGGCCGCTGCTGACTCTGCTGAATGTAGATATTACCCAATTGCGTTCCAGTTTGTCTGAACAGCTCGACCGTTTACCCAAAGTCAGCGGTATCGGCGGCGATGTGCAGTTGTCCCATGGTATGGGCGTGCTGTTTAACATGTGCGATAAGCTGGCTCAGAAACGCAAAGATAAATACATCTCTTCCGAGCTGTTTATTCTGGCTGCGGTGGACGACAAAGGCCCGCTGGGCGAGCTATTGCGTAAGTTTGGTTTGAGTGCTGAAAAAGTTGAACAGGCGATTGAGAAAATCCGCGGTGGTCAGAAAGTCGATGATCCCAATGCCGAAGAAAATCGTCAGGCGCTGGAAAAGTTCACCATAGATCTGACCGAGCGCGCTGAGCAAGGCAAGCTGGATCCCGTGATCGGTCGCGATGAAGAAATCCGCCGTACTATTCAGGTCTTGCAGCGCCGCACAAAGAACAACCCTGTCCTTATCGGTGAGCCGGGGGTGGGTAAAACGGCGATTGTCGAAGGTCTTGCCCAGCGTATTGTCAATGGTGAAGTGCCTGAAGGGCTGCGCAATAAGCGTGTGCTGTCCTTGGATATGGGCGCATTGATTGCTGGTGCTAAATACCGTGGCGAGTTTGAAGAGCGCCTTAAAGCAGTATTGAACGAACTGGCGCAGGAAGAGGGCAGTGTCATCCTCTTTATTGATGAGCTGCATACCATGGTTGGTGCCGGTAAAGGTGAAGGTGCCATGGATGCCGGTAACATGCTTAAACCTGCGTTGGCCCGCGGTGAACTTCATTGTGTCGGGGCAACAACACTGGACGAGTACCGTCAGTTTATAGAAAAGGATGCTGCGCTGGAGCGCCGTTTCCAGAAAGTGCTGGTGGAAGAGCCGAATGTTGAAGATACCATCGCGATTTTACGTGGCCTGAAAGAGCGTTATGCGCTGCATCATCATGTAGAAATTACCGATCCGGCGATTGTCGCGGCGGCTAGCTTGTCGCACCGGTATATCTCTGATCGCCAGTTGCCAGATAAGGCGATTGACCTTATCGATGAGGCCGCTTCCAGTATCCGTATGCAAATTGATTCGAAGCCGGAATCTCTGGATCGCCTTGAGCGCCGAATTATTCAGCTGAAAATTGAGCAACAGGCGCTGTCGAAAGAAAGTGACGACGCCAGCCAGAAACGTCTGGCCGTGTTAAGTGAAGAGCTGGAAGGCAAAGAGAACGAGTACGCTGAACTGGAAGAAGTCTGGAAAGCAGAAAAAGCAGCGTTGTCTGGCACTCAGCATATTAAAGCGGAGCTGGAACAGGCGAGAACCGACATGGAGATTGCCCGGCGTGCGGGGGATCTGAATCGTATGTCTGAGCTGCAATACGGCAAGATACCTGAACTGGAGAAACAACTGGATCTGGCTGCCCAGGCAGAAATGCAGGAAATGAGTCTGCTGAAAAATCGTGTCACAGATGCTGAGATTGCCGAAGTGCTGTCACGTCAAACCGGTATACCGGTATCCCGTATGCTGGAAGGTGAGCGCGATAAGCTGTTGCGGATGGAAGAAGCGCTGCATCAGCGGGTCATAGGCCAGGACGAAGCTGTTAATTCAGTGGCGAATGCTATTCGCCGCAGCCGGGCAGGATTATCTGATCCAAATCGGCCTATCGGATCATTCCTGTTCCTGGGTCCGACAGGGGTCGGTAAAACAGAACTGTGCAAAGCGCTGGCCAACTTCATGTTTGACAGTGATGACGCCATGGTGCGTATTGATATGTCAGAGTTCATGGAGAAACACTCCGTCGCCCGGCTTGTTGGAGCACCTCCGGGTTATGTTGGCTATGAAGAGGGCGGATACCTGACTGAAGCGGTTCGCCGGCGTCCTTATTCCGTCATTCTGCTGGATGAAGTAGAAAAGGCGCATCCGGACGTGTTTAACATTCTGCTGCAAGTGCTCGATGATGGTCGCCTTACTGATGGGCAGGGCAGAACAGTCGACTTCCGTAACAGCGTTATCATCATGACATCGAATCTGGGTTCTGATCGTATTCAGGAGCATTTTGGTGAGCTTGATTATGCCGGTATCAAACATCTGGTTATGGACGTCGTGGGCCATCACTTCCGCCCTGAGTTCATTAACCGTGTCGATGAAACCGTTGTGTTCCATCCTCTGGGTGATAAGCACATCAAAGATATCGCCCGAATTCAGATTGGTCGCCTGAGCGAGCGACTGGAAGAAAAAGGCTTTGAACTGAAAGTAGAAGATTCTGCGTTGGATTTGATTGCAAGCGCAGGTTTTGATCCTGTATATGGTGCTCGCCCGCTGAAACGAGCAATCCAGCAATACATTGAAAACCCATTGGCGCAGGATATCCTTTCCGGGCAATTAACGGTTGATAAGCCAATTGTGCTGGCCGCCAAGGATGAGCATATTTCTGCCAGCCAATAAAATCGTAAAGTAAGAAAAGCCTGCTCGATAGCAGGCTTTTCTGTATTTTTTGGCTTGTGTTGGCTGTTTTTTACTCTTAAGTGCAGGGTTTGTTCGAAATATGACCTGTTGAAATTTATTTGTGATTTTATGCTTGCCAAGGTGCGCGAACTCTCTATAATGCCGCCTCACTGACACGGAGAACGGCGCTAACAGCCAAGACCATGTCAGACGCTCTTTAACAATTTGACCATGCAATCTGTGTGGGCACTCGACAATGATACAGTCATAAAAGATTTATCAGTGAA
>NZ_JAUOQQ010000038.1:0-24892 GCF_030547675.1 Photobacterium sp. 2_MG-2023
TTCCTCAAGCTTAGCCACTGACGTCGCTAGGGGTGAGGTTGGGGCGGACCATATCATTAGAGTGCCCAGAAATGCCTTGTTGTTCTTTGGTGTGGTCCGGGTCGGTTGTAGGCGCTCCCGGCGCCGACAACCTAAAAATTCGTCCTGAATTTTTCCCTGGGGGAGAGGTGAGAATCGAACTTCTCATTTCGGCTTTAAAGATACATGTCAAAAACCAGGTAAGTTAATTATAATTCAATGGCTTAATACCATTTCCGTGCAGGCGAGAATCCATGCGGCGAGTGTAATTCTGTGGTTTCTTTGTGCTGGGTAAGTGACCGATGTCGCTTTTTTCATTAGCTTATGTGTCGCTGATTTTTTGCGGTAAGTCATGAAATACAAGAAAAGTATTAAATATCAGTTGGTTAGCAGAAGTGGGTTGAGTAGGATATACGACATGATGTCGTGTATCTTACTGATAGATTTATCTGGTTAAGCGCATTTAGTTTAATACAATCAATATCTTAAGTTATTTCTGATTGCAAGAGTTATATGACAGAGTTATACGACATGGTGTCGTTGAATAAAATGTTAAGTTTCAATAAGGAATCAGGGAACGATGAAAATATCTAAAGTAACTATCAATAATTTCAGGTCTATAGGCGAAGCTCATTTTGATTGTGACGATTTTAATATATTTGTCGGTCAAAATAATGCTGGTAAGACTAATTTCTTTGAAGCGATTGAGTGGTTTTTTAATGGCACTCCTAAAAGTACATCTATTAAAGATTTACACCCGAAAGGCGATACATCAAAAACTATATCCGTAAAAATCGAGTTTTCAGGAGCTTTGCATGGCGCAGAAAACATGCGCAACGATGCTAATAAGACAAAAATGCTAGGTGTATTAAACGGAAGTGACACATTAATTGTTGAACGGTCAAGTGAAGAGCCTAGTAAAAGAAAGCTAACTATAAATGGTGAAGAGTTGGCTAAAAATCCAGCAGGGTTTGATAAAGCATTCAACGATTTTCTACCGAAGTTTGAATATATACATACCAAACAATATTTTGACGAAGTGGCTAAATACTCTGCGAAAACTCCAGTTGGTATCATGCTGTCTTCTGTCCTTGAAGAAATACTGCAAGATAACCCTCAATACAGGGCTTTTAGAGACAAGTTCGATGAGTTGTTTGATGATGAAGGTTCTGCTGTTAAGGTGGAGTTTGATCGTTTAGGTGATAATGTTAAAACTCACTTGGAGAAGCAATTCGCTGAATGTACAAAAGTTAGTTTTGAAGTATCTAGTCCAGAATTCAATGACTTACTCAAGAATTTCCAGACTAGAGTTGATGATGGTGTGGAAACATACGCATCTGAAAAAGGTGATGGTATGCAGAGGGCTCTTATGCTTGCCATTATTCAAGCGTATGCTGATTACAGGAAAGGTAGAGAAGATGCTGGTAAGTCTTTTTTATTCTTTATTGATGAAGCTGAACTTCATTTACATCCAACAGCACAACGAAAGTTAAAAGAAGTGCTTTTAACTTTGAGCGCTGAATTAGATCAGGTTTTTATAAATACTCATTCATCAGTATTTGTGGCTGACGAGCATCTACATCAAAAAATCTATAAAGTTGAAAAAGAAGATAGTATTACTCACTTTAGGTACGTTGATCAATTGGATAAGCCCTACGTTGTATTTGAATTATTAGGTGGAAGTCCATCTGATCTTTTGCTTCCTCGTAATTTCTTAATAGTAGAAGGTCCGAGTGAAGTCGAATTGTTAACTCGTGTAATAAAGCGTTTTTATCCGGATAAACCGACAATTCAAATAATTTCTGCTGAAGGTGATACTCACCAAGCTAAGCGATCAATTAATGCAATAAGAAAGTCTTTCAAACCCCTTGAGAACTCAATTTTCGAGGAAAAAATGATCGTTTTATGTGATGCACCAACACAAAAAGCGCAAGGTGGTTTTGATGACTTTATGAAAGAGTTTAAAGACTTCAATACTCGAGGGCAGATTAAAGTGTTAGCCAAAGGGTCATTAGAGGAATGCTATCCGAATCACTTAGATTGGAACAGAACGGAACAACAAGTTGCGAATATGACGGGTAAGCAGAAAACACAATTGTCAAAGCGTGTTGGAGATGAAATAACGAAAGAACAATTCGAAACAGATATGAAATCGGTATTCGAGACCCTTGCTTGTGCATGGGAATTGTCATTTTGAAACTTAACAAGCCACTCCACACGGAAATTTTACTTGCTCCGCTCCCAAAATTCCGGTGAGTGGAGCGTTATGCACAAAAGGAGTCGATGTGAACGATTATGTAAACCCCGTAGAACAACTTGTTCACAGCACCTTGCGAATAGAGTGTGAAACTCCGCAAGGAGTCAGTTCTGGCTCGGGTTACTACTTTGCCTTCCTCAGGAAGGAAGACGGATTCCATGTTCCCTGTATCGTTACAAACAAGCACGTTATTCGCGGTGCTACCAAGGGAAAATTCTATTTGTCGGTTAAGAAAGAAGATGGTAGCCCTGATTTAGGCAAGCATTTTCCTGTTATTTTCGAAAACTTTGAGGAGATGTGGATTGGACACCCTGATCCATCTGTAGACCTAGCAATTTTTCCACTGGGTCCTATTTTCCATAGTGCTGAGCAGCAAGGGCTGAAGCTTCACTATGTCATGCTAGATAAATCAAATACCGCTGACAAACCTCTGCTAGATTCTTTGCCAACGATGGAAGAGATAATTATGATTGGCTACCCAAATGGAATATGGGATGAGACTCATAACCTTCCAATTATTCGAAAGGGGATTACAGCAACACATCCGAAGCTGTCATATAACGGCAAGCCCGAATTTATGATCGATGCAGCATGTTTTCCCGGCTCGAGTGGCTCTCCTGTGTTTTTAGCAAATATTGGGAGCTTTGTTAACGATAGGGGAGCTCTGTGTGCTGGAACAAGGATAGCCTTACTAGGAACCCTTTATGCGGGGCCACAGCACACAGCTACTGGAGAGGTTCGGGTTGTTAATGTGCCAACTGCAAACAAGCCCATATCCATATCGTCTATTCCGAATAACTTGGGCTTAGTCATTCACGCAAACAAACTGAATGATTTTGAACCCATTTTAGAAGATATCGTTGCCACGCAAGGGGCAAGTGCATAACAAAGCCAGCCAGTAGGACGCAGCGAAGCTGCGCCTCTGCTGGCGGCGTTAAGTGCAAGTCAGGGCCATGAGTAACTGCTTCCTTTTTGACAACGACGGAACATTGGTTGATAGCGAGTACCTTTGTAACGTCGGACTAGTGTTGATGTTTAGGCGTCATGGTATAGAGCTTGGTGCAGACGAACTTGTTATAAGATTTCGTGGTTGGAAGCTGGCAAGTTTGCTTTCAATCTTAGAGGAAGAGCACGAGATAAAGCTGTCCGCAAATTTCGTCAAAGATTATAGAAAGATAGTATCGGAGCTATTTGACAATGAACTGAAGCCCGTCGAGGGTGTAATTGATGTGTTGGAGTCTCTGAAAGGCCCTAAAGCCGTAGTATCGAGCGGACCAATGCATAAAATTAAGCAGGCGCTTGATTTATGTGGCCTATCCAAATACTTTGGTGATAATTTGTTCAGTTCATACGAAGTGGGAATCTGGAAACCTGATCCTGGCATTTATCTGCATGCGGCAAAGGAAATGGGCTACTCACCAGATCGCTGCATAGTTATAGATGATGGGCCTGTCGGTGTAAAAGCAGGTTGCGAAGCAGGTATGAAAACCTATTTTTTCAATCGCTTTAATGAAGAGTGCGATTCTGCAGGTGTTGTGAGTTTTCGAAGAATGGCAGAACTTCCGGAGTTGGTCGGCACTTAACAATCATCGGCAGAGCGACAGCCAACGCTACGCACCTTTTGTGTTACTCGCTGGCACTCAAACATTAACACAAAAGGTGCTCCGCGCTGGCTGCGCCTGCGCTGGGCGTTATAAGCGTAGGGAATTATAGTGAAAAACAAGAAAATCATAAATGCGGAAAACCTATCCTTAGAGGAATGGCTCACTTATCTTAAAGTTCCAAAAAAAGATAGAGACTTTGAGATAATTGATTATCAGTTCCCAACGGATTCACATCTAGAAGAATATCTTTCAACTATAAGCTCTAGAAGCACGAAAGAAGTTAAACTGCTTATAACAAGTTTTCTGATTGACGGCGGGCGCCTCGGCTATGATCGACATACATTGGATTGGCTCATATCTCTTGGTAAAGAAAAAATCGACGAGTTATGCGATGAGTCATTGTTCTTAACCCGCTTGCTACAAATTGGTGACCCGAGAGGGCCTTGGCCAGATATGCTCTGGGTTATAGATTTGTTGCCTCACTTCCCTAGAGAAGCGGTGAGTGCACTAGATTCTTTTTTTCAGGCGCATTGTATGTACTTTCCTGATGGAAGAATTCACGGCTTAGGAGATGCCAAAGAATTAATTCGTGCAAAATATATGGCACATTCTTTTCCAACCAAGCAAATCTTATTAGAGCTTACTCCTTATGACTTTGAGCTATTAGTTGCTTATCTATATAGGCAAAAAGGTTATGAAGTCAAGGTCACACCCAGAAGTAGAGATGGTGGCTATGATGTGGTGGCTGAAAAGTACTCTAATCGTCAACATGAGAGGCTTCACATCGAGTGCAAGCGATATGACCAGAAAATTGGTGTTGATATAGTAAGAAGAGTACTAGGGACACTAAATGTAACTAACGCAAGCAAAGTTGTAATAGTAACTAGCTCAAATTTCACTGCACCTGCTAAAAATGAAGCTTTTGCTTCTAAGCGTGTTGAATTACTGGATTGTGACGCTTTTGATGAGGAGATGAAAAAGAATGTAAGCTATCAATGGGCAAATAGAGTCTCATCATATCTGATGGAGATGACAAAATTCATATCCGGTGTCCATAAGGTAGACTAAAAAAGTGTGCGCATACGCTTATAACAAATAAGGATACGTGTCGCGCAGCCGACACTTCTATCCGGGTGTTGGACAAGCCCGGACAGCCTTATTAAGCAAATTGCTCGATTGGCATTCGGTGGGGGTTGCGCCCGCGGGTTTCGTCAAGACAAGCGCAGCCGGGAAGTGACCACGGTGTGTTTCACTTCAATGGGTTACCGCCTGAATTCGGTCTTGTGTTGGCTTTCTCCTCGTTGATGATGCTACGCCATTCTCCTTATTCTTTTGCCTTCCGGCTATCCCGGTCGGGTCAACGCAGTGCATTGCTTGCTGGCAGCTTGGGCAGTCCCGTGTTGCTTTCAGTGGCTCGGTGTTCACAGGCAACTGCCATGCAGCAGGCCATAATCCCGCACCCGTTGTAACCCTTTTGGTAGCACATGCTGCAAGATCAGCCACAAGAACTGCACCACCGGCAGGGTACGTGTTGCCGGTTGCCGGGTCTGGCTGTCGGTAACGGAAGGTCACCTGACGGTCATTGAACCGGATAATATCCTTGTCGGGCAGAACGCCACGGTAGAGGTAGCGCGACAGGTATTGCAATGCCGGCAGGCCCCGTCCGACCGCACGGCAGTCAACCACCCACTCGGTTGGCAGCGGTGCCGGAGGCAGCCCAAACGCCGGGTGACGGGCAATGGCATCGAGCAGCCGTGCCCGCCAGACTTTTACCAGGGCGGTGTGATGAAAGAGGAAGCCCTTCTTGCCCTTGTGCCACTGCCTGAGCTGTGGCGGCCATTCTCCTTGTTCTGTACGCTTGTTCTGAGAGGCTCGATATATTTCGACGCCATGATCTTTGGCGTATGGCCGAGCTTCGCCAGTTATTGTGTCCTGTAACAAATTTCTACTATCGATTTTAAAACTTTAGATGTATTCACAGATCAGGGGAAAAATACATGGATGTATTTTTAGGTTGTCGGCGCCGGGAGCGCCTACAACCGCCCCGGTCAACATCAGAGAAACAAAGGCATTTCTGGTTACTGTTTGTGCCAGCAAAGAGTAACTGGCGCGCGTCAGACAATGATGAGAGAAGCACCGAACTCAAGCGCGACATATGATCAGCAAGAATTGATGTCCTTTTAAAGTGGTCTGTGGATCACCCTATCCCAGAGACAAATTCACGGAAAAAATTCTAGTTTTTTGGCGCCCAGAGCATCCACAAGTGCCCCAGCCAAACCAAAGTAACCAAACCACTTCTGGGAATGTTTCTGCCCACAGTCAGCGCGTATTCATACAGGTTGAACTAGCTCAGATGCTTGGTACGACATCCCCCCAATCTGTTACCTTTCTTCAGAAGTTGGCTGAAAGATTGTGATGACGTTTTTGCCATACAAGGATCTCGCCTGGCGTCGTGGTGATCCGGGCAGTCGAGTCCGATATCAACATGATTGCAATCATGACACTCACAGGGAAACAATTGGTTCAGCGGTATCTGATGACTGGCAACAGTCACAGGAAGGCAGGGTGGCAACTGGCCGGTTATGCTCTTCAGTTACTTGGTGGCGTGTTGCTGATGGTGATCGGCGCATTGCTCATGAACGGGCAGGATACCGGTATTTCTCCGATGTTTTCGCTGTAAGTGAAATTGGCCCCGCGCCAAGCTGAATCACTCGGTTGCCGTAAAAATCTCAACCAGTTCTGATAAAGCCCCCGAATTGTTCGGGGGCTTTTTTGCTGACTCTGTCTGTACCGTCCTGAAATGGCATTCAAAAAACTGACAACATCATTCCCGTCAGATATAACCCCACACCGTATGAGGTATGAGCCAGCAGGCTGCGTAACCTGGCGGTATTGGGTTGTGGTGTTTTGGACGCAGCCACGCCAGCCCCCATACCCGGTTGCATCAGGAAAAATGGCGCAACTACAGTCAGGACACCCACAATTAAAGCGGGCAGTAAGGTCGGAGAGGCCGCCCATTCCAGTCCCCAGCCCCACAGCAGCACGGCGGCGAAGCAAATGCCTATCGCATAATGTGCTGTCCAGCCAAGCAGAGTTTCACCTGCGACGGGTTCTGCCTTGCCGATATTGGCGTGGGTGAATTGCCCTTTAGGGAAGTGCCCGATCCAACGGCCAACCATGGAATAGTTCAGAGAAGGGATCTTAAAACAGACTTTCAGGAAAAGTGCCCACAGGTCCATGACCAGGGTGGCGCCTATACCCAGAGCGATGGCGCGTAGAATGAAATCAGGTTCCATCTTGGTTCTCTCCTTGTTGGTTTATCGCAGGCTGCTGCGCGGTTAACTATAAAAATGTCAGCAAATGAGGCAGCGGCGGTATCAATCCACTGATAATGCTATATAATTCAATAAATCGATTGAATGATGGGGCAGTTAATCTTCTATGTCAATAATAAACAATCAGTATCATATTTATTCAGAGTTGGCTGACCTCGCCCGGCCTTTAGGAAACGCCCACCGGCTCATACTGCTGGAACATATCGCCCAGGGGGAAAAGTCCGTTGAAAAGTTGGCAGAACTGGCGGATCTGACTGTGGCAAACACGTCCCAGCACTTGCAGCAGCTAAAGCGAAATGGTTATGTCCAGACCCGCCGTGAAGGCAAGCATGTGTTTTATCGTCTCGCTGATGCGCCTGTTGTTGAACTCTTGATGGCATTGCGTCAGTTTGCTGAGTTTAATCACTCAGAGATCAGAACGCTGGTTAAAGGCACTTTGCATCATCAGCAGGATGTGGAAGCCATTTCACGGGAAGAGTTACTGGTCCGAATGCAGGAAAACAGTGTGACCCTGCTGGATGTACGCCCTGAAGAAGAATTCGAACAGGGGCACTTGCCCGGCGCTATCAATATTCCCCTTGGCGAGCTCGAAGTGCGACTGTCAGAGCTGCCGAAAGAGCAGGAAATTGTGGCCTATTGCCGTGGCCCTTATTGTTCGTTATCTATTACTGCGGTTAATGCGCTCAAAGAAAAAGGTTTATCTGCCCGCCGTTTAAACGATGGTGTACCTGAATGGAAAGCGGCCGGCTTTAAAGTCGATGCTACCTGATCAAAACTGAGTGTTTTAATGGTTTATAATGACATGGGTTTCCTATTGAGACAGGTTTCACACTGAGAGGGTTCGGTGAGAAACCTGTCTTTCTAAGCATCCAGAGCAAGCCCCCCGAATAAACATCCAGAATATCAGTTGAACGTTGACACATAGGTCATCCGTATCCTATGCTGAACATCAATCAATAATTCAATTGAATGATATTTTAAGGTTCAACAGACGTTCGTTGGCTATTTACATAAGGATTCCGGGATGACTCTCAAGGAACAACAGGATGCACAGGTGGCAATGGGTACGGACCTGTCGTCTGCTTCTAAACTGGCTTTCCCCCTGCTGGCTGTGGTGCAGGCGACACTGATTTTCACCATTGTTATGATAGGCATTCCATTGCCGGATATAGGGCGTGAATTCGGGCTGCAGGCTTCAGATTTGCTTCTGGTCAGCACTGCATATGGGTTGCCTTTCAGCGGATTGTTGTTGTTCGGAGGCCGGTTGACCGACAGATTTGGCGGATTGAAACTATTCACCGTTGGCCTTTGTGTCTTTGGTCTGGCTTCCGCGGTTGCGGCTTTTTCAACCCACTTCAACATGATGGTTGCTATGCGCTTTTTGCAAGGAGTGGGTGCCGCTTTGACAGCACCTGCTGCTGTTGCTGTTTTGCGCACACTGTTTCCGGATCCGAGCGCTTTTATGAGAGCAATGGCAACATGGGGAGGCGTGTCTGTGCTTGGTGGTGGTGTGGGTTTTCTGGCCTCAGGCGTGGTAACGACCTGGGTTTCCTGGCGTTGGATGTTTGTTGTTCCTGTGATTATCGCCATTATCGGACTAATGGCTGTGAAATGGGTATTACCGAAAGATGAGGATAGCCAGACAGTTAAACATAAGATCGGGCTTGATCCTCTCGGCGCCTTGCTGGCTACACTGGGTATTTCCATTGGTAGCTATGGTCTGATAGCCAGCGGCGAACTGGGCTGGTCAACCCCTGTCGTTTTTGTCCCCGTACTGGTGGGTCTTTGTCTTATCGCCCTGTTTCTGGTTGCTGAACGGCGTGTCAATGATCCGTTGCTGCCAAAAGGGTTTATTGGTGAACCAAACCGTATCGTGGGGCTGGTGGGTATTCTTCTGGCTGCCGCCAGTATGGGTCTGGTCACTTTCCTGTTGTCCCTGTTCCTCCAGATTCAGCAAAGCTGGACTCCGCTTGAAACAGCAGGCGCTTTTGTGCCTTATACCTTAACCTTACTGATCATGAATCAGGCGGCAAGCCGCATTGTCGGGCGTCTGGGGGCACTGAAAGTAACAATCAGCGGTTTAGTGATTGGTGCTATCGGGTTAAGCCTGCTGGCGGGCATTCATCAGGAAGTCACCTATGTGTCAGGATTACTGCCGGGCATCGTTATTCTGACTTTGGGGACATCGCTCATGTTTTCGGGATCAGCTGTGTTGTCCACCATGAATGTCCCTCAGCATCAGGCTGGTCTGGCGGGAGGTGTGATGAATACTTCTATGGAATTAGGCCCCACATTCGGATTGGCTTCTTTGATGGCAATTACGGGCATAGCCTCTAATGTAGTCGGGGGATATAGTTTGGCGTTTGCTACAGCTGCGGGCATTTATGTAGCGGCAGCCTTGCTGGCATGGTTGATCACCAGGCGTCGATATCAATCGACAGTGCAAACAGCGAGTGAGCAATCAGGTTAGCCGTGATATGAAGCAATAAAGTGCTTAAAGAGCGACATCTCTAGTTGCTGTAAGTATAGTCTTTGATCACATATGTCACAGGTGCATAAAAAACAATCAATTGATTATTTGACCGAATAACATATCGCCTTCTAGTTTGTAACCTATCTACTTGTTGCATAGTAACGAGTAGATAGGTTTTTGCGTTTTAGATAATAACAATTTTATTAAATGCAAATATTGAAATACAAACTAAGGACACATGACCCATTATGAACGTTGATCAAGTTGGCAAACTAACCCTTAAAAAACAGGTCGTTAATAAACAGATAGTTAAAAATCACGGCCGTCTGTCATTCAGGCAGGACGGGCAAGCGTCGCACGAAGCAGACCGGGAAGATGAATATCTTGATGCCCTGTACTGCGGGCAACTGCCCTTGCATCAGCCACTGGCCGAGCAAACAACCGCTGTTTCTGAACCACAGGAACAACCATTAACAGACATCCAGTATGCGTATCTGATTGGACGGAATACAGGCCTGGAGCTCGGAGGATTATCCAGCAGTTACTATCTGGAACTGGATGTCGACGCTCTGGATGAGGAGCGTTTCAAGTATGCCGTGAATCAGATCATCGGCAGGCATGCCATGCTAAGGGCCGTTGCTGTATCTGGCGGCAAACAAAAAATTGTGCCGGCTTGCAGCCTGTATTGCATTAAATCAAAAGATATTAGTGCCTGGGAAGCTTCAGAGCAGGACAAGTATCTCACCACACTGCGCCAAAGCTTGGAAAAGCAGCGGCTAACGCTAGACGAGGCGCCATCATTTGAAATGCGAATCACCCGGTTAACGGAAAAGACATGGCGCTTACATTGCCATTTTGATCTCATGTTTCTTGATGTGATCAGTGTAAGGCTAGTGCTGAAAGATATCTGGCGTGAATATCAGCAGAAGGGAGATGCCACACCGGTAAAGTTACCGGATTTCCTGAATTATGTCGCCGCAGAGCGCATACTTCAGGGGGAGGCGCAGGGCCGGAACGACCAGCAATACTGGCTTGAACGCATTAATCATCTTCCCCCAGCACCTGAACTGCCACTCAATATTTCTCCGCAACAAATTGAACACCCCAACATTCAACGCCTTTCTAGATTGTTACCTATGCAGACCTTAGCGTCATTAAAACAAGCGGCTGATAAGCATGGCCTGACAGCGGAAGCCTTGTTGTTGGGGTGTTATACCGAGGTCATTCGTCAGTGGTCAAAACGCCAGGATTTCACCCTGACACTGACCCAGATGGGGCGCAGGCCTTACGAAGATGCGATTGATCAAACGGTAGGAAACTTTCTTCAGCCCCAACTATTGCCAGTCTCTTGTGTTGCGGAAAGGACTTTTTCAGAGCGGATGCTAGAAGTGCAAACCTTGCTTTATCAGGGAAAGTTGCATGCCTCATTTAATGGCATTCAAGTGTTGCGCGAGCTGACCAGTCGTAAACAGGAAAATCGCGCAATCTCAATGCCAGTAGTATTCAGTAATACATTGACCCCTGAATTAGCAGAGTGGGTGCCCGACTGGCGGGGACCAGACAGCAAGCAGGTGTATGCCAGCAATCAAACACCGCAGATCTGGCTGGAAAACCAGATTACCCTCGAACAGCAAGGTCTGGGAATTCACTTTAATTATGTAGATGGCTTGTTCCCGCCCAACCTGGCCGAAGACATGATGGACGCTTATCTGGAACTGCTGTATCAGGCTCTTTCAGATGAAGCTGTCTCAGATCAAGCGCTCTCAGAGCAAACAATCTGGCAGAAAACCGGCGCTGTGGTGAGCATTCCTGAATCAGACAGGGCAGAACGCCAGGCGGCGAATGACACTTTTGTTGATGTAAGCCCCAGGTTACTGCAGGACGGGCTGCTGGATGCGGCGAAAAATCGTCCGGATGCTGTTGCCATAGAGCAAGGTGATAACCATCTCACTTATGGCGAATTGGTTGACAAATCAACGCAACTGGCAGCGACCTTACGGGAATCTGCGCTTATTGAAGCCGGAGACATCATAGCGGTGTCCTTGCCGCAAGGGCCTGAACTGATCGTCGGTATTTTGGGGATCTTGCAGTCAGGCGGCGCCTATGTCTCGATAGATCCTGCTTTACCGCAACAAAGGCGACTGCAATTGCTGAACCGTTGTCAGGCCAAAGCGGTCGTGACCAGCACAGAGGTTTTCACCAACCCTGACGAATATCAATCTTTTTTAAGAGTAGATCTGGATACCCTGCCGGACGACACACCTTTGGCAACTGTGTCACCCATTCAGTGCGCTGATGATCTGGCCTATGTGATTTTCACTTCCGGCTCTACCGGCGAGCCGAAAGGCGTCATGATCAGTCACAACAATGCCGTCAATACGCTTGAGGACATTAACCGTCGCTTCCAGGTTACAGCCGACGATGCCGTCCTTTCTATTGCACCGGCAGGGTTTGATTTATCTGTGTATGACTATTTCGGGGTGTTGGGTGCAGGTGGCCGTTTGGTGTTCCAGGCCGCAGACGCCCAGAACGATCCCAAAATCTGGTGTGAGACTCTGATTCATCACGGCATCACAATCTGGAACAGCGTTCCTGCCCCGGTCAAAGTGATGGTTGACAGGGCCAGTGATCTGCTAGCCAGCAGCAAGTTGCGACTGATTTTAATGAGCGGAGACTGGATTCCGGTGGATTTACCGGATGCGATCCGCAACGCACTGCCGGACGCTCAGGTAATCAGCCTTGGCGGTGCAACGGAAGGCTCCATCTGGTCTATCTGCTATCCCATTGAGCATGTTGAGCAAGACTGGGTCAGCATTCCGTATGGTAAGCCACTGGCCAACCAGCGCTTTCATGTGCTCAACGAGTGGCTGGAAGATTGTCCCAAATGGGGGATTGGTGAGTTGTATATCGCGGGTGAAGGGGTTGCTCAAGGCTACTGGGCAGATCCGGAGAAAACGGCGCAGCGATTTTTCACCCACCCGAAAACCGGAGAGCGTCTGTATAAAACAGGGGATTTGGGGCGCTATATCCAGGATGGCTTGATAGAAATTCTGGGCAGGGAAGATAACCAGGTGAAAATCAATGGTTACCGGGTTGAGCTGGGTGAAGTGGAATTTGCTTTGCTGGGTTTGCAAGCTGTTAACCATGTTGTGATTGATGCGCCGGCTCATCCTAAATCGGGACAACGGCAGTTGGTCGCCTATCTGGTACTGCATGAGAGCGCGGATTCTTATGACCATGAAACCCTGAAACAGCGCTGCAGGGAGCAGGTACAAAGCACCTTGCCACCCTATATGGTGCCCACTTACTTCATTATTCTGCCTTACATGCCACTCACCGCAAACGGAAAGATAGATCGAAAAGCATTGCCGGCACCCTGGCCGGAAGAGCATGCACAGCCAGCAGAGAGCACCCCCGTTTCTGTTACGGAAAGCCGGTTGCTCAATCTCTGGCGGGATCTGCTTCAACATGATGATCTGGATGTGAATGCCGGGTTCTTTGATGTTGGCGGAGACTCGCTGATTGCCGTGGCGCTGTTAAGCACGCTGCGCGAAGAGTTCAAGGTCACGGCTGTACAGGAACAGGATCTGATCGAAGGCCTCTTCATGAACACCAGCATCCGTCAGTTTGCCCAGATTATTGAATCAATGAAACAACTGGATGGAGTCAGTCTGGGATGAGTGCTCTAGCCGAAGAACCACTGGCTCAGCGCCAGTTTGATTTCATCATTGTCGGTGGAGGGTCTGCGGGCTGTGTGCTCGCAGCCCGCCTGACGGAAGACAGCAATAAACGGGTGTTGTTGCTCGAAGCCGGACCCGAGTCAGATGCTCACCTTGCTGACAGTCCGCTTGCTGATGCATCACGTTTGGTGCTTGAAGGTTACAACTGGTCGTATCAAGCGCAATTAAAAGGCAGCCTTAGCCCGGCCTGTGACCGGGTTCGTGGTCAACAGAAGGAGACATATCCGCCTCCCTTTGACTACAGAGTGGGGAAAGTGCTGGGCGGATCATCAGCAGTAAATGGCGCCGTTGCACTGCGGACTTTTCCTCGTGACTTTGCGCGTTGGGCAGAGATGGGATGTCCGCAGTGGTCGTGGCAACACGTACTACCCTGGTATCGCCGTCTGGAAACCGATACGGATTTTTCTGGTGATGACCTGCATGGCGATCAGGGGCCTATGGTACTGCGTCGTCCCGACACAGACAGCTTGCATCCGTTAGATCTGGCTTTCTCTGTCGCCTGCCAGAAGCAAGGTGTTCCTTATGTAGAAGATTTGAATGCTGGCGAAGCACCCGGTATCGGTCCTGTACCTTCCAACGTTAAACAGCAGGCCCAGCGTTTGGATGCCTATCAGGCTTATCTGGCACCGGTTCAGGACAGACCGAACTTAACGGTACTGACAGACGTTCTTGTCTCTGCCATCAGGTTCAGCGGGACGGCGGTGTCAGGCATTGAAGCGATTTATCAGGGGCGCTGCCATAGCTTTGAAGCCAGTGAAGTTGTACTGGCAGCAGGAGCAATAGGCAGCCCTGCTCTGTTACAGCGTTCCGGAATTGGTGATCCGGCCCACCTGGATTCCCTGAACATTCCTGTGCGGGTTGACCGGCCAGCCGTTGGCCGCAATTTGCAGGATCATGCCTCTCTGGTGATCTGGGCGCTTCCCAAAGCCGGTGTCTGTCGTCGTGGCTTGCCGTGGCGCCAGATTGCCGCCCGTATTTGCAGTGGTGCAGGTGAGGAAACCGATGTCCAGATTGGTCTGCTCAACAATGTCGAAAGTCATACCGTTCCCAAATTCAGGCACAGGCTTGAGTATCCCATGATCGTTGGCGCTTCTGCCATGCTGATGCAGCCTGCTGCGCGGGGACAGGTTTTTATCACCAGCCGCGAGGCAGAAGTGCTGCCATCTATCCAGCTCCCGTTACGTGAAAGCGAGCAGGACGTTCACCGCATGGTAGGTGCTGTACGGCAAATGTGGCGCGCACTGCATGACCCGGATGTTACCCGCTTTCTGGATGGGATTCAGTTCTGGTCTGACGCCATGATTAACAGTGATCGTGTGATGCACAGCGCGGTAAAAAACATGCTCAACCCGGGCTGGCACGCATCCGGAACGGTTCGGATGGGGCCTGAACATAACCCGGATTGCGCGGCAGATCAGAACGGCAGAGTGTACGGGGTCAGTGGTCTGACTGTTGCCGATGCCTCACTATTTCCTGTGATTCCCTCCATGCCGACTAATTTAACCACCATCATGGTGGCAGAGCGTATCGCGCATGCATTGAAAACAGGAGGTCTGGATGTCAGCAAATAAAAATCTGGTTGTGTATGCCTTCCCCCATGCCGGTGCCAGTGCCAATGTCTACCGCCCTTTCTGCCAGCTTCATCAGGACAAGGGGACGGCTGTTTTACATCCGGTTGAAATACCCGGACGTGGAATGCTGGGTCGTGAACCTGAGGTGACATGCCTGCATACGCTGGCTGAAAAACTGGCAGATACCCTGTTTAGCGATTTTCAGCAAAAGCAGCAGCAGGGGATTCAGTGCTGGGCGACATTTGGCCACAGCTTCGGCGGTGTGCTCAGTGTAGCAGTCACAGACGTTATGCATAAAAAGTATGGGATCAAGCCTGTGTACAGCATGGTGTCGGGATCAGTCCCGCCCAGTGAGCAAGATACCGATGATTTGCACTTATGGTCGGATGAATCGCTGCTGCAAAAAATGCGTGAGGATCAGGGAACACCGAATACTGTGCTGAATGAACCGGCGCTGGCCAGGCGCTATGTGGCTCAGTTGCGCTGTGATTTTCTGGTGCGCAGTCAGTTTCCTTCGCTCAGGGATCTTCGAGTCGTGCAGCCCCTGCTGCTGGTGGCCGCATCGGACGATCCGCACGTTACTGAGGAGCAGCTTCAGAAGTGGCGGCAGCATACCTCGGAACGTACAAGCATGATCCGGGTGGATGGCGATCATTTTGCGGTTTACCGGCACTGGCCTGTGATTCAGCAGGCAATGGATACCGAAGCCTCATTAAGGCTGGCGGCGGAAAACAAAATGGACAGTTGGAGTGTGTTTCAGTGAGTACAACCACAGATGAGCTAAAGGAATTCCGGCTGTCTTGCCGGGAGTGTTTTGACCATTACGCGAAGCCCCATCTTGAAAAATGGGAGATGCAGGGCCTGGTTGACCGCGATTTCTGGCAAACCATGGGAGCACATGGCTTGCTGGGGATGGGCGTCAGCCAGGATCTGGGAGGAAAAGATAAATCAGATTATCGCTACGCGCTGGCACTCACTGAAGAAATGCTGGCAATTGGAATGACAGCGCCGATTGTGATTTCCCATAACGATGTGATTGCCAGTTATCTCAACCAGTTTGCTTCCGAAGAGCAGAAACAGCGCTGGTTACCGGATTTGTGCAGTGGCCGTCGGATTGCCGCCATTGCCATTACGGAGCCAGGCGGTGGCTCAGATTCGGCCGGGATGAGCACGGAAGCGACAGCAGATGGCGATAACTATGTGCTCAATGGCCGTAAAGCGTTTATCACCAATGGCGTGAATGCAGATCTGTTCATCGTCGCTGTGAAGACTGACGCCGGGCCGCGAGGGCAGGGAATCAGCCTGATGGTAGTGGAAAAAGGCATGGCTGGTTTTTCTCAGGGTGAAGCGCTGAAAAAGCTGGGATGGCATGCCAGTGATACGGCGAACTTAGCGTTTGATCACTGTGTTGTGCCAAAAAGTAACCTGCTCGGACGTGAAAATCTTGGCAGTTATTACTTTATGACAGGAATGACACGCGAACGCTTAAGTATCAGTACCGTGGCGGTGGCAAGCGCTGAAATCATGATGGCAGAGACGTTGACTTACGTTAAGCAGCGCAAGGCGTTTGGTCAGCCGATCGGTGCGTTTCAGTACAACCGCTTTTTGCTGGCGCAACTGGATACTCAAATCAAAGTCACCCGCAGCTATCTCAATGATGCCATTGAACGTTTTAATGCGGGTTCGCTAAGTCTGGAAGATGCGGCCCGACTGAAATGGTGGGCAACAGAAGTGCAGAACAAGGTGGCGGATGAATGTCTGCAACTGCATGGCGGGAGTGCTTATATGAGCGATTCGTCGATCGGCAAATTGTGGGTCAACAGCCGGGTTCAGAAAATTTATGGCGGCACCAGTGAAATCATGCTGGAAGTCGTCAGTAAATCCATGGGGCTTTAGAGAGGAAATGATGGAAATCGTAAAAAACGAAACGGAAACATCAAGCAACATCTGGCGTATTGAAGCTGCAGATAAGTCGCAATGGGTAACGGTTCAGGCATGGGCAAGAGATGAAGGCTGGGATTTAGGTATCGGTGACGCTGACGCCTTTTTCGAGGTAGATAACGAGGGTTTCTTCATAGGGTATATCGGCTCTCAGCCTGTCGCTGCTTTGTCTATGGTGAATTATTCGACTGAGTTCAGCTACTTTGGACACTATCTGGTTCCTCCTTCGTTTCGCGGTCAGGGAAATGGGCTGCGTTTGTTTCAGAGTGTGATTGGCCATTGCGGCGAACGTACCATAGGTCTGGATGGCATGCCGAGCCAAGTGGACAATTATGCGAAATGGGGTTTTGTCGCACAGAGGAATAATCAGCGTTTAGTCGGGCAATTACAGCAGGATTACGCTTGTCCTGCGGGTATAGAGGCCATAGATGAATCACTGTTAGGTGATGTGATTCATTATGACGCTAATTGTACTGGTGTGAATCGAAGCGCTTTATTGAGTCGGTGGTTTTCAGGGGATGACAGGTACGGTTTTGTTTGCCGCGATGGGCAGGATATCAGCGGCGTGGTAGGGATTCGTCGCTCGCAGGAAGGATATCGTATTGGACCATTGTTTGCTGACCATCCCGATGATGTTGAGCCGCTGTTGTTTGCCGCTTTATCGGTGGCACCGCGAGGTGCCCTGATTACGTTGGATGTGCCGGAAAAACCAGACACCAGATTGTTTGAACTGGCAGAAAAGCATGGATTTGAATCCATCTTCCATACACTTCGTATGTATCGCGGCGAGCCGCCGAAAGAGCAGGAGCACAAGGTTTGGTGCATTGCGTCATTGGAGCTTGGTTAATCATGAGTGAAAACACTATGACAGAAACTATGACAGAAACCATGGCTGAGAACGTTGAGACAGCTGAAAAAGGCCAAGCGATGAGTACATCAACACCCACATTGCTGGAGTGGATGGGGGGACGCGACGCGATCCGTCACTTGCTGCAAGTGTTTTACGCAAAAGTCGAAAAAGATGACTTACTTCAGCCCCTTTTTCAGCATATGCCGCCAGATCACCATGTTCATGTTGCTATGTGGTTTGAAGAAGTCTTTGGCGGTGAGCCCCTGTATACCAATGACAGAGGAGGTTTCAAAAATATGATCCGCAAACACAGGGGGCGTTCGATTCAGGCGGAACAGCGTGATCGTTGGGTATCTTTGATGATGCAAAGTGCGGATGAAATTGAACTGCCAAGTGATCCGGAATTCCGGTCAGCGTTTACGGCATACATAGAGTGGGGATCTCGCAGGGCAATGGCTAATTCACAACCGGGCGCTAAGCCTTCGAAGCGAGATACCGTGCCCAGATGGGGATGGGGAGAAGCGCCTCCGGGCACACTTTAGGAGCAAAGCTATGTTGGTGGCTGTCAGTGATTTGCATGTCTCTCACCCGGAAAACAGGCGGGCTGTAGAAGCACTGTGCGCTGGACATTGCGAGGATTGGCTTATTCTGGGTGGTGATGTGGCCGACGATCTCACCGATTTTGAGTGGGTTATTCGATTGGTTGCCGCGCGGTTTTACCGGGTCATCTGGGTGCCCGGTAATCATGAGCTTTGGTGTACACCCAAAGAGCCGATGGCGTTACCCGGTGAAATGCGATATCGCCAGCTTATCGAGATTTGCCACCAATATGGCGTCCTGACCCCGGAGGATGACTATCCGGTTTATACCGCTGAGAATGGGCAATCATTTTTGATTGCCCCTATTTTCACCTTGTATGACTACTCGTTTCGCCACCCTTCTGACTTCACGCCAGAGCAGGGGTTGGAGAGAGCAAGACGGGCAGGTGCGGTTTGCTCAGACGCGTTTTTTCTCAAAACGTATCCCTATCCGGATATCCGAAGCTGGTGTACCGAGCGTGTTCAGTACACAGAAGCCCGACTGAATGCAGTATCGGGACAGCTTCCCATGATATTTATCAATCATTTTCCAATGCTGCAGGTCCTGACTCAGTCTGTGCAACCGCAGGAGTTTTCAATCTGGTGCGGCACACAACAGGTTGCATCCTGGTTAAGCCGTTATCCGGTCTGCCTAGTCGTATACGGGCATCTTCATATGCATGGTTCCACGGTACTGGAAGGAATACCGCATGTTGAAGTGTCTTTAGGTTACCCGAAAGACAGGCATGGCCGTGATGCGTCCGGCATGTTAACGGTACTCGACACACTCTTGATGTAAGGCTTCAGATCGAACAGCACTACAGAAATGTTGAGCTGTGTCAGGGACAGATTTGGCAATAAATAAGGAAATCAAATATGGACAAGCTCCAGAACCAACCAACAGCAAAGCCTAAGATACTGATCGGAGCATCAGGTTCTGTGGATATTATGTTGTTGCCAAAATATTTACAGGCGATCAAAGGGGGAATTGATTGTGAACTGACCGTTCTGATGACACCGACGGCAGAAACATTCATACCCGCATCCAGCATGGCATTGTATTGTGACCGGGTGATCGCGGGTGAGCAGCCCCGGGACTGGCCGACGGATAAACCTTCCCGGATCGTCGCCGATCATGATGTGCTGTTTGTGATGCCAGCCACAGCAAATACACTTGCGACTGCGGCACAGGGCGGTGCGACCAATCGGTTGACGACCGTGATCCTGGCAGCGGATTTTCCCGTGTGCTTTTTGCCCGTGATGGGAGCCGTAATGTGGAAGAAGCCGGCGGTTCAGCGCAATGTCCAGCAACTGCGAGAAGACGGTTATGACGTGGTTGAACCGGTTTGGCATGAGAATTTTGATGCGTCGCTCAGTCGTATGGTTGGTCATCCCTCGTTACCTGCTCCTGAAGCTGTCATTGCCCTGTTACAGGCGGCGCTGAAAAAATAGCAGGTAGTAAACTGTTCAGGCAGAGGCAGAGGCAGAGGCAGAGGCAGAGACAGTGACAGAGATAGCGAACAGTACTTGTTACACCCTCTTGTTTGCTGCCTTCATGCTTCTTTGATAACCAGATCGGCAGGCCGAGTGTGCTGAAACGCTTCTGCCTGCCGGCGAATCCAGTCACTGAATAACCGGATCTTTTCACGTTTAAAATAACCTTCCGGTGCACACAGGAAATAACTGTAATTGGGCCGTACCGCAATGTTACCGATACGTACCAGAGTGCCATCTTCGACAAATCGGTGAGCCAGGCTGTGCCGAGCCAGCGCAACACCCTGTACAGACAAGGCCCCTTCAAGCACATAGCTGGCGCCATCGTATACCAATGAGGTGGAACCACCTTTAACGCCAACAATCGACATCCAGCGCTCCCAATCCATATCCGGTAAAAGATCACCAATCAGATGAGCATCTTGTAAGTCCTCAACCGCAAAAATCTGATGTTCTTTCTGATAAATCGGATGGCAGACGGGGTAGAGCAAGTCATCCATCAGCCACTGACAGGTTAAATTCGGATAGCAGCCTTCACCGTATCGGATGCAGAGATCTAACGAAGATTGCTCAAAATCCACCAGTTCATTTTTCGACTCAACTAACACAGAGATGTCTGGATGATCCGAACGAAATGCTGTCATGCGAGGTACCAGCCAATGGACGGAAAAAGAGGGCAGTGTCGACAGGGATAAACGCTGGGGTTCCGGGTCATTGTTGATCAGCCAAACGCCATTCTGAATGTGTTTGAAGCCTTCCTGACTGTGCTCAAACAGAGTCTGACCTTCCGGGGTCAGCACCACTCGCCGGTGCTGGCGGTAAAACAAGGCGGTACCCAGCCAGTCCTCCAATAACCGGATTTGCTGGCTGATGGCAGCCGCAGTGACATGCAGGTGCTCGGCTGCGGCTTTAAAACTGCCGTAATGTGCCGCCTGATAAAAATAATATAAACCCTGTAATGGTGGCATACGGTGTCGGAGTTCATTTGGCGATGACATTAGTTTTCCTTAACTGACTGTCAGGATCTATCGTTTGAGGAACGGCTGACTCTGGTCGAAGATAAATCTATCTTTCGATGATGATAGGTGGTTGATATGGGGATGACAACATATAAGCTTGCGTTTACCGCGAGCAGAGAAGTGGTGAATATGATTAAGTCTGGCTTTTCTTATTATCGACGCTGGCGTCAGCGGGAGCGTGACTTACGCCACTTAAGTGAATTACCTGACTATTTACTGGATGATATAGGGTTGGATCAGAATATAGTCGACGCAGAACTGCGAAAATCTTTGACTGATGGAAAAGAGATACGGCGACAGGTTTTCAGGCGCAGTGGCGGGTAGCCCAGAATACTGGGCTGAATCACCAGTGTCTGGTTGGTTAGGGCCTCATCGCTGAAAGCAGAAAGTCGATGAGCACTTTAACTCTTTGAGGCAGTAGCCGACGTTGCTGATAAATCAGAAACAGCGGTAAGGAGGGTAAAGGTACAGGCGGAGGAACGGCTTTCAAGGCAGATGATTGCAAGCTGCTTTGGCAAAGCGGCAGTGGCAGTAGTGCGATACCAGTACCAGACAGACATAAGGATAACGACTGTTCCAGATTGGAAGAACGAATGGCTGGGTTTTGGCCGCTGAACGGGCTAAGGCCAAGCGGGTCATGCAGTTCGACGTTATGCCATTCACTGACTGGCGCATGTTTTGCCAGCCACTCAGGGCTGGCAACCAGTAGCATCTCGGCTGGTGGCAGCGGTCTGGCTATAAGTTCAGTATTGACAGGATCTTTGCCTCTGATGGCAATATCAATCCGGTGTTCAGCCAAATCCAGTACATCATCTTTTGATACTAATTCGATACGAATTAGCGGGTATTTGTGGTGAAAAGACTGTAACAATGAGAGAAAGTGTGCATTTGGTAAACTTGCCGGTACGGATAAACGGATGTCTCCTGCCAGTGTTGCTGCCTGCGTAAATTGTGCCCCTGCCGCCTCTAATGTATTTAAAGCTGTTTTGCAGGCCAGCAGGTATTGTTCGCCTTCTGGCGTTAAAGAGACATGCCGTGTATTTCTCAGAAATAACCGGACACCTAATTGTTTTTCCAGTTCGTTTATCCGTGCGCTGATTGTTGCTCTGGGTACGTTCAGGCGCCTCGCTGCTTCTGAGAAGTTTAAACATTCAGCGACCAGTATAAAGCTGTTAAAAGGGGCGAGTAAGTTCATTGTCTAAAATAATCAGCCAAGTTGTATCGAATATCTCATATTTTTTACCACTAAATCTCAGCGTATTCTTCACTTATTGTCGATGAACAGTAAAAAGGAATAAAAATGAGATTTGAACGGGTTGCGATTGCTGCTGCTATGGTTATGAGCTTGCCCATAGCTCAAGCAAATGAGTTGAATATACAGTGGTTGGGTGGACCAACAATGCTGATTGAGTTTGGAAACATACAATTACTGACAGATCCTATGTTGGGTGAAGGAGAGAAAGCTTACCGAATGGCGGATCCTAATGAAGCGTTTGATCTTAAACAAGGCCCAAATGTGAAGGATCATGCTCGATTAGCCCCTTTGCCTGATTTCGATCTCCAGCAGGTCGATGCTGTACTGATCAGTCATACGCATGAAGACCATTTTGATCAGGTGGCGCGTGAGATTTTGCCTAAATCCTTACCTGTGGTGATACCTGAGTCTGATATTGCTTTAATGTCTTCGCTGAAGTTTAGCAACAGTCAGGCGTTAATCTGGGGGGATACCTGGCGATTAGAAGATGGCAGCCATAAAGTTACGATAACGGCTATACCTGCTTATCATACGCTAGCACCAGCAATGGAATCGTTGCTGGGCCATGGTAATGGTTACTGGATGACTTTTGAGCAGGGCGACTGGCGAAAATCACTTTACTGGAGTGGCGACAGTTTCATGACTCCAGAATTGATCAGTACGGTACGTAAATTGGGTCAGCCAGATGTATTTGTGCCTCATGTCGGCAGGGTAGGGACAACCGGACCGCTGGGAATGATATCAATGGGTGCGCAGGAAGTTAGGGAGGCAATTTTGCAGTTGCAGCCGGGAAGAACGTTGCCGATTCATCACTCTACCTATGCGCTGTATCTTGAACCTGTCAGCGTATTAGTAGAATTAGCAAACCAGAGTCAATTACCAGTAGATGTGGTATCCGAAGGTGGTGTATTGACCTACAGATAAAAAAAGCCAGTCCGCAGACTGGCTTAGGGTGCGTGTCTGGTTAACTTACGCCAGCAGCTCTTTCGCTGTGCTGACCACGTTTTCAGTGGTGAAACCGAACAGCTTGAACAGCTCACCGGCCGGGGCCGATTCACCGAAGCTGGTCATGCCGATGATGCGACCGTCAAAGCCCACGTACTTGTACCAGAAGTCGGCAATACCGGCTTCGATAGCGATACGGGCGGTCACATCCGATGGCAGTACAGACTCGCGGTAAGCGGCGTCTTGCTTGTCGAACGCATCGGTTGATGGCATAGACACCACGCGCACCTGCTTGCCTTCGGCGCTCAGCTCGGCCGCTGCGTTCACCGCCAGCTCTACTTCAGAGCCGGTGGCAATCAAAATCAGCTCAGGCTTGCCGGCGCAGTCTTTCAGGATGTAACCACCCTTCGCGATATCCGCAACCTGCGCGTCGTTACGCTCCTGCTGAGCCAGATTCTGACGCGAGAAGATCAGCGCTGACGGCGCGTCTTTACGCTCGATGGCCAGTTTCCAGGCCACGGCAGATTCAACCTGGTCACACGGACGCCAGGTGCTCATGTTCGGGGTCAGGCGCAGCGAAGCGATTTGCTCCACCGGCTGGTGCGTCGGGCCGTCTTCACCCAGACCAATCGAGTCGTGGGTATAGACCTGAATGTTCTGCACGCCCATCAGCGCGGCCATGCGCATGGCGTTACGGGCATATTCCATGAACATCAGGAAGGTCGCGCCGTAAGGCACGAAACCGCCGTGCAGGGCGATACCGTTGATGATGGCCGTCATGCCGAATTCACGCACACCGTAGTGGATGTAGTTACCGGATGCGTCATCTGTGGTCAGCGACTTGGAGCCAGACCACATGGTTAGGTTGGAAGGTGCCAGATCTGCCGAGCCGCCCATGAATTCAGGCAGGATTTTGCCGAAGGCTTCCAGCGCGTTCTGAGAAGCTTTACGGGAAGCGATGTTGGCCGGGTTGGCCTGCAGATCGGCAATGATCTGGCTGGTTGCTTTTTCCCACTGTGCCGGCAGTTCACCGTTCACACGGCGTTTGAACTCCGCAGCCAGTTCCGGATGTGCAGCTTCATACGCGGCCAGTTTTTCATTCCATGCGGCTTCTTTGGCGGCGCCTGCTTCTTTGGCGTCCCACTCAGCGTAAACGTCGGCAGGGACTTCGAACGGACCGTGCTGCCAGCCCAGGAATTCACGGGCTGCTGCGATTTCATCGTGACCCAGCGGGGCACCGTGACAGTCGTGAGAGCCGGCTTTGTTCGGCGAACCGAAACCAATGATGGTTTTGGTACAAATCAGGGTTGGGCGTGGATCGGCTTTTGCCGCTTCAATCGCCGCATTGATGGCGGCCGCATCGTGGCCGTCAACCGCAGGGATCACGTGCCAGCCGTACGCTTCAAAACGTTTTGGCGTATCGTCGGAGAACCAGCCTTCCACGTGACCGTCAATCGAGATGCCGTTGTCATCCCAGAAGGCGATCAGTTTGCCCAGACCCAGCGTACCGGCCAGTGAGCAGGCTTCGTGAGAAATGCCTTCCATCAGGCAGCCGTCGCCCAGGAATGCATAGGTGTAGTGGTCAACCACATCGTGGCCGTCACGGTTAAACTGTGCGGCCAGCGATTTTTCAGCAATCGCCATACCCACGGCATTGGTGATGCCCTGACCCAGCGGGCCTGTGGTGGTTTCGATGCCCGGCGCGTAGCCGTACTCCGGGTGACCCGGGGTTTTCGAGTGCAGCTGACGGAAGTTTTTCAGATCGTCAATTGCCAGCTCGTAGCCGCTCAGGTGCAGCAGGGAGTAAATCAG
>NZ_JAUOQQ010000039.1:0-24556 GCF_030547675.1 Photobacterium sp. 2_MG-2023
AGTGTTGTTTGGCGATTACACGATAACTTATCCAACCGTTTTTCGTATCTGTTTCCCGCTAATCCGAGATGAACCAAAAAAAACCTCTGGCCATCGGCCATGAGTCGCCTGGTCTAATTCTTTCCTCGCCAAGGGGAGGGAATATCCTTGGTTTCAGCAAGCTCTGTACGATCCCTCCCCCTTTTCAAGGGGGAGGCCAGGAGGGGGTTACTGGGCACAAGAGCCAAATTATGCACATACAAAGAAGCCCGCTCCTTGAGCGGACTTCCGTAATCTGTCGGTGAAGAGGGATTGAACGCGGCGGGCTTCCGTGCCCGACCCGACGGGACTAAAACTGCCGCTCTCTTGACAATTAAAAGTCAATAGACACAAAAAAAGCCCGCTCATCGAGCGGACTTCCGTAATGTGGTCGGTGAAGAGGGATTGAACGCGGCGGGCTTCCGTGCCCGACCCGACAGGACTAAAACTGCCGCTCTCTTGACAATTAAAAGTCAATAGACACGAAAAAAGCCCGCTCATCGAGCGGGCTTCCGTAATGTGGTCGATGAAGAGGGATTCAACGCGGCGGACTTCCGCACCCGACCCGACGGGACTAAAACTGCCGCTCTCTTGACAATTAAAAGTCAATAGACACAAAAAAGCCCGCTCATTGAGCGGACTTCCGTAATGTGGTCGATGAAGAGGGATTCAACGCGGCGGGCTTCCGCACCCGACCCGACGGGACCAAACCTGTCGCTCTCTAGCGATTAAAAGCTAATAGACATAAAAAAACCCGCTCGATGAGCGGGCTTCTGTAATGTGGTCGGTGAAGAGGGATTCGAACCCCCGACCCTCTGGTCCCAAACCAGATGCGCTACCAAACTGCGCTATTCACCGAAATTTGTTCAGACTGACTACAGTCTTAAAAACGAGATTTGCTTCTTTTGAAAGTATAACTCTTGTTATCTGAGTTACTCAAACCGCGTCTTAAAATAGTGGTCGGTGAAGAGGGATTCATCGCGACGGGCTTCCGTGCGACGGGCTTCCGTGCGACGGGCTTCCGTGCGGCGGGCTTCCGCACCCGACCCGTGTCGCCGTCTTACCAACCAATAAGCCTGACGAATCAGACTTTGGAAATAGTGGTCGGTGAAGAGGGATTCGAACCCCCGACCCTCTGGTCCCAAACCAGATGCGCTACCAAACTGCGCTATTCACCGATAATTCTGTTTTCGCTTTGAGACTGGCTCCAGAGAGTCCCTCTGGTCCGCTATTCTCAAAAGCCGGAGATGCGCTATCAAACTGCGCTATTCACCGACAAAAACGAAACGCTGATGCGATTCGAGGTGGCCTATAATACTGGCTAATTTACTGAACGCAAGAGGATGGACAGAAAATTTCCTTTCCTTGCTGCTACTTGCTTAGGAATGCACCAGTTAACACAGAATTTTGCTGAGATCCGCAAAAAAACACACCTATAGTGATGATTCGAGTATGAATTGATCCAGATCATCAGCCCGTTCACCAAGGTCCATTAAGCTTGAATTCAGTTTCCCAGGCAGAGGACATCACATGGATTTTTGGCTAGATTTACTCTTTGGTAATCCGGTTGGCCTATCATCAATGATAGTGATTTTCGGTGCATTGGGGCTAATGCTCTTCTATGGTGGTTATTTTGTCTATAAAGCTATGAATGCAAAGCCACAAGATTAGCCGTTCCGTTATCTCCAATCTTCTTTGAATCCTGAGAACTCTGACAGGCTCGGGATTCTTTTTTTTCTTGCCTAGCCACGTATAATCTTCCCTACCGTCCGCAGTAGAAAAACACACCATGTCCGATCAAGATGAACTGGACCTGTTCCGAGAAATGATGGCCGATGTGGCCCCGCTGGAGCAGGATAAAGTGCCCCCGGAAAAGAAGCATCAGATTACTGACGCCCAGCTCGCCCGACAAGCCGCAGCGCAGAGCCTGGCTGACAGTGACCCGGAATATTTATCGCTAGATTATGTCACTATGGTCAAGCCGGATGACATGCTGGATTACAAACGTGACGGGGTTCAGGATGGCGTCATCCGCAAGTTAAGACTGGGCAAGTACGATATTCAGGCCAGGCTTGATCTGCACCGCAAAACGCTCAGGGAAGTCAGAGATGACGTGTTGCACTTTCTCAAGCAATGTCAGCGATTGGATATTCGTACCGTGCTGATCGTTCACGGTAAAGGTGAACGTTCAACACCTCCGGCTTTAATGAAGAGCTATGTCGCGACCTGGCTGACTCAAATCAGCGATGTGATGGGCTATCATTCAGCGTTACGGCAACATGGCGGAAACGGAGCCTTGTATGTCATGCTAAAGAAAAGCCCTGAACGTAAACTGGAAAACCGGGAGCGGCATCAGAAGCGTCAAAGCTGACATTAATATTAACATTAGCAACGGGTGGCAGTGTGCCTATCCCTGCCACACCACTCTGAGTGCCAGCATAATCAGCACCACGCCGGACAAACGATCGATCAACTGGGCGCGCGTTTTCAGCGTTTCCAGCACCGCTGGCCGGGACAGAACCAGAGCAATCAGAGTGTACCAGAGGCCATCCACCAATAATGGCGTGGCGACAATAATCACTTTATCGCTCATAGCACTCCCAACGGCCACAAACTGGCTGAACAAGGCGAGAAAAAACAGCGCGAGTTTGGGATTCAGCACAGAGATCATCAGTCCGTCCCGGGCTGCACTAGCCATGCTTGCGGATTCGCCTGCCGCCAGTTTTGCCGCCACTCCCCCTTTCGAACGCAGAGCATTGATCCCCAAATACGCCAGGTAAGCCGCTCCTGAATAGGTCATGACCTGAAAGAGTGCTGGCGACTGTTTGAGGACAACAGCCAGCCCGAGCAGCGTCAGTAACGCATACACGCCAACGCCAAATGCATGGGCCCAGGAGGTGACAATACCATGTAAGCGCCCGCCCGCCAGACTGTGTTTCGCCACCACCGCTAAACTCGGCCCGGGCGACATTGCCCCTAACATACAAATCATCAGTAATGAAAGCCAGATACTGAACGTCATCCTTGTCTCCTGCGGCCAATACTCAGCCTGTCGTAAATTAAATAAGTGGCTGGAATAATTAACGGGCTAACGCCGCCAGTTGACCACAGGTCAGTTGCAACAGATCTTTGGGCGCCAATTCTATTTCCAATCCTCGCCGACCCGCACTGACACAGATAGTGTCATAGTCCTTGGCCGAGTCATCAAGAAAAGTGGGCAAGCGTTTTTTCTGACCTAAAGGACTGATCCCCCCCACAATATATCCCGTTGTTTTTTCAGCTATGGCCGGATCGGCCATTTCGGCTTTTTTGGCCCCTGCGGCTTTTGCCGCCGATTTCAGATCCAGCATGCCAGCTACCGGGACTATAGCCACCGCCAGTTGCCTGGGATCGCCATTGCAGGAGAACAGCAGGGTTTTAAACACCCTAGCCGGATCCTGCCCCAGCACCTCTGCCGCTTCCAGGCCGAAATTGGTATTGTTCGGATCATGCAGATACTGATGGACTTTATGGGCAATTTTGTGCTTTTTCGCGAGATTTATAGCGGGTGTCATCCTGTCCTCCGGCATAATTATCGTTACCCACTATAGCTAACAGGTATCTTCCCGCCAAGCCAGTTTCGGCACAGGCAGCAATAAAAAAGCTCACCTGCCAGAACAAGTGAGCTTTAGTCTTCAGCACAGAATCTCAGTACCGATTAACGGTACACAATCTCGCCGTTAGGATCGAACGCATGAACATTAATCGGGCTGCTGGCTTCCAGGTAGTCTTTCAGCACTTCTGCATCAACAAATCCGGTATTCACGTAACCGGAATGATCAACCAGTTTAGGGTATCCATCGCCACCGGCGGCATTAAAACTGGGCACAGTAAACCGGTAGGTGTTGCCTGGTACCAAAGCTTTGCCACCAATCTTAACATTGCTGACTTTACCGTCCCGGATATCCATAGTGACACCATAGAACTGCGCATATGCCCCCGAGTCGACGGGCTTAGTGGCAACAGAACCCAGGTAGTCCAGCACTTCGGCCCCTGTCATATCGGTATAGGTCACCATATTGCCAAATGGCTGTACTTTCAGCACATCTTTATAAGTAATATCACCGGCAGGAATAGAGTCACGGACGCCGCCTGAGTTCATGACCGCAAAATCAGCTTTGGCACGCTGCATGTGAGAGGCGGCAATTAAACGTCCCAGATTGGTCTGCTGAAAACGCACTACGCTCCGGTCACCTTCCAGTTTGCCGTTTGACAGGGCAATCTTGATATTGAGTTTTGCTTGTCCGCGCTCCTGGTATGGCGTTAAGAAAGCTTTCACCGTGGCATCCTGAGGGATTTCCTGCTCAATAAAGACTTTCTCTGACTGGCCGTCAGCCAGCTTGATTTTCTTCTTCAGGTTAACCGGGATCAGATCGTAGCTGACCATATTCAGCTCACCGTTTCTGAACTCAAAATCCGCCCGGCCCACATACTTGCCCCACTCGTGCGCCTGCACAATCCAGGTGCCATTCTGCTGATCCGGTTTGCAATCGTCACTCGGTTTGAAAGATGGGTTCGCCACATTCGGCCCTTCCATACAGACAGGCTCCTGAGAGTGACCACCGACGATCAAGTCCAGATCGCCCGGTTCAAGATAACGCGCCAGGGCAACATCACCCGGCGCATTGACACCATGCTTACCATTGGCATAGTGGCCCATGTGGGTAGCCGCAATAATGAGATCCGGCTTTTCCGTTGCTTTCAGCTCGGCGATGACAGCTTTAGCTTCGGCTTTTGGATCGCGAAATTCAATGCCGCCAATGTATTCCGGGTTACCGATTTTCGCGGTATCTTCTGTCGTCAGACCGATAACGGCAATTTTGATCCCCTGCTGCTCGAAAATCTGGTACGGCTGGAACAAACGCTTGCCTGTCGCCTTGTCATAAATGTTGGCTGACAGCATAGGGAAGTTTGCCCATCCTTCCTGTTTGCGCAGCACATCGAGCGGGTTATCGAATTCATGGTTACCCACAGCCATCGCATCATAGCCAAGCATGTTCATGCCTTTAAAATCGGGCTCCGCATCCTGCAGATCCGACTCAGGCACGCCTGTGTTGATATCGCCACCAGACAGTAACAGGCTGGTGCCGCCTTCTTCTGTCACGGTTTCTCTCAGGTCATCCAGCAAGGTCTTGCGGGCAGCCATACCGTATTCACCGTCACGGTTGTGCCAGAAACGGCCATGATGATCATTGGTATGAAGAATTGTCAGCTTGTAGGTCTGGTCTGATAGCCAGGTGTCGGCTTGTTCCTGGCTCGCACAGCCAGCCAATACCATTAGCAATCCCGCTGACAAGGCAGTGCGGGTAAACATTTTATTTTTCATTTCATCACCTTACACAGTCAACTCTCATGGCTCACCTCCTTTCCTTGGCGGTGGTTGTGGCCAAAAACAGTGCTCAGTGTAAAGTAATCAAATGCCAGGTGGCAGGCGATTTCACCATAGTGTTAATTGGATCACTATGCAATCGATATCATTTTTATTTTTGAATGGCATACACCAGGTTCATATCAGAAAACGCGACTTTCAGTATCTGACCCAAACAAAACGCTACTGCTTAAATCCATCAACAAATACGATTCGGCATTAAGCATGAGCATCATTCATCAAACGGTCACCGAACCCTTGTCAATGAAACCATCAAAGGGAAGGAGAAGCTGCTCTGCTTTACCGAAGTCCCTGGTACACAGTGGATTTTAGGTCTGGAACTGGACAAAGCGACGGAAGAAGCCAGCCAGAGCGAGCTGCTGACCCGGCTGATCCTTGCTTCAATCGTGATTACGCTGGCTGTGCTGGCGGCTGTGGCCTGGCTGGTCGGTTACCTGTTTCGTGATCTGGGCCAGGTGTCTGAAGCACAACAGGCCGCGCAGTTGTCTGAACTGTCGCATGAGCTACAACAGGAAATCAGCCGCTTTAAGCTGTAGTCTGCGACTCAGCTGCTTTCAAAAAAAAACACCCCGAATCGGGGTGTTTTTATTTGAGGATACGCCTGCGTTTAGGCGGTTACGGCCTGGCGCTGCTGATGCTTCACAAACACTGCGATCAGCGCACTGGCAGCCAGAAAGAAACAATAATAGGAATGGCTGACAACCGCTAATGGCGACAGCCCAAAGACAGAACCCAGCAACAGCGCCTGCGCACCATAAGGCAGCACACCCTGAATAACGCATGAGAATATATCCAGCAAGCTGGCAGAGCGGCGTGGCGTCACTGCATTTTGTTCTGCCAGTTCACGGGCAACGCCGCCTGCGACGATAATAGCCACAGTGTTGTTGGCCGTGCAGACATTGGTCAGGCTGACCAGCCCCGCAATGCCCATTTCGCTCGCTCTTTGCGACTGATCACCGCCTGATTTTCTACTGAAACCGCCGATCAGTTTACTGACTAACAGCGTCAGAAATGCCAGCCCTCCCTGACGACGCATCAGTTCGCTCATACCGCCAATCAGCAGAGATAACAGGAAGATTTCCTGCATGTTGCCAAACCCGGTATAGATATCTTTGCTCCAGCTAGCCAGACTGTAATCAGACACTGACAATAAACCCACACCGCCAGCCAGAATAATGCCCAGGCTCAGTACAACAAAAACATTAACACCGGACACAGCAAGTACCAGAATCGTGATATAGGGCAAGACCTTGAGCCATTCTATGCTGGTGACAGTCGGTGCTTCAGACGGTGAGGAGTGGAAAAGAAACAGTAAGATGGCCGCCAGCGCCGCTGGCAGCGCAATCGCGATATTCTCGCGGAACTTATCACGCATCGCACAGCCCTGAGAGCGGGTTGCGGCGATAGTGGTATCAGAGATAATCGACAAATTATCGCCGAACATGGCACCACTGAGCACCACACCGGCTGTCAGAGCGATATCCAGATCGGCCGTATCTGCAATACCCAACGCCACAGGTGCCACCGCTGCAATCGTGCCCATAGAGGTTCCCATTGCCGTGGCAATAAAGGCCGCGATGACAAAAATACCCGGCAATATCAGGCTGGGTGGTAATAAGGACAAACCGAGATTGACGGTGGCATCAACCCCACCCGTTGCTTTCGCCACTGCCGCAAACGCGCCGGCCAGCAGATAAATCATACACATGGCTATGATATCGCTGTGACCCACACCACGCATGAAATCTTCAATGGTTTTATTGAGCGCCTCTTTGCTCAACACAATAGCAATCAGTATTGCAGGCAAAGCCGCAACAGGGGCCGGTAACTGATAGAAGGCAAAATCAACACCCTGCCAGGTCAGGTAGCTGCCTACACCAATAAAGAGAGACAGAAAAACAGCCAAAGGCAGCAGTGCCAGAGCAGAAGGAGACGGTGAGTCTGAAAGTGTGTGTGGTTTGGCGTGCGACATTATCTCTACAGGGTATTGTTCCGAATTGGTCGCATAGCCTAAAACTTACATCCAAACGTGTCAACATCCAGACGTCTAAACATCTATATGCAATTAATAGTCAGAATGTTTATCCTGATCCCTGTCACCTGTGCCTTGCCCGTCTAGCTAGCATTCCCGTCCTATGCCTTACATTCATTAAACCACTGATAACAATCAGCAATAAACCAAGATGAGCAAACAGACTGAGCTTTGGTCTGCGATGAGATAGCCAATCACCACTATGGAAAAGGTGTCGGCTGCATCAGGCCTGCCCCAGATAATGTCCTTTACTTAACATGGTTATCCTCATCGAGGATTAACCTGAGTGACTGATAAAACAACTCAGAAAAATCAACATTGTGGTGTCTGTCATCCGTCATGTGGTTGACTGAAATACGAAGGCGATCGGTGTTTTTTATCGGCTGACATGAAAAAAATGCAGCCAGCTTCTGCCTTAATACTGCCGACTGGCACTCAATCACGACCATGTGGCTGTTATCGGAAGAAATCACTGTTACACCGTTCAGATTGAGCAGGGCCTGGATTCTGGGTGAGATATGGATAAAAGCCTTATTGAAACATTGCGGCGAAGTGGAGGACAGCCGCTTTTCCAGCGCGATTAAATCCAGCAATGAACGAGCCCCTGAGCTGGCTGTTTCCAGCGTACTGCTAAGAACCTGATTTAACGGATGGGAACGTTTAATACCTATCAAAGCAATACCAATATGTAACCCGGCATGCTTATGAAGAGGTGCAAAGAAGACATCAGAGTGTTTAATAAGATCGCTATGGTGCACGGTAGCAAATGTCTGCGCACCATCAACTGCCAGTATTGAATGACCATTCAACTGACTTAAATCCAGAAGATTGCCTGTCACTGGCGACAGATGCGTCACCAGCTGTATCTCAGGACACTCACTGCTCGTATTCATTTCAGAGAACAATTGAAATAAATGATGGTATTGCGGATAGTGCTGCTCACACTTAGTATCAATATTGATCCCAAGATTATTTAACTGGCAAGCAAATAACAAATTGACCAGACACTCCGTTGTATTGGTAAACATGAATACATCATGCTCAGGGCAATATATGTTTTTCAGTTTTTCCTTAACATCCAATTTCAGTTGGTAATACGTTTTATAGTATGCTTTTCCTTTCAGATCCGCTCTAAACGATTTGACGAGATCCGGGTGTACTGACGAGGAGTCTGGCAACATGATTGTCTCAGTCACTTTATTTATGCCCTTCTAAGCGCTGACTGATAATATCAATAATTAGGTCATCATTTCGGCTCAAACGTGACACGTTCATGCTGTTTTCTAATCCAACCAGCTCATCGCCTATGACATAACCTTCAGAAGCATTCGATAACAAAGTAAAATCATTGTCATCATTGCCGAAACAGATAAGGTTAGAGTGCTCGATTCCGCTGACTAAACTCAGTGCTTTGTATTTATCTGTAAAGTAGCAATTCAGCTCTGCGGTATCATCACCATGAAAATTAAATGCGACCCCATCTCTGATATCTTTATACAGTGGCATGATTTTTTTCTGAATATTCGCTGAGCGACAAGATATTTTTATCACCCCCTGATCCCACCACGGGCTCTCTTTGTCCAGCGTCAGTTTATCTTCATAGGCAAGCATTTCCGGATACAATGACTCGTCACCATGAATCGCAAACTTATCCCCGTACTCCAGAAAGTAGCTCACACCATTTTCTTCCAGGAACTGAACAATTGTATTCACGTCTTGTTGCGACAAACCGGACACAAAAGTCTGCTTCTGTGTTTCATCTAATATGATAGAACCATTGCAGCAGATAACAGGGACTTCACTGATCAGATCGCCTAATGCTTTTCTGGCTCCTCTGGGAGCACGGGATGTCGCAAATGCCAAACGGGATGACGGATCTTGTTTGATTTTTTGGAGCGCTGCTTTCATTTTGTTACTGACGACTCCGCCGTCGGCAATCGTGCCGTCAATATCAAACACCAGCATGTTGGGAAGTGCCTTATTGATTTTCTTTGCTGATTGCCTGACTAATCCATCTCTGATCAAAGAAGGAATAACATCAATAGCAAAAATACTGCCCACCGCCATGCCATTTGCCAAGTGTTCTCCATCAACCCAGGCTATCTCTTCAATTTCAGAACATGGCTTTGGCAGACCAAATATTGTCACAGTATCAACATCAATCTCCACCAAGGCATCTTCAAAAGCACTCTTTCGTGTAAAAGTACCCAAATACTCAGCTCTCACCAGGCTTACGCCAAGCTCTTCACCTAACTCCCGCTCAAGGCATTCCTTTTTTGTTTCACCGGCTTCGGGTTTACCCCCTGGAGAGATAAACATATCTGTCCCTTTTTTTCTGACCAGTAATATTTGTCCTGCCCGGCATATAGCCGCAGCATATTTTCTTATCGTTTTCATTTTCAGCGTCACTTTTCGCAAATCAATAAGAGTGCTGTATTAACAACACTCTTAGATGGATAATGCATTGTTAAACATATGGATACAGATGTATCAATACATTCAGGAAGCTTGTCTCAATTCTTGGTAGTTTTTAAGGCTACCTGACAGAAAATGAATGATGTCATCACACAGACTTTCCTTTTCAGCCAAATATTCCAAAATCGTTTCATCGGAAGCAATGGTCGCTGAATCGCCAAAAATCGACACACCTTCCAGTGATTTTGTCGACAGTCCTAATTGCAGTAAACGGTACTTTACTTCATCTTGTGACTGAGCCATATGATAAATAGGGCTGTTATACGTAATACCAAACCGTTTCATATAATCAACGAAATAGTCTTTCGCCACTAAACGTTGCTCTGGAAATTCTTTTTGATATTCAACGATGCCATCGTTGATCACTTCAATACCATTCCTTGTACAATAATCAATAACGTGGGCATGAATCGCCATTTTTTCACCCAGTAATATCAGGTTCTTCTTGTACCTGGCAAAATCGCTTTCAATATTCTCTATCGCAATACTTCTGAAACTACCACTAATATCAACCACTTGATGTGTTACTACCAAATCACCAAATCTGTTTTTTAATTCTTCCACACGTAAAGGCAATAGTTTTCTATGTAGCCCACAACCACTATTGGCAGTAAATAAGTGAACCGGAATGCCGTTTAACATTAAATAACTGGCGGCAAGAGTACTGTCTCTTCCACCGGTAAACATAACGAGTTGTGGGCGTTTCCCGTCTTCATAATTTGTCTTTATATCCATTGTTACATCCTTGTTATATGACCAAAACAACGGATGCTATATTCAACTATGACAATAGTCAACAGAGTGCACTTATTGATAATTAAGACGTTATTTTACCCATTGATAACAATTTAAATATTAAATAACTATAATCATGGAAATCAGATATTTAAACACAAGTTACTTTGCTGTGTTTCATGTCACTAATAAAGCTCCGATAATATATTGTTTCATTTTTACGTTTTTTATCAGATGCAATAGTTGTTACAACTGTAAGCTCATGTTAAACAAAATATTCTCCTTCATCTTATCCTTTCCGTCTTAACACCCGCTGCAAGCACCTCAAAGTGACAAATTTTCAACCAAAAAAGCGTCAATAATCAGTCATGTTAAAAAGTTAAATTTCCATATACAACCGTCGTATAGCTATATAGAATTCTCCGTACTGTTTTTCCTCATTTGTCACATTTTTTGTGCAACGAAAAGTAAAAACATTGATATCAGCTTCTGTTCCATCCATTGAGACTCATCATGAAACTGACCCTAAAACAAAAACTCATAGGAGCCAGCTTATCTGCCGTCGTGGTTATGGCAACCGCGCTGACATGGCTGGCCGCAAACCAACTTTATCAACAGACACAAAACAGCATTTTTAGCCGTGCCGACAGCTTGAGCAAAACAGCGACTAAAGGGATCAGTGACTGGATTGAGATCCGTCGCAGTATCACCAGTGCTATCAAACCTTACCTGGAAACCTCAGATCCTGTGCCATACCTGCAGCAGGCTCGCATTGCCGGTGGCTTTGATGAAATGTATTTCGGCACGTCCGCCGGTGAAATGTTCCGCTCCTACCCTGAGCGAAACCGGGCAGGTTACGATCCCCGCCAGCGTCCCTGGTATATAGATGCCAAATCGGCTAACAAACCTATTATTACAACCGCCTATCGTGATGCCATTACTAACGCGTTACTGGTGACTCTGGCTGAGCCTGTCAAAAAGAATGGCCAGCTTGCAGCCGTTATTGGCTCCGATGTACTGATTGATCAACTGATTTCCGATGTGATCAGCCTGGATGCAGGTAAAAATGCCTACGCCATGCTCATCAACACCCAGGATAATACGTTCCTGGCCCACCCTAACCAGTCTTTGCTACTGAAACCTATCAATGGTTACACTGAAGACCTGAGCATCAGCCAGATTCAACGCTCGGTAAGCAACAGAACGGTATTGAATCAGACGATTCAGGGTGCGGATAAACTGTTGTACTTTGCGCAAGTTCCCGGCACGCCATGGATTCTTGGCCTGGAAATGGACAAGGCCACCGAAGAAGCCAGCCAGAGCCAACTGCTGAGCCGCCTGATCATCACCTCCATCCTTATTACTCTGATCGTTCTGGCAGCTGTTGCCTGGCTGGTCGGATTCCTGTTCCGCGACCTGAGCCGTGTGTCTGATGCACTGGCCGAGATTGCAACGGGTGAAGGTGATCTGACCCAGCGCCTTGAACCACGCAGCGACGACGAAGTCGGCCAACTGGCACATAACTTCAACCGCTTTGTCGGTAACATGCATGGCATGGTAACGCGTCTGCGCGATGTTTCTCACTCTCTGACGTTGCAGGCACATCAAACGGCCTCACAAGCAGAAGAGCGCAGCACTCGAATCCGCCACCAGCAGGATGAAATCAACATGGTGGCAACTGCCATCAATGAAATGGCGGCTGCCACACAGGAAATTGCCGGTAATGCTGATAACACGGCACGTACCTCGACCGAAACGGTTCAGGCGGCAGAGCACGGTGCCGAGCAGGTCGACCAAAGCCAGCATTCTATTACCAATCTGGCCGGCGAAGTGGAAACAGCGACAGACGTCATTGGTGAGCTCAATACCCATGCGCAGAGCATTACCACGATTCTGTCGACCATTCAGAATATTGCTGAACAAACCAACCTGCTGGCGCTCAATGCTGCCATTGAAGCCGCCCGTGCAGGTGAGCAAGGTCGCGGGTTTGCCGTAGTGGCAGATGAAGTGCGGGTATTGAGCCAGCGTACCCATGCTTCTACGCAGGAAATTCAGCAAATGATTGAAACCCTGCAACAAACGACAGGACGTGCTGTCGGCATTATGGGCGACAGTCGCCGTTTAGCTGAAACCAGTGTGGATGATGCCAATGCCGCTTCTGCCAGTCTGGCGCAAATCATCTCGGCAATTACCAATATCAGTGACATGGCAACTCAGATAGCTTCTGCCGCAGAAGAACAGTCTTCTGTGACCTCTGAGATCACGCGTAACACTGAGGGCATCCGGGATGTCTCTAACGAGCTGGCTCAGGAAGCAAGTGAAGCGGCACAGCAGGCTTCTCAGCTGTCAGAGCTGTCTCACGAGCTACAGCAGGAAATCAGCCGCTTTAAGTTATAAGAGCCGTTAAGCGGATAAAATAAATAGAACAAAGAAAACAAAAAAGGGGGTGTCAGTCATGACACCCCCTTTCGTTTTTCTCTGATCGTTTGTCTCAGGTCGTCTCCGGTAGTCACCCTGATCAGGTTTTGCCAGTAACAGCCTTATGCAATGTCGATGGCTTCGAAACTTTTCACCAGATCATCAAGCTGTTTGATCTGGTGAAGGAATGGCTCCAGCTTATCCATAGGGAATGCAGAAGGGCCATCACAGCGAGCGGCATCCGGGTTGGGATGCGCTTCCATGAACAGACCTGCGATTCCCGCCGCCATACCTGCACGCGCCAGCGTAACAGTTTGCTCACGGCGACCACCGGAGGCGGCACCCAGTGGATCACGGCACTGCAGTGCGTGGGTGACGTCAAAAATGATCGGACTGCCCTTCGAGGCTTTCTTCATGACATCAAAGCCCAGCATGTCCACGACCAGGTTATCGTAACCGTGCAGCGCACCACGCTCGCAGAGAATAATCTGGTCGTTGTTACATTCAGCAAACTTCTCAACGATATTACCCACCTGACCCGGGCTCATAAACTGAGGTTTCTTCACGTTGATAACGGCACCGGTTTTTGCCATCGCTTCAACCAGATCGGTCTGACGAGCGAGAAATGCCGGCAGCTGAATCACATCCACCACCTCGGCAACAGGCTGGCACTGATATTGTTCATGAATATCAGTGATGATTTTCACGCCAAAGGTATCTTTCAGCTCCTGAAAGATTTTCAGGCCTTCTTCCATACCGGGACCACGATAAGAATGGACCGAAGAACGGTTCGCCTTATCAAAGGAAGCCTTAAATACATAAGGAATGCCCAGTTTTTCCGTTACTTTGACATAGTGCTCACAGATCTGCATCGCAAGATCACGCGACTCCAGCACGTTCATGCCACCAAACAGCACAAAGGCTTTGTCGTTAGCGACATCAATGTCGCCAATACGAACCACTTTCTGTTCCATGATGCTACTCTTCTTCTCTGTCATTTAGTCTGTTCCGCAGGCTATCAGTGAAGGACCTGCGGGTTTGCATTCAAGACTTTCACTTGCAGTTTCAGCAATTCTGCGGCCGGATCTTCCGGACACTGCTCAATAAAATAGGCATAGTCCATAGCAGCGGCATGACTACACTCTAATTGCTGATAAATATAGCCGCGATCGCGAATTTCATGGGGATCACCCGGCCGCAGCGACAGGGCCAGATCGCTGCAGCGTAATGCATCAGCGTATTGCTCTTCTCGCAGCAAAGCACTTTTTAGCACCGTCAGCCATCGTGCCAGCACATCCGTATGGCTGGTGGTGGTGAGATAGCTTTCGCGCCAGGGTGCCAGCGGGCCTTTGTGCCCACGCAGCCAGGCACTGAGTGTCTGGCGGCTGACAAATTCACCGTCAAACGGATTAATAAACTGAGGCTCACTATTGGGCCAGTCGACACGCAGAATATACTGAGTGGGAAAAGCCACACCGGTGACAGGTAACTCCAGATGCTGAGCCAGATAAATCATAATGGCTCCCAGACTGACCGGAATGCCTTTACGACGCTCAATCACCTTGTCCAGATAGGCATTTTCAGCCGCATAGTACTGATGGCGATCACCACAGAACCCCCACTCGCGGTAAAACAGGCGCAGCAGCCCTTCTAATCGCAGATGGGGATTGGTTTCTGACATCAGTGCCGCCTCGACATCTTTTGCCATTTTTTGTAATTGATGGCGTACCCAGGCAACCGGAAAATCCGGCTCCAGATCCACCATGATCTCAATAGCTCCCTCTACCAGTGCAGACGCTTCGAAATCTCTGTCTTCATCTGAGAAATACATGTCTTTACCCCAGCAACGGCATTTTAGTCACCGCCAGTTTGCCGGCCATTGCCAGCCAACCTAAAGCACCGAAAAAAGCAAAGGTTTTAAACACTTTGTTCTTGCCGTATTTCAGCGCGAAAAAGCCAAGCGCAATGTAGGCCAGCACACAGGTCAGCTTTTCATTCAGCCAGCCTGCGCCTGCTGTGAAAGGAGTAAAGCCAGTGTACACCACCAGTGCGACGCCACTCAGCAACAAAAAGGTATCGACCACATGGGGCGTTACTTTCAGGGCTTTTTTCTGCATCAGTGCTGAATCTGCCATCATCAGGCCAAATCGCACTACAAATAACAACACGCTCATGGCGATAATGGTCAGGTGAAAATGTTTTAATGCTATGTACATCTGGTTTTTCTCTTTATCGTTTCCTTCGAATCATGAATGGCCAGACGGCCTCAGACAGACCAGCAGCCTAAGCTTACCCTGTCTTGTCCTGCATAATCCTGAACGGTTATCACTTGTTGATAACCTAAATTAGAAAAAATGCCCCGTACGGCCTCGCCCTGCTGATAGCCATGCTCCAGCAGTAACCAGCCACCAGGCGTTAAAAATGTCCGGCTTTGTGAACAAATATGACGAATGTCCGCCAGGCCAGCGTCTTCTGCGACCAATGCGGTTCGGGGTTCGAATCGCACATCCCCGCTTGCGAGATGCGGATCGTTGGCATCAATATAAGGGGGATTGCCGACAATAACATCAAAACGAGCATTTTCCGGCAATGGATTAAACCAACTGCCGCATAAGATACGCACATTCTGCAATTGCAAAGCACGCCGATTTTCTTCCGCCAGTGCCACCGCTTCCGGGCGCAAGTCGATGCCAGTGAACTGACAATCCGGGCGCTCAGAGGCCAGAGACAGAGCAATCGCCCCGGTTCCCGTACCTAAATCAAGTACCGACGCCGCTGCAGGCATTTTCTCCAGCGCCGCTTCCACCAGTCGTTCCGTATCCGGACGCGGGATCAAAGTATGGGGTGCCACTTTCAGCGGCAGTGACCAGAACTCGCGTTCACCTGTGATATAGGCGACCGGTTCGCCCGATTCACGACGCGCCAGCAGCGCTGAAAACGCAGCGGACTGCTCGTCAGTCAGCACTTTTTCAGGCCAGGTCAGCAGGTAGCTGCGGGGCTTATCCAGCACATGGCACAACAAGACCGCAGCATCAAGCTGCGGACTGTCAGAGCCGGCGTTCATCAGTTGCGTTACCGCTTGCTTAAGTGCAACGTCGATGGCGGGATTCATCAGTGCTGATCAGCCATGGCAGCAAGCAAATCCGCCTGGTGTTCCTGCACAACAGGATCAATCAGGCTTTCCAGCTCGCCTTCCATCACTTCGTTCAAGCGATAGAGGGTCAGGTTGATCCTATGATCAGATACCCGGCCTTGCGGATAGTTATAGGTACGAATGCGATCGGAGCGATCGCCAGAGCCCAGCAGGTTACGTCTTGTGCTGGCTTCTTCAGCATGACGCTTCTCTTCCTCGGCCTTGATAATACGGGCCGCCAGCACAGACATGGCTTTCGCTTTGTTTTTGTGCTGCGAGCGCTCATCCTGACACTCAACCACAATGCCGGTTGGCAAGTGGGTAATACGAATGGCAGAATCCGTGGTGTTAACGTGCTGACCACCGGCACCGGAGGCGCGGAAAGTATCAATTTTCAAATCACCGGCATTAATTTCCGGGATTTCCGCTTCCGGGATTTCAGGTAAAATTGCCACAGTACAGGCAGAAGTATGAACACGGCCCTGGGATTCCGTCGCGGGAACACGTTGAACACGATGTCCGCCTGACTCAAATTTCAGAATACCGTAAGCTCCTTCCCCGCTGATCTTGGCGATCATTTCTTTATAGCCACCGTGTTCAGCCTGATTCGAGCTCATCACTTCCACCCGCCAGCGGCGGCTTTCAGCAAATTTGCTGTACATGCGGAACAAATCACCGGCGAAAATACCGGCTTCATCACCGCCAGCACCGGCGCGGATTTCGATGAAACAGTTGCGCTCGTCATTGGGATCTTTGGGCAGCAGCAAAACCTGCAACTCGTCTTCCAGACGCTCGATAGTCTCTTTCGCCTGCTTGATTTCTTCCTGCGCCATTTCGCGCAATTCAGGATCCTCTTCCCCGGCCATTTCTTCCGCGGTTTCCAGATCAGTCAGCACCTGCTGGTAAGCACGAAAACACTGACTCACTTCCTCTAGCTGCGAATATTCACGAGACAAAGCCCGGAATTTATCCTGATTGGCAATGATAGTGGCATCACCCAGCAAATGCTGCACTTCCTCGTGGCGTTCAACCAGGGATTCTAATTTCGCTAAAATGGACGGTTTCATCATGTGTACAACATCAGATCCTAACAAGGATCCGCCTTAAACCGGTTCGGCAAGGCGCGATCATAAAAATTAATGCATGTGAAAAACGCTGAGTCAGTCAGCCGACTGGTCTTTCAATGCACCTAAACCAAGCGTTTCACGAATAAGGGCCAGTTTTTCAGGCTCGCCATCATGGGCGGCTTGCTGCATGGCCTTGGTCGGCGCATGAATGAGCTTATTCGTCAAACGGTTGCTGAGCTCTGCCAGCACTTTTTCCGGTGCACCGCCGTTAGCCAGCGCTTGCAGGCTGCGGCTCAGTAAATCATTTTTAATGTCATCGGCGTAACAACGGTACTGGCGGATACTGTCTACCGCTTCCAGTGAGCGTAACCAGCGCATGAATGCGGCACTTTCTTCACTGACTATCGCTTCTGCCTGGATCGCCGCCACTTTTCGCTGCTCGCGATTGCGTTCAACAATACTTTCCAAATCGTCCACTGAATATAAATAGGCGTCATCAAGCTCGCCGACCTCAGCTTCGATATCCCTGGGTACAGCAATATCGACCAGCAACATGGGTTGATGACGGCGCTTTTTCAACGCTTTCTCAACCATTCCTTTGCCCACAATCGGCAGAGGACTCGCCGTTGCACTGATAATGATATCTGCATTATGAATATGGTCCGGAATCTCCGGCAAACTAATAACTTCAGCGCCAAATTCATCAGCCAGCACCTGAGCACGCTCCGGGGTGCGGTTGGCTATCATCAGACTGCGGCAACCGTGTTCAACCATGTGCCGGGCTACCAGCTCTGTGGTCTCACCGGCACCGATAAGCAGCACTCTTGCCTCGCTCATCGACTCAAAAATCTGTTTGGCCAGGGTGCAGGCGGCAAAGGCAACCGACACCGCATTGCCACCGATATCCGTTTCGGTTCTGACGCGCTTTGCCACTGAAAAGGCTTTCTGGAACAGTTTCTCCAGCATGCCATCCATAGTGTCATGGTCGCGGGATTCAGAATAGGACTGCTTGACCTGTCCCAGAATCTGCGGCTCACCTAACACCAGTGAATCCAGACCACATGCCACCCGCATCAAGTGACGCACCGCGGCCTGTTCTTCGTGGAAATAGAGGCTGGACATCAGCTCTTCCGCTGACAGATTATGAAAGCGGCTGAACCAATCAATCATCACACCTGGCCCGCTGTGACTGACATCACAATAGATCTCAGTACGGTTGCAGGTAGAGACGATCACACCACTGTTGACTTCCGGATGCTGAGCCAGAGTCTGCAAGGCTTCGGTCAGTTTTTCCGGCGAAAAGGCAACACGCTCGCGCAGGTCTACAGACGCTGTTTTGTGATTGATTCCTAATGCAAGCAAGGTCATGGAGATGGTGTTACCTACTACCCGATGATAAAGATCCAGCAGGTCATTTTACTTGATGACCCTGCGTAATAAAAGGATATGACTCGATTCTGTCTGCCAGCGCATCATTTTATCGCGCAGACGTCAAAACAAATCCTGACTTTACAGACAAATACCGGAAATGTCATGAATCAGTTTGCTTCCCCTTACTGATTCCGCCGTTCGTTCATGAAAGAGATTTCATCAGACAAGTCATGCTATTATTCTTTTACTTTCACATTATTCACTTACCTGTCGAATAAGGACATGTTATGCGAATGGCGTTTGCGCCTCTTTTTCTGTTCTCGTTTCAGTTACCGCCTATCTTGGCGCGAAAATGTCAGCAGCATAAAACACAACTTCTGGCCTTGCTGGCTCTGTGGGTAGCAGGCTGTACCACGACGCCGCACACAGGTAAAGTCACCGACTGGAACAGCCACAGGCAAGCATTGTCCGCAGTCACTGCCTATCAGGCAACAGGCAAGCTGGGCTACATCAGCCCGGCGCAACGTTTCAGTGCTAACCTGAACTGGAAAACCGATCCGGGTGCCGATCATCTGCTGCTGACTAACTTTCTCGGCACCACATTGCTGAAACTGGACACCCAACCCGGACGTGCGGTGCTGATTGATAATGAAGGCCAACGCCATCAGGGCAGCGATGCGGCTCAGCTGGTCTTATCTCTGACCAATATTGCCTTACCCGTTAACCAGATGCGAGACTGGCTGCTCGGCCTGCCAACAGGCGCAGATACCTATCAGTTAAATGCAGAAAACCGCGTGGCTTACTTAGTCAAACAAGTGGGTAATCAGCGATGGCAACTGGACTATAACGCCTATGATGAAACAACGTCGCCTGCTTTGCCTTCCCGGTTAGTCCTTTCGCAAGGCAAACAGCGAGTTACCCTGATAATCAACCGTTGGCAAACCCAAAAATAATTGACGCGCATTCAAAAAATGATCACACACACTACAAGCTGGCCAGCACCCGCTAAACTTAATCTGTTTCTCTACATCACAGGGCAACGTCCGGACGGTTATCATGAACTGCAAACCCTGTTTCAGTTTTTAGATTACGGTGATACCTTGACCATAACGGCGCGAGCCGACAATCAGATAACCCTGAGTCCGGCTATCGAAGGCGTACCATTAGCGCAAAATCTGATTTACCGCGCCGCAGATGCCCTGCGCAAAAAAGCCGGTCTGCAGGCCGGAGCAGATATCAACATCCAAAAGATTTTACCTATGGGTGGTGGTCTGGGCGGCGGTTCATCGAATGCGGCGACAACTTTGGTCGCATTAAACTATTTGTGGCAAACCGGACTAAGCGCTGACGAGCTGGCCGAGATTGGCTTGACGCTGGGAGCAGATGTGCCCGTGTTTGTCCGTGGTTTTAGTGCCTTTGCCGAAGGGATCGGCGAAAAGCTTCAACCCGCTCAACCAGAAGAGAAATGGTATCTGGTCGCCAAGCCTGATGTTGCCATTGCAACCGCAGATATCTTCACTGCGACGGACTTAACCCGAAACACACCAATACGGCCTTTATCTGTGTTATTAGCCGGCAATTACGAAAACGATTGCGAAAAAATAGTCAGAAGAATTTACCCTGAGGTTGATAAGGCGCTTTCGTGGCTGTTAGAATACGCGCCGTCGAGATTGACCGGCACTGGCGCTTGTGTTTTTGCTGAATTTAGCTCTCAGCAAGCGGCTACTGCAACCCTGAAAAAATTACCCGACTGGCTCCAAGGTTTTGTCGCCAAAGGGGTGAATCATTCACCTTTGATGACCGCCCTGAGCGGACATACTGCGGAAAGTCAGTAAATACAACTTGGACGCAATTGAGGTTTACCCCGTGCCTGATATGAAGCTGTTTGCTGGTAACGCTACACCAGAGCTAGCCCAACGCATCGCTGACCGTCTTTACATTTCACTTGGAGACGCGACAGTGAACCGTTTCTCCGATGGTGAAGTCTGTGTTCAGATTAATGAAAACGTTCGCGGCAGCGACGTCTTTATCATTCAATCGACTTGCGCCCCAACCAACGATAACCTGATCGAACTGGTCGTTATGATCGACGCACTGCGCCGCGCTTCTGCTGGTCGTATCACAGCGGTTATCCCTTACTTTGGCTATGCCCGCCAAGACCGTCGCGTCCGTTCTGCTCGTGTGCCTATTACAGCGAAAGTTGTTGCTGATTTCCTGTCCAATGTGGGTGTTGACCGTGTGCTGACTGTCGATCTGCATGCCGAGCAAATCCAGGGCTTCTTTGATGTGCCGGTAGACAACATCTTTGGTTCGCCCGTTCTGCTGGAAGACATGCTGGCAAAAGAGCTGCAAGATCCAGTCGTCGTTTCTCCAGACATCGGTGGTGTAGTCCGTGCCCGTGCAACGGCCAAACTGATGGATGACACAGATATTGCTATCATCGACAAGCGTCGCCCACGCGCCAATGTGTCACAGGTTATGCACCTGATTGGCGATGTTGAAGGCCGTGACTGCATCATTGTTGATGACATGATCGATACCGGCGGCACCCTGTGTAAAGCTGCCGAAGCACTGAAAGAGCGTGGTGCTAAACGTGTATTCGCTTACGCAACGCACCCGGTATTCTCAGGCAACGCGCCGGAAAATATCAAAAACTCTGTGATTGATGAAGTGATCGTCACTGACTCTATCCCACTGTCTCAGGCAATGCTGGATACAGGCAAAGTCTCTGTTCTTACTCTGTCAGGCATGCTGGCTGAAGCCATTCGCCGCATCAGCAATGAAGAGTCTATCTCTGCGATGTTCGAGCACTGATAGCTCAGTAAACGCGATGACAGTCAACACGCCCCGCCCTGTGCGGGGCGTGTTTGTTTTTATTTATCTCTGCAGCAGTGTTAACATAGCGCGCGATTTGATCCCGATGACATAGAGAGACCAGCGTGAGTCAAAAAATCCGTTTACTGGTTGGCCTGGCAAATCCAGGTCCGGAATATGCCAAAACACGCCACAATGCGGGGGCCTGGGTCGTGGAAGAGTTGGCACGGATCCACAACATCAGCCTCAAAAACGATCCCAAATATTTTGGTTTAACCGGCAGGATCCAGCTGAATGGTGATGATCTGCGTTTACTGATCCCCACCACCTTTATGAACCTGTCTGGTAAATCCGTTTCGGCACTGGCGAATTTTTTTCAGATCACCCCGGAAGAAATTCTGGTCGCCCATGATGAGCTGGATCTGCCCCCAGGCGTCGCCAAGTTCAAACAAGGCGGCGGTCACGGTGGCCATAACGGGTTAAGGGATATCATCAGCAAACTGAGTAACAACAAAAGCTTTTACCGTCTTCGGGTGGGCATTGGTCATCCCGGCGACAAAAATAAAGTGACTGGCTTCGTATTGGGTAAAGCCCCCGCCAGCGAACAATCTCAGATTGACGCTGCAGTAGACGAATCCGTTCGCTGTCTTGATATCTGGCTGAAAGACGGCCTGACCAAGGCGCAAAACCGGCTACATTCATTCAAAGCCGAATAAGTTAATACAGACTTTTTCATCATCCCGCACTATGCCGGATGCCGGAAACATCACTAAAGGGTTTCAAGCCATGGGTTTTAAATGTGGTATCGTGGGCCTGCCGAACGTAGGTAAATCCACACTTTTCAATGCGTTGACAAAAGCGGGTATCGAAGCCGCTAACTTCCCGTTCTGTACTATTGAGCCGAACACGGGTGTGGTTCCTGTACCGGATCTGCGTCTGGATAAGCTGGCTGCCATCGTCAACCCGGAACGTATCCTGCCTACCACTATGGAATTCGTGGATATCGCCGGTCTGGTTGCCGGTGCATCCAAAGGTGAAGGTCTGGGTAACAAATTCCTGGCCAACATCCGTGAAACCGATGCGATTGGCCACGTTGTTCGCTGCTTCGAAAACGACAATATCGTGCACGTTGCGGGCAAGATCAACCCATTAGCAGACATCGAAATCATCAATTTGGAACTGGCTCTGGCAGATCTGGACACCTGTGAGCGTGCCATTCAGCGTCAGGCCAAACGCGCCAAAGGCGGTGATAAAGAAGCGAAATTCGAAATCACAGTGCTGGAAAAAATGCTGCCAACACTGACTGAAGGCGGTATGGCACGTTCAGTCGAGCTGGCCAAAGAAGAAAAAGCCGCGATTGATTATCTGAACTTCCTGACTCTGAAACCGACCATGTATATCGCGAACGTCAGCGAAGACGGTTTTGAAGGCAATCCGTTCCTGGATATGGTGACTGAGCACGCCAGCAAAGAAAACGCCGTTGTTGTGCCAGTCTGTGCGGCTATCGAGTCTGAAATTGCTGAACTGGATGATGCGGATCGTGAAGAGTTTCTGGCAGATCTGGGCATTGAAGAGCCGGGCCTGAACCGTGTTATCCGATCGGGCTACGAACTGCTGAATCTGCAGACTTACTTCACGGCAGGTGTCAAAGAAGTTCGCGCCTGGACTATCCCTATTGGTGCAACCGCACCTCAGGCTGCCGGTAAGATCCACACCGACTTTGAAAAAGGCTTTATCCGTGCCGAAGTGGTCGGTTATGAGCACTTCATCGAGTTTAACGGTGAAAACGGCGCGAAAGAAGCCGGTAAGTGGCGTCTGGAAGGTAAAGATTACATCGTTAAAGATGGCGACGTCGTCCACTTCCGCTTCAATGTATAACTTGAAGTCAAAACCTCTGCAAAACATCTGATAAAGGGCCGGCTTCTGCCGGCTTTTTTATTTTCACTGTCCCGCTTACTTCTTTTTTACCCTTGAAATCACACATCTAGCATGGCATTCGGCCATTTCGTCCAAATAACCATCGAACAGGCAGATTTTACGGGGATAATTAAAAAAACTATTGACGCTCAAAGCTGGTATACGCATAATGCGCCCCGTTCCCGAGACAGCAACCCTGTATTGGACAGCGCCTGCGCTGGCTGTTTCGGACACGTTGGCTACGTAGCTCAGTTGGTTAGAGCACATCACTCATAATGATGGGGTCACAGGTTCGAATCCCGTCGTAGCCACCATATCACCACTTGAAATGGTGATAAAAAACAGTAAGATGCGGAAGTGGCGAAATTGGTAGACGCACCAGATTTAGGTTCTGGCGCCGCAAGGTGTGAGAGTTCAAGTCTCTCCTTCCGCACCATTTTAGGGCTATCGCCAAGCGGTAAGGCAGCGGCTTTTGATGCCGCCATTCCCTGGTTCGAATCCAGGTAGCCCTGCCATCTTACTCAGCGTGGACATGTTTGTCGGCGTTATAAAAATTGAATGGCTACGTAGCTCAGTTGGTTAGAGCACATCACTCATAATGATGGGGTCACAGGTTCAAATCCCGTCGTAGCCACCATAAATTCATCATTCGACGATGAATGGTTCACCCAGCGTATTGCGGTGGTGGCGGAATTGGTAGACGCGCTAGCTTCAGGTGCTAGTGCCCGCAAGGGCGTGAGAGTTCAAGTCTCTCCCTCCGCACCAATCTCTGAGGTGAACAGTTAAGAAGTGGACAAGTAACCATTTCTTGCTTGAATTGCACAATTCTTTGTGACATTCTGCAGGGCTATCGCCAAGCGGTAAGGCAGCGGCTTTTGATGCCGCCATCCCCTGGTTCGAATCCAGGTAGCCCTGCCACATTACTTGACGTAGGCAACGCCGGCGTTTAACACAAAGTGGCTACGTAGCTCAGTTGGTTAGAGCACATCACTCATAATGATGGGGTCACAGGTTCAAATCCCGTCGTAGCCACCAATCTCACAACAATGTGAGAAAAAGATGTCATTCCACGCGGTGGTGGCGGAATTGGTAGACGCGCTAGCTTCAGGTGCTAGTGTCCGCAAGGACGTGAGAGTTCAAGTCTCTCC
>NZ_JAUOQQ010000004.1:0-217063 GCF_030547675.1 Photobacterium sp. 2_MG-2023
AGAAATAATAATCTTGAATATTGGGTGAAGATCTATTGTCAAGTAGAACAATTCCCTGAGGTAGACAAGATTATTCGTCAGTATATTGATGTAACAAAAGAGAGGGAATGCTTTGGTGAAGCACTGTAAGGGTATAGCAATATGACAACCACAGTATCTTTACCCGAATACACGGAAGAGTATAAACAGCAGCAACACCAGCAAGTGCTGGAGGCTGAGGTGGTGCATGAATGGGAGTGTATATTACGCTCAACATTTAAACCTTATACACCCATAATTATGTCAGGTATTTTGAGTGTCATGTTTGGTGTTTTTTATTTTTTAAGTGGTGACTTTCATTTAATTTATTTTTGGGCGTCTCTCATGTTGGTCATGGTACCTGTCAGCTATTTTCTGTTTGATGCCGACTACGACTACAAAGGCCAAATTACCCCCAAAGGCATCATTGTTCAGAAAACAGAACGGGTGCCGGAAATCTTCTACAAGGCAACGCGGGGCATGGCCTATATCGGCATTGTAGTGTGCGTGATTGCCACCCTGATGGTCGGGCCGCTGGCCTTTGTCGGCGCAGGAGCTTTTGCCTTGCTGTCGTTCAAAATGACGGGGTTTCATAAAAAAGCTCAAACTGAGGTCATTCCATTTGTTCGAGACAAACAATACCGCTACATGGGGTACGAATCATTTTATCAATACACAGTGTGTGCCCATGGATATGGCGTGGAAGAATTTTTAAGAACTCCGATTTATGGTGTCTATGAAGTTGCATTTAGTTGTACTGATGAGCAATTGCCAGAGTTAGACAAAATAATACGCCAGTATATTGATGTGGCGAAAGAAACTGAAAGCTGCGGTTAATACCGGTAAGATTATAGCAACATGACCACAACAGTATCTTTACCCGAATACACGGAAGAGTATAAACAGCGCGACATGTTGTAACAGCGCTGAGGTGACGAGGACATAAAAAGACCAGCAATCCCGCTGGTCTTTTGTATGTTAATGCTGAACGTGATCCTGAGGGATTAACGCATGGTCACAAACTCTTCCGAGCCGGTTGGGTGGATGGCGACCACGCTGTCGAAATCGGCTTTGGTGGCGCCCATCTTCATGGCAACGCCGAAGCCCTGGATCATTTCGTCCACGGTATAGCCGATGCCGTGCAGGCCGACTACAGTTTCTTCCGGACCGGCGCAGACCAGTTTCATCTTACAAGGCTGGCGGTGGCTGGTGACGGCTGTGTACATGGCCGTAAAGCCGGACTGGTACACTTTCACATTCTCTTCGCCGTACTGGGCGATGGCTTCCTGCTCCGTCAGGCCAATAGTGCCGATTGGCGGATGGCTGAAGACCACGGTTGGCACCAGTTTGTAGTCCATCTTGGCGTCTGGCTTGTTGTTGAACAGGCGCTCAGACAACTGACGGCCGGCTTTGACGGCCACAGGGGTCAGCTCGATGCCGCCGTCCATGATGTCACCGACACAGTAAATGCCCGGTACGTTGGTCTGCTGATATTCATCGACCTTGATGTAGCCTTTGCCTGTGGTTTCCACACCGGTCGCGTTCAGGTTGATTTTGTGCGTCACAGGGTTGCGGCCGATGGCCCAGATCAGCAGGTCGGTATTGTGTGATTCGCCGTTTTCAAAATGCAGCGTGGTGGTGCCATCGGCTTCTTTCACCACTTCTTTGGGCACTGAGTGGGTGTGCAGGGTCGGGCCTTCGTTGTTCATGACTTCGACCAGGGTGTCGACAATCATGGGATCGAAGCTGCGCAGCGGCGATTCTTTACGTACGAACAGGTGGGTATCTGTACCCAGCGCGCTCAGCACACCAGCGATTTCGACTGCGATGTAACCGGCGCCGATAACAGCTGTACGCTTAGGCTGCTCGGTCAGCTCGAAGAAGCCGTTAGAGTCGATACCGTGTTCCGCACCCGGAATGTCCGGGATGGTTGGCTCACCGCCAACGGCAATCAGAATATGATCGGCAGTGAAATGCTGGCCGTTCACTTCCACGGTTTTGGCATCTACGAATTTGGCAAAGCCGTTGATCACTTCAATCTTGTTCTTGCCCAGCACGTTATCGTAGGCCTGATGGATGCGGCCGATATAGGCTTCGCGGCTTTCCACCAGGGTAGCCCAGTTGAAGTTTTTCACGTCCACGTCAAAGCCGTAATCTTTGGCATACAGATGCATGGCTTCTGCAATCTGAGCGCCGTGCCACATCACTTTTTTCGGTACACAACCGACGTTGACACAGGTGCCGCCCAGGGCTTTGGCTTCAATCAGCGCCACTTTTGCGCCGTACATTGCCGCGCGGTTAGCTGATGCAATCCCGCCGCTGCCGCCACCAATACAGATGTAATCAAAATGCGTTGCCATGACTGTTCTCTCTATGCTGTGAAATCTTAGCTGGACGACAGTGTATACCTAAGTCGCCTTCAGATGCTAGGTTCGGCGAAACTGACGTCTTTGCCGTGGAATCTGTGGTGATCTTGATGCCGGGAAGTAAGGGAAGGGCTAATCATTCCGGTGCAGCATGCCTGGCTTTGCACCGGATATCATTAAACGGCGGGGATTATTCCGGCACCACCCAGCGCAGTGTGGTGTGGCCGCGGGTGGGTGCAATCACAGACTGCAGCCAGGGCAGCAGGGCAGCCATCTGGCTTTCCAGCTTCCACGGCGGGTTGATGACAATCATGCCCGAGGCCGTCATGCCGCGCTCTTCGGTATCCGGCTCGACACCCAGTTCAATCTGCAGAATGTTGCGGATCCCCAGGTTCTCCAGCGCTTCCAGCATGGCGTCGATATTGCTGCGATACACCACAGGGTACCAGATCGCATAAGTGCCGGTCGCCCAGCGTCTGACGCTCTGACCTATGGCTTTCACCACGTCCATGTACTCGTGTTTCAGCTCGTAGGGCGGGTCGATCAGCACCAGACCACGCCGTTCTTTGGGCGGCAAGCTGGCTTTGAGACGGGCAAAACCGTCTTCTTTGTAGATACGTACCTGACGATCGCCGCGAAACTCCTGCAGCAGCAGCGGGAAATCGGTTGGGTGCAGCTCGGTCAGGATCATGCGGTCCTGGTCACGGATCTGGGCGCGGGCCACCTTGGGTGAACCCGGGTAGTAGCGCAGGGTGTCACCCTGGTTCAGCACCCGGATGGCATCCAGGTAAGAGGCCAGTGCTTCCGGCAGATCGTCGCGCTGCCACAGGCGTGCAATGCCTTGCAGGTATTCGCCGGTTTTTTCACTGCGCTCATCCTGTAGATCATAACGCCCCACACCCGAATGGGTGTCGTGATACACAAAAGGTTTGTCCTTTTGCTTGAGCGCATCAAGGATCAGGCTTTGGACTATGTGTTTGATCACGTCAGCATGGTTGCCGGCGTGAAAACTGTGGCGATAACTCAGCATGGGTTACTCTGTGGTGGTCGACGAAGGGCGTTATTATGGCGTAATCCGGCCGATTATGCAGCGGGATTGTGGTCTGTCATCCTCGTGGCCACTAAAATAGAGTGAACTGCGAGCCTAAATTGCGCGAAGGGATTGAAAATCCCCTTATGCAGACGCATTTCCTCAGGAACCTACTTAAAAAGGATACGCTGATGTCGAACCCATTACTGACCATGACAGATCTGCCCCCGTTTTCGCAAATCAAACCCGAACACATCTTTCCTGCGGTTGAGCAGGCCATTAAAGACTGCCGGGCCAAGGTAGAAGACGTCCTGGCCAGCGGCGAGACACCCAGCTGGGACAGCATTTGTGCGCCGCTGGCGGAAACCGATGATCGTCTGAATCGCATCTGGTCACCGGTGGGCCATCTCAACGGGGTGAAAAACAGCCCGGAACTGCGCGAGGCCTATGAAAGCTGTCTGCCAATGCTGTCGGACTACAGCACCTGGCTGGGTCAGCACAAGGGTCTGTATGAAGCCTACAAAAGTATCCGCCACAGCGATGCGTTTGCGACCCTGTCTCAGGCGCAGAAAAAATCCATTACCGATGCACTGAAAGACTTCGAGTTGTCGGGCATCGGCCTGCCCGCGAGTGAACAGCACCGTTATGGTGAAATCAGCAAGCGTTTGTCTGAGCTGTCGTCATCTTTCAGCAACAATGTGCTCGATGCCACTATGGGCTGGAGCAAGCTGATTGCCGATGCCGGCGAGTTGTCGGGCCTGCCGGAGTCGGCATTGCAAGCGGCCGCGGCGGCGGCGGAAGACAAAGGTGAGCAGGGTTATCTGTTTACGTTGGAAATTCCCTCCTACCTGCCTGTCATGAGCTACTGTGATAATCGCGAATTGCGCCGCGAAATGTATGAAGCCTTCGTGACCCGTGCCTCGGATCGCGGCCCGAACGCGGGGAAATGGGATAACAGTGAAATCATTGCTGAAAAACTCAAACTCAGCCATGAACTGGCCCGTTTGCTGGGCTTTAATACCTACAGCGAGAAGTCGCTGGCGACCAAGATGGCGGAATCCACCGATCAGGTGCTGGGTTTCCTCAATGATCTGGCCGCCCGCGCTAAGCCGCAGGGCGAACAGGAAGTGGCAGAGCTGCGTGAGTTTGCCCGCAGCGAGTTCGGTGCCGATGCACTGGAGCCCTGGGATATTCCTTACTATGCCGAGAAACTGAAACAGCACAGATACAGCATTTCCGATGAGCAGCTGCGGCCGTATTTCCCGGAGCAGAAAGTGGTGTCCGGCTTGTTTGAGGTGCTCAAGCGTGTCTTTGGCATGACAGTGACTGAGCGTGAAGATGTGGATGTCTGGGATCCTAGTGTCCGTTTCTACGATATTTTTGATGCCAGCGGCGAACTGCGCGGCAGTTTCTACCTGGATCTGTATGCCCGCGAGCACAAGCGCGGTGGTGCCTGGATGGACGAATGTATCGTGCGCCGCGTGCGTCAGGACGGCAGTCTGCAGCACCCGGTGGCCTACCTGACCTGTAACTTCAACAAACCGGTTGGCGGTAAGCCAGCGCTGTTTACCCACGATGAAGTGGTGACCCTGTTCCACGAAACCGGCCACGGTATTCACCATATGCTGACCAAGGTTGATGAGTCTTCGGTCTCTGGCATCAATGGTGTGCCCTGGGATGCGGTCGAACTGCCGAGTCAGTTCCTGGAAAACTGGTGCTGGGAAGAAGAGGCGCTGGCCTTTATCTCCGGCCATTATGAAACCGGTGAACCTTTGCCGGCCGAGTTGCTGGAGAAAATGCTGGCGGCGAAGAATTTCCATTCAGCACTGGGTATGCTGCGCCAGCTGGAATTCGGTCTGTTCGATTTCTCACTCTACACCAATTACGATCCGGAAACGGGCGCGCAGGTGCTCGATACACTGGCTGCTATCAAGCGTCAGGTGTCTGTGTTGCCAAGCCCGGAATGGGGCCGATTCCCGCACAGTTTCGGCCATATCTTTGCTGGTGGTTACAGCGCGGGCTACTACAGTTACCTGTGGGCTGAAGTGCTGTCATCCGATGCCTATTCCCGCTTCGAGGAAGAAGGTATTTTTAACCCGCAAACCGGGGCGGATTTCCTGGCCTGTATTCTTGAGCGCGGTGGCAGTGAGGAGCCGATGGATTTGTTCAAACGCTTCCGCGGCCGCGAGCCTAAGATCGATGCCCTGCTGCGTCACAGCGGTATCACAGGTTAAATATACTCGATCAGACAAGGCTCCCGTCGGGAGCCTTTTTTTGAGCATTGTCTTGAGCCACAGTGTTATGTGGCAGGTGTTCAGCTTTCTTCGCTGATCTGCAGTGGCCAGCCGAGATCGCTTTGGCGGTGGGCTTCCTGTTGTAACTCAGCATCAGTCAGCGGATTGGCTGTCAGCCAGGCTTTTGGCAGTATCAGGGTGAGCTGATTGTCATCGACCATCAGGTGCGCAGGGGGCTGGTGCTGGCTGTCACGCCGGTGGCAGAGAATGACCGCCAGGCGCAGCAGGCGCAAGATACGCACAGCGTTGATTGCGGGGATGGCATGCTGTTCCGGCAGGCTGGTCAGGTTGTCCCTGTGCCTGCGCAGCAGCTCGCCCAGCAGGTGTTTCTGCGCGCGGGTAAAACCGGGCAAGTCCAGATGCTGGACCAGATAGGCGGCATGATCGCCGTTTTGCTTGAAGCCGATACCTGTGCCTATTTCGTGCAAGATGGCGCTGGACTGGAGCAAAGAGCGGGCTTGCTCATCGGTCTGCCAGGCGGGCTGACAGTCCTCCAGTAAAGCCTGCGCGGTGTCGGCCACGGTTTGGGCATGTTCGGTATCAACCTGAAAACGGTATTGCAGGCTGTTCAGGGTTCTGGCTCGCACATCGTCGTGACGCATCTGGCTCATCATGTCATACACCATGCCTTCGCGCAGGGCGCCGCCGGCCAGTGTCATGGTTTGGATGTCCAGCGATTCAAACAAGGCGATCAGAATCGACAGGCCACTCGGAAACACCAGGGCCCGTTCTAATGTCAGCCCTTCAATATCAAGATCTTCCAGGCGTTCGTATTGCATGGCCTGACGCTGCAGACGCTTGAGTTTAGACAGGGTGATCAGCTCGTCCATGCCCTGGGCAACCATGATTTCCTGCAGCGCCTGTACGGTGCCGCTGGCGCCGACACAGTGGTCCCAACCCAGTTTGCGGTAGGGCTCCACGATAGGCGCAATGGCTTGTTTTGCCGCCAGGATTGCCGCGCTGAAATTGTCGGCTGACAAGTGCCTGTCTTTGAAATAGCGTTCCAGCCAGGTGACACAACCCATTTTCAGGCTGGTCAGTGCCTTGGCATCAAAACCTTCACCGATAATGACTTCAGTACTGGCCCCACCGATATCGACGACCAGGCGTTTTCCCTGACCGCCAGAGGTGTGTGCAACGCCCTGGTAGATAATGCGTGCTTCCTCTTCACCAGGAATAATGTCGATGGGGTGACCCAGTATACTGATGGCTCTGGAAAGAAAGTCTTCGGCATTCACGGCGGTTCGCAGTGCCGCGGTACCAACAATGCGGACCCGTTCAGCCGGAATATCCTGCAATCGTTCTGCAAACATTGCCAGGCATTCCCAGCCGCGCTGCATGGCTTCCTGGCTCAGTTCATTCTGGCCGTTAAGGCCGGCTGCCAGCCGTACTTTGCGCTTGATTTTAGCCAGCGTATGCACACTGCCTGCGACTTCACGCACGATCCACATGTGAAAACTGTTAGAGCCAAGGTCAATGGCTGCATACAGCGGGGATACGACACAACTTTCCATAGCGTCTTCTTCAGTTACTGTGTTTTCTGTGGTGAGCGACGGCGGTTATTACTGCGCTGGCGTCCCTGTCCTTGTCCCTGACGGGAACCACTGTTGCGACGACCACCGCTCTGGCGAGGTGCCCGCTGGAATTTTACCGGTGGCGGCAGATCATCCAGCAGCGCTTCGGCATCGTATTTTGATTGCGGAATCGTGTGCTCGATGTAGGTTTCAATCGCCGTCAGATTAATGGCGTATTCTTCACAGGCAAAGCTGATGGAATGACCGCTTTCGCCGGCACGACCGGTACGGCCAATACGGTGAACATAGTCTTCGGCATCGTCAGGCAGATCGTAGTTAAAGACGTGAGTCACCTGAGGAATGTGCAGACCGCGCGCTGCAACGTCGGTTGCCACCAGGATATCAACTTCACCTTGGGTGAACTGCTCCAGAATGCGTACGCGTTTTTTCTGCGGCACGTCGCCGGTCAGCAGGCCAACACGGTGGTTATCGGCTTCCAGGTGCGCCCAGATGTCTTCACAACGGTGTTTGGTGTTGGCAAAAATGATGGCGCGATCCGGCCAGTCTTCTTCGATCAGGGTCTGCAGCAAACGCATTTTGTCCTGATTGGACGGGTAGAACAGCTCTTCCTGGATACGGTGACCGGTTTTTTGCTCAGGCTCAACCACCACACTTTCCGGGTTGTTCATGTGCTCGAACGCCAGCTCTTTGACCCGGTATGACAGGGTGGCAGAGAACAGCATGTTCAGGCGTCCTTTCGGGCTTGGCATACGTCGGAACAGGAAACGGATATCTTTGATAAAGCCCAGATCGAACATACGGTCGGCTTCATCCAGTACCACAACCTGAATGCTGTGCAGATCTATCACACGCTGCTTGTAGAAATCGATGATACGGCCACAGGTGCCGATCAGAATATCTACACCGTTTTCCAGGTGCTGTTTCTGTTTTTCGTACGCTTCGCCACCATAAGCCAGACCGGCTTTCAGGCCAGTGCTTGCCAGCAACGGTGCGGCATCATTGTAAATCTGAATGGCCAGTTCCCGTGTAGGTGCCATAATAATTGCACGGGGCTGATTGGTTTTTCGCTCCTCGGATGCTGGGTTCAGCATCAAATGGTTAAAGGTCGCTGTCAGGAAAGCCAGGGTCTTACCAGTCCCTGTTTGTGCCTGACCAGCAATGTCACGGCCGGAGAGCAATACCGGCAATGCCAGGGCCTGGATAGGGGTACAGTTATGAAACCCCTTGTCTTCCAGTCCTTGTAAAACCAGGGGGTTTAGTCCCAGGTCGGCAAATTTCTGCTCTGTGATATGAGTCGTCTTCATTCGTATAGAATATCAGCTTAGGGTTGCAATACGAAACGTATTCAATTCAAATAGGGCATCGATTTGCTGGTTAAAATAGAATCAGCGTTGAAAATCAACCATTGGAGTGGAAGATGAGCGACAAGATTGTGCAGCTGACAGACGCAAGTTTTGATAACGATGTGATTAACGCTGCAGGCCCAGTTTTAGTCGATTTTTGGGCTGAGTGGTGCGGACCGTGTAAAATGATCGCGCCAATTCTTGACGAAATCGCAGACGAGTACCAAGACAAGCTGACTATCGGAAAGCTGAACATAGATCACAATGCCGCGACACCACCAAAATTTGGTATCCGTGGTATTCCGACTCTGTTGCTGTTCAAAGACGGCAATGTGGCTGCGACCAAAGTCGGCGCACTGTCTAAGTCTCAACTGAAAGAGTTTCTGGACGCCAACCTGTAATTGGCCTACAGTAACGCGAAACCGCGTACAATGATCCTTTTGTACGCGGTGTCTTTTTCAGGCCACTAGACGGATGCTGGCTTTAGTGCTAAGTTATTGCACGTAAATTATACGACAGTTCATTTCTTGACCAGCCCCATTGGTCGAAGCTTTTCTCAATTAACCATAGAACCCCTAATTTGACTGACAAGAAACCCACCACTATGAATCTTACAGAACTGAAGAACCAGCCTATCTCAAAGTTGGTTGCGCTCGGCGAAAGCTTAGGACTCGAAAACCTAGCGCGTTTGAGAAAACAGGACATCATCTTTGCCATTCTCAAACAGCACGCGAAAAGTGGTGAGGACATTTTTGGCGACGGGGTTTTGGAAATTCTGCAGGACGGCTTTGGCTTCCTTCGTAGCGCAGACAGTTCATACCTGGCAGGCCCGGATGATATTTATGTCTCACCAAGCCAGATTCGCCGCTTCAACCTGCGTACCGGTGATACCATTTCAGGTAAAATCCGGCCACCAAAAGACGGTGAACGCTACTTTGCCCTGCTGAAAGTCAACGAAGTAAACCACGACAAACCAGACAACGCCCGCAACAAGATCCTGTTTGAAAACCTTACCCCGCTGCACGCCAATGATCGCATGCGTATGGAACGTGGTAACGGCTCAACCGAAGACATTACTGCTCGTGTACTGGATCTGGCCTCACCTATCGGTAAGGGTCAGCGTGGTCTGATTGTTGCACCGCCAAAAGCGGGTAAGACTATGCTGCTGCAGAACATTGCACAGAGCATTGCTTACAATCACCCAGAGTGTGAGCTGATGGTGCTGCTGATTGACGAGCGTCCTGAAGAAGTGACCGAGATGCAGCGTCTGGTAAAAGGCGAAGTGATCGCTTCTACCTTTGACGAGCCGGCTTCCCGCCACGTTCAGGTTGCCGAAATGGTGATCGAAAAGGCCAAGCGACTGGTTGAGCATAAAAAAGATGTGGTTATCCTGCTGGATTCTATTACCCGTCTGGCCCGTGCGTACAACACAGTGGTGCCATCTTCCGGTAAAGTACTGACCGGTGGTGTCGACGCCAACGCCCTGCACCGTCCGAAGCGTTTCTTCGGTGCGGCCCGTAATGTGGAAGAAGGCGGTAGCCTGACCATCATCGCGACGGCACTGGTTGATACCGGTTCTAAGATGGACGAAGTGATCTACGAAGAATTTAAAGGTACAGGTAACATGGAACTGCACCTGTCGCGTAAGATTGCCGAGAAGCGCGTATTCCCTGCAATTGACTTCAACCGTTCCGGTACCCGTCGTGAAGAGCTGCTGGCCAAGCCAGATGAGCTGCAGAAGATGTGGATCCTGCGTAAGATCGTTCATCCAATGAATGAGACCGACAGCATGGAATTCCTGATCGACAAGCTGGGCATGACCAAGACCAACGACGAGTTCTTCGAAGCGATGCGTCGTCAGAAGTCCTGATTCCATTGGCTTGATGTCACAGATTGTATAAACGCCACCTTGTGTGGCGTTTTTTTATTGCTGATAATATCGGCATGTTGTTTGAAACAGCATTCAATTGACGACTGAGGTTATCCTCTTTCAGACTTTGCCGGTCTGCCAGGAAGGTGGGCTGAAATGGACCTGATGCTCAGCGGCTCGGGAACCAACAATGAATCAAGTCAGCAATGACATGGAGTATGCAACATGCAACATGGAAGAGGCATGTGGGTCTGGTTGTGGTTACTGCTGGTCGCGCTACCCCTGAGGGCTGATGAAATCAGTCAGCAGGAATACCAGCAGGTCACGCAGGACATCACACCGGCATTAAAATCGCTCAAAACCCTGTACCGGGAAAGTGATATTGCCCAGCTCAATTATCAGCTGGCTGATTTCTCTGTGCTGGAGCAGGAAGCCCTGCGTTCGGCACTGGTGGACTACGCCCATACCTTGAAAAAGCTGGATGATGAAAAGATCGCCTGGCTTGAAACACAAGCGGCCCGACAATCACGTTTCACCCTGACAGAACAGGGCGATGGCTACCGGGTTACCCGGGCAGCATTTACCTACGGCACCCGGGCACACCAGCTGTTGCAGCGCTGGCAGCGTGAGCAGCTGGCGGAATCCTTTGTCCGTCAGGTTGATGCCGGTGATTTAGTGCTGGCAGACTGGCTGGCCGGTGATCTCAATACCCAGCGCACCCGGCGCGATATTGCCCTGGCGCAGCTTTCTGCGCTGTCCGGCACAGGCGTGAGGTATCTTGCCGATCAGTTTCTGTCCGACAGACAACTGCTTTGGCTGTCTGATAACGGCTTACTGGCCAAGCTGGCCGCGATAACCGGGGATGAAGGTTTGTACCAGCAATTGTGGCGTCGTCGCACCGATCAGTACAGCCGGGGCGAGCTGAACCGGCTGGCAGATGATCTGCCGGGCAAACTGGCTGTGAACCAACTGATGGCCGCAACTCGTAATCCCTCCCTGAAAGCTCAGGCATACCAGGCACTGGCTACCCTCAAACCACTGCCGGACGAGGTGGAAATCTTTCTGTTAGCCAAGCTGTCCGAGCCGGAAGACGGTGAGCTGGTGGCCAGTAAACTGGTCAATCAGGGTCATTCTAGCTGGCTCACCACACTCGCCGCAGGCACTAAGAGTTACACGTTAAAGCGTAATCTGGAAACCGCGTTATCGGCATCCATGCCCTGATGCCCGGTACAGTGCGCTGCAGGGGCGGGAAGATTTCTTTTCAGTACCTTGTTTTACCACCAATAAATGCCTGCATCACAAGCATCTTGTCAGGGATTCAGTATATAATGTGTCCTATTTTTATCCCGGCTGTCCGTAAGCCGGGTCGAGCAAAACAGATAGGGTGCAGGAATGAAACTCAATGATTTGCGCGACTTTATCGCCTACCTGGAAGAGCGTGGGCAACTTAAGCGCATCAAGCAGCCGATCGATCCCCGGTATGAAATGACTGAAATCTGCGACCGCACCCTGCGGGCAGGCGGACCGGCATTACTGTTTGAAAATCCGGTGGGTTACGATATCCCTGTGCTGGCGAACCTGTTTGGCACTACCGAGCGGGTTGCTATGGGCATGGGACGTGAGGATGTGCTGGAGCTACGGGAAGTCGGCAAACTGCTGGCGTATCTCAAAGAGCCGGAACCGCCGAAAGGCTTCCGTGATGCCATCGACAAGCTGCCGGTCTTCAAGCAAGTCCTTAATATGCCTGCTAAGCGCCTGAGTAAAGCGCCGTGCCAGCAGATCGTCTGGCAGGGCGATGAGGTCGATCTCGATAAGATTCCGGTCATGAGTTGCTGGCCGGGCGATGTGGCGCCGCTGCTGACCTGGGGGCTGACGATTACCCGCGGCCCGGAAAAGAAACGCCAGAACCTGGGCATTTACCGCCAGCAGAAGCTGAGCAAGAACAAAGTGATCATGCGCTGGCTGGCTCACCGAGGCGGTGCGCTGGACATGCGCGAGTTCATGCAGGCCCATCCCGGCGAGAAATTTCCGGTTTCTGTCGCTTTTGGGGCCGATCCGGCAACGATTCTCGGGGCGGTAACGCCTGTGCCTGATACCTTGTCTGAGTATGCCTTTGCCGGTCTGCTGCGCGGCAGCAAGACCGAGGTGGTCAAAAGCATCAGCAATGATCTGGATGTTCCGGCCAGCGCAGAAATCGTGCTGGAAGGCTATATTGATCCCAATGAATACGCAGACGAAGGCCCGTACGGTGACCATACCGGGTATTACAACGAAGTGGAAAGCCACCACGTTTTTACCGTCACACACGTGACTATGCGCAAAGATCCGATTTACCACAGCACCTATACCGGCCGCCCGCCGGATGAACCGGCTGTGCTGGGCGTGGCGCTCAATGAAGTGTTTGTGCCGATTCTGCAAAAGCAGTTTCCGGAAATTGTCGATTTTTACCTGCCGCCGGAAGGGTGTTCCTACCGTATGGCCGTAGTGACAATGAAGAAACAGTATCCGGGCCATGCCAAGCGGGTGATGATGGGCGTGTGGTCTTTCCTTCGCCAGTTCATGTACACCAAGTTCGTGATAGTCTGTGACGATGATGTCAATGCCCGTGACTGGAATGACGTGATCTGGGCGATTACCACCCGGATGGATCCGGCGCGGGATACTGTGATGATAGAAAACACCCCGATCGATTCGCTGGATTTTGCCTCGCCTGTGGTTGGCCTGGGGTCAAAGATGGGTCTGGATGCCACCAATAAATGGCAGGGTGAAACACAGCGCGAGTGGGGGACACCTATCATTAAAGACCCGGAAGTGGTTGCTAAGGTGGACGCCATTTGGGATGAACTGGGTATTCTGGCGCAATAACGCCGGATAACGCAGCAAGAAGGTTTACCGCAATGTATCAGGTTCGTGTGTTGCCGCAGGACGTCATGTTCAGCGTCGGGGAAGAGGAAACCCTGTTGAGCGCAGCACGCCGGGCAGGACTGGCTTTCCCCCACCGCTGTCAGGTCGGGGTGTGTGCCACTTGTTTATGCCGCAAGCTGGCGGGTGAGGTCACTTACCGGCTGGCACCGGTGCTGACGGAGAAAGAGCAGGCTGAGGGATGGATATTTCCCTGCCTGGCTATGGCCCGCAGCGATCTGGTACTGACTTTGGAATAGAGGAACAGAATGTCGATTCAGTGTGAAGTGAAGTCAGTCGAGTCACTGGCGTGTAATACGTACCGTATCCTGTTGCAACCTAAGCAACAGGTTGATTTTAAAGCCGGGCAGTATTTGCTGGCGGTGATGGGTGAAAAAGACAAGCGTGCATTTTCCATTGCCAGCAGCCCTTGCCGCAGTGGCGAGCTGGAACTGCACATAGGTGCGGCTGACCACAATCCCTATGCCATGGAAGTGGTGGAAGCCATGCGTCAGGCGATGGAAGACGGCAGGGCATTTGATGTCGAAGCCCCGTTGGGTGATGCCTGGTTGCGTGAAGACAGTAATCAGCCTTTGCTGCTGATTGCCGGCGGCACGGGCTTTTCCTACGTGCGCAGCCTGCTGGATAATTGCCTGAGCCGCGGCATGAAGCAGCCGATTTTTGTCTACTGGGGCGGCCGTGATGAATGCCAGTTGTATGCCCATGACGAGCTCGTTGCACTGGCTGCCAAGCACGCTAATCTGACTTATGTCCCTGTGGTAGAAAGTGCGCCACCAGCCTGGCAGGGCAAAGTGGGTAACGTGCTCGAAGCGGTGAATGACGATTTTGTCAGCCTGTCTTCTTATGACATTTATATCTGTGGCCGTTTTGAGATGGCGGGTGCTGCCCGTGAACAGTTTACGGCTGAGAAAGGGGCCGATCGCGAGCGGATGTATGCCGACGCTTACGCCTTTATCTGATTGTTGCTGGTAAAAAGAAAAGCCCCTGGTATCGGTGGATGTCAGGGGCTTTTTTATACAGGCGGGAAAAATTATCAGGCGTGGGCGGCCGCGACGCGGCGCTTGACCCAGGTTTCATTAACCCACAGCGACAGCAGGATAATAGCGCCGCCCACGATCAGACGCGGGTAGTCGACATCCCGGTTCCAGATCACGAGGTTAACGATAAGACCCGCCGGTACCAGGGCGTTGTTCATGATAGCCAGCGCCCCGGCGTTTACCAGGGTTGCTCCCTTATTCCAGATGAAATAGCCCAGACCGGAAGCGACAATACCCAGATACACCAGAATGCCCCATTGGGTGTCGGTGGTCGGCAGTTTTTCTGTGTTGCCGAACAGTAAAAACATCGGCAGGGCCACGCAGACGGCACCGAGATAGAACAGGCCAAATACCGTGTGCTGAGGCAGATCGGCCTGCTCTTTTTCCATGATGACTTTGTAACCCACCTGGCCGATGGCAAAGCACAGGTTAGCCCCCTGCACAATCAGGAAACCGAGCACAAAGTCTTCATTGATGCCTTCGAATTTGATGACGGCGGCGCCTAATACCGCAATGACGGCGGTGATCAGATACCAGGCCGAAAAACGGCGCTGCAGCAAATCATAAATGAGGGTGACATAAATGGGGGTAAAAATGGTGAACAGCAGCACTTCCGGCACCGACAGGTAAAGGAAAGACTGGTAGTAAAAGCAGTACATGATGCCGAGCTGAAAAGCACCCACCACCATGAGTTTCAGTGCCAGCTTGACCGTCAGGTGCTGACGACGCAGAAACGGCAAGAATACCAGGGTGGCCAGTGCCACCCGGGTCAGTACCGAGAACCAGGCATCGACCTGCCCGGCCAGATAAACCCCAATCAGGCTGAAGGAAAACGCCCAGAGCAGCGTAATCGCAGTTAAGTATCCCATTTGACATGTCCTTTGAATTTTGGCCGCCTAGTGTAACCGAAATTCAGTGATAGCCAATGAGAGGCTGGTCTGTCCTGATCAGGCACTGGCTGGCGTTCACAGTGGCCAGCCAGGATAGTTATCTGTACGGGGTGTGATCAGTGCAGCGGCACCATCAGTAAATCCACCGGGGTATGATTAATTAACTGTTTGGTCGAAGACAGAATTTTGCTCCAGAAATCCTGGTGGTGGCCGCAGATCATCAAATCAACATCAGACTGTTTGATGGTATTGCAGATTTCATCGCTCAGATCGCCGCTGCCGACAAAAGTATGAGTTACAGGATAGTTTGCTTTTTTAGCCAGATCCTGCAATTGCTCCTGGGCGTTATCCGCCATGCGGTACTGGGCTTCGGCCATGTTGATATCAATCAGGCCGGTATACAGCTCGGCATAGTTGGTATCTATGTGGATCAGAGACAGCTTGGCCCCCAGTTTCTCTGCCAGCGCAGCCCCTTTACTGACCAGAATGTGACTGTCTTCAGATAAATCAACCGCAACCAGAATATGTTGATAGGTCATAACCCGCTCTCCTGTAAGGTTTTTTATATGCTAGCATGGCGTATGGGTAAAAAATGCCGTGCTGATCGCATTGCTTACGCTAACGGAAAATTCTGTGACACGTTAGGTAAGCAGTTGGATCGTTTTGGGATTTTTATTGCTTACCGGCAGGTTAAGCATGATACCTTGTCGTATGAGTTGCAAACTCAGTTATGCATAGTGACAATGTGTTTATTACACTTGATTAGGAAGGAGTAGTTCGATGCTTGCTCAAGCAATGGTTGAGAAACTGAATGAACAAATCAATTTGGAGTTCTTTTCATCCAACCTGTACCTGCAGATGAGTGCATGGTGCGAAGATAAGGGCTTTGAAGGAGCGGCAGAGTTCCTGCGCATTCATGCAGCAGAAGAGATGCAGCACATGCAACGTCTGTTTACCTATGTCAGCGAGACGGGTGCATTGCCGATTCTGGGTACGATTGAAGCACCGCAGCATGAGTTCAGTTCACTGGGTGAAGTGTTCCGCGCCACTTACGAACATGAGCGACTGATCACTGAGCGTATTAACAAGCTGGCACATGTGGCGTTTACCACTCAGGACTACTCAACGTTTAACTTCTTACAGTGGTATGTTTCAGAGCAACACGAAGAAGAGAAATTGTTTAAAGGTATTCTGGACAAGATCGAACTGGTGGGTGAAGACGGCAAAGCCTTGTTCTTCATTGACAAAGATCTTGCCGCCATGGCGAAGCAGGAATCCAGCTCTGTCATGGGTCAGCAGGCCGGCTAACAGGCTCTGGGAAATGCACGGCGGCGCCCCTTTCCGAAAGTGCGTCGCTGCTGTTTGCACCCCCCAACCCTTCCCGGCCAGCAAAGAACCATGGTCGTTGTTCGGAGGGTGTTATGTTTAGTGGTGATGCAATTCTGATGGCCCTGTTTCTGGTGGCTGTAGTCAATATCTCTCGGTATGTCAGCACGCTGAAAACCTTACTGGTGGTGATGCGTGACTGTGACCCGCTGCTTTACCAGCAGGTAGACGGCCGGGGCTTTTTCTCCTCCCAGGGGAATGTGAACAAGCAAATCCGGCTTTTCCATTACATCCGCAGCCAGCAGTACCATAAGCACCACGACGAGCTTTTCATGGCCAAGTGCGACAAGGTACGCAAGCTGTTTGTCCTTGCCAGTACCAGCCTGATGGTGTTCCTGGTCTCTATCTTTGTCGTCGCTTATCTGGGAATTTGATCGATTATTGCTGACAGATTTGGTAATCCGCCCGCAGACGGGTAAAATACGCGCACTTGAAAAGGATGCCAGGTAATGCATGTCATTACCGCATCCTTTTTATTTTGTCGCTGAGTCGGATTGCGGATAAGAGAATGGCAGAAAAGTTTGATGTAGTGATTATCGGTGCTGGTGCCGCCGGGCTGATGTGTGCCGCCGAGGCCGGTAAACGCGGCCGCTCTGTGTTGGTGGTTGAACACGGTAAAAAGCCGGGCCGGAAAATTCTGATCTCCGGCGGCGGCCGCTGTAACTTTACCAACTATGATGTGACGGCCAGCAACTATGTCTGCCGCAACCCGCACTTTGCTAAATCGGCGCTGGCGCAGTACACCCAGTGGGACTTCATCGCCATGATCGCCAAGCACGAAATTGCCTACGAAGAGCGGGATCACGGCCAGCTGTTCTGCCTCGATTCGGCCAAAGACATCGTCGAGATGCTGCTTAAAGAATGCGACTTGCCGACGGTACAACAGCGTTATCGCAGTGATGTCCTGGATATCAGTAAAACCGACAGCGGCTTTCACCTGAAAATCAACGCAGACACAGTATCCTGTGAATCTTTGGTGATTGCCACCGGCGGTCTGTCGATGCTCAAGCTCGGCGCCACCCCGTTTGGCTATCAGGTTGCCGAGCAGTTCGGCCTGAAAATGATCCCGACCACGGCCGGCCTAGTGCCTTTTACTCTGCATGTCGAAGACAAAGACGCTTTTGCCGATCTGTCCGGTATCGCGGTTCCCGCTGTGGTCACGGCCGCCGACGGCACCAGTTTCAAAGAAAATATTCTGTTCACCCACCGCGGTCTGTCCGGCCCGGCAATTTTGCAGATCTCCTCGTACTGGAAGCCGGGGCAGGCGGTTTCTATCGACTTGCTGCCGACCCTCAGCCTCGACGACACTCTGCAGGCGATGCGTGACAAGCACCCGAACCAGAGCCTGAAAAATTCGCTGTCCCGTTTGCTGCCCAAACGCCTGGTGGAAGCCATGATTGAGCGTGGTGATCTCGAAGACAAGCCGCTCAAACAGCTCAACCCGAAAGAGGTTCAGGCACTGCACGACTATTTTCACCAGTGGCAGATCGCTCCCAACGGCACCGAAGGCTACCGCACCGCCGAAGTCACCCTGGGCGGCGTCGATACCGACGGCCTGTCGTCGAAAACCCTGGAAGCCAAAACCGTGCCCGGGTTGTATTTCATCGGCGAAGTGATGGACGTCAGCGGCTGGCTCGGCGGCTACAACTTCCAGTGGGCTTGGAGCTCCGGCTTTGTCGCCGGCCAGCATGTGTAAGCTGCGCTGTATTGAATGCCTTGAATGAACAAAGCCCCGCATCGCGGGGCTTTTATCTATAAGGACATTTTCAGGGTTATATAAATAACCAGGGCATTTCGATAACCAGTATTACTTAAATACAATAAAGCGATTAATACTGGGCTCACATACCGCACCACTTAAGCTTTCACCGTCAATATTAATTTTGACACGTTTATCCGCCATGAAAGCTGCAATCATTGAACTGCTCATCACTTCATAATTATCGATTGAACGAGGAATGATAAATCGATGACCATTATCGCAATTACTTAATTCCTTATTGGAATAGTCTTGAGTGGCGAAGATCAATCCACTTGCTGTTGGATAAATCCAGTTGATCCGTGTTGTATCAGACCAGGGATCAGCTTTTAGGGGGAGAGATGAGATTAACAGAACCCCACCTGTTAATAAGTGCTTAAACATACATTTCCTATGATTAATAAATTCAATATACACAAAGTAATTTTGTGCTTTAGGGCACACTTTTAGACTGAATGCGAGTAAATTATTGTTTACTGTTTGAATCGGTTTACTATATTGCCAGTCTAAAAAGTAATACATGGATTGCCAACTATCTGTTCTTCCTTATCGAGAGATCAAGGTGAACAGCTTTTATTGGTAATGTGTTTTGTGAATATGTCATTTCGAAGGGAATTGAGTGGTCACTCAAAACAAAGCGTTTTCGGTCAATGCCATTTTGGTAATAGTCATTATTGTTTTACTCATTATCGTACTCACGGGTGGCTATTTTCTGTTGTTGGCGAAGCCAGAAACCAGTAAGACTGAGCAAGCTCAGGACATAACAGTTAACGTGAAATCGAAAAATGATCTTTATGAATCTCCTTTGAGCGAAGATGCGAGCTATCCATCACCCGTACAGCAGTTGCAGCAAACTGTGGCTTACGGTCTGGTGAATCAGGATGCGCCGGATTTACCTTTATTAAAAGGCGAGTTAGCCCAATTTTCACAAGATAATATTAAAGATGGCGAAGTGGTTGTAGATATAGGTCAAGCGAGTGAGATCCATGATCTGAAGCAACGGCTGGAAGCCTTAAATACAGTGCTATCAACTAAAAATTCTAACGAATAAAAATATCAGTTTGCAGGTAAATATAATGAAACACGGACGTTCTCGCCACCTTATGGTCAAATTTTTGACTGCTCGTGCATGTTTATTTATGGGATTGTCACTGGGCTTAGCGCCAGCGGAGGCTTTGGCGCTAACCTCAGGTGACGGGAAAAGCATTGTGCTCAGCGGGGAATATCAAACCGCTGGCGGTGAAGCCACGTATTCATTACCCATCGCTGTAGCGCCAGGGCGCGCCGGGCATCAACCGCAACTCAGCTTTGAATACCGCAGTAATAGTGGCAATGGTCCGCTTGGTGTGGGTTGGCACTTGAAGGGGCTGTCTTCTGTTTATCGTTGTGGTAAGAATCTTGCGATTGATGGTGCCTGGGGAGGCGTTAATCTAGATGCCAGTGATCAATATTGTATTGATGGTGAACGCTTGGTCGCGGTTAACGGTAAGCCTGGTGGCGATCAAACAGAATATCGCACTCACATTAACGATTACCGCAAGATTGTATCGATTGGTAAGCAAGGCAGTGGTCCTCAGTACTTTAAAGTCTGGACGAAATCCGGGCAGGTGTTTGATTACGGTGTGTCCGCAGACTCAAGAGTGGAATTACCCGGTAAGTCAGATGTCTATAAGTGGTCGCTGAACAAGCTGACAGATAAAACCAGAAGGAATGCGATTACATATACCTACTCGGAAGATAATGCGGCTGGCACCCATAGACTGAGCACTGTGAGTTACGTCGGTGGCTCGATAGCGATCAACTATGACTCTCGTACTGACAAAACATTTTCTTATCTGAAAGGCAGCAAGCTCAACCAGTCCTACAGAATCAAGTCCGTTACTACTAAAAATAGTTTGGGGAGTGAATATTCCACTTATAACCTTTCTTATCAACAGTCAGCGGGTACGCAACGTTCATTACTGACTAAGATAGAGCAATGCGTGAGTGGTACCTGTAGTACACCGGTTTCGTTTTCATGGCAGTCTAAAGCGAAACCAAGCTTTCAATCTGAAAAGGCAATCTTTTCTGATAACGTTGCAGGACATAAATTTTATGATGTAGAAAGGGATGGTCATCTAGAAATTGTTGCACTTTCAACCAATAAAAGAAGTGTATATACCAATAACGATGCTAAAGCTAAACTACCCGGGAGTCTGATTACTTACCCTACTCGAGCAGATGCATTATGTCATGATCTAATAGTTGCAGATTGGGCAGGAAATAATAAACCTGAGTATAGGGCATTTTGTGCTTGGCCAAATAAATCAAAAGGTTCAGCTAGCGAACTTGGTACGCTGTACTCTTATCCAATTGGTAGTGGGAAAAGTCAACTATATTTTGATGGTGATATTGGCTCTAGTAATTGGTCTTGGGCTAGTAAGTATAAGTTCCCATCAGATCTAAATGGGGATGGTAAATATAAATTAGAAAGCAAATGCTCTGAATGTAACGTTTATGATTTCGATGGAGATAGCCGGAATGTTGAATATATTAAGGCGCCAAGCTCTACAACTAAAATTGAGTATTACAGAAATAATTCTTTAGTACAATCAATAACTAATACGAAGTTGCTTACTATAGGTGACATTAACGGTGATGGCTATCTTGATCTTGTTACTGGCTTAGAAGATTGGGTAAGTCAAAAAAATGAACCAGGAAATGTTGTTTATAGAATAAAAGTTTATACATTCACAGGGAGTTCATTTGTCCTTACGAGCAGTATTAATATATCTCAACAAGGAAAGGTCATTGAAAAAACAGAGGAATGGGGAGGTCGTGGAAGAATAAGAAGATATAATGAATATAAATTCACCCCCAAGAAAGTTGCTCTAGCCGACCTCAATAATGATGGTTACCTGGAAATTATTTACCATACTACTGCTTATGGTAATCAGGGCGGATATTTTTCCAGCAACAGACAGGATAGTTCTTATCTTTATGCAATTGCCGACAATAATTCAATTACTGATGTAAACTCAGATGGCTGGCCTGACAACATCGCAAACAAAACAATCAAAAGAAGTATTCCTTTTGCTCAGGATAAAATCAAATCAATCGCAGAATATGGGGTTGATTACGCTATTACATATAAACCAGCATCAGACACTTCTGTCCTTAAGCAAAAGATAGCTCACCAGTACCCGATTCAAAACTCGACACCTCGTCGCTATCTGGTGTCAGATGTTTCCAAGACACCACGCGGCTATGCCAAAACCACCTATAACTATGTGTATGAAGGTGCGAAGTCTCATCGGGAAGGTTACGGATTCTTAGGTTTTGCTAAAGTCACTGAAACAGAAAATGGTGACGTTAAAACAGTACGTGTAACTGAATTTGAAAATACTGACCCCATAAAATCCGGAAAAATAAAAAGCATCACCGTCTTTAAAGACGGCAAGAAGGTGTCTTATTCTAAGAATGATTATAAAAGTATAGAAGAAAGTAATGTTTATCAGGTTTATGCCAATCGATCAGAATCAGTGCAGTATGACTTGCATAACACGTCTTTAATTACTAAAAGAGAAGTTATCGCACGGACGCTTGATGCTTTTGGTAATGTGACCGAAGAGAAAACAACCCTGTTGGGTACTGATGAACATGCCGGTAATTTTACTCAGACGATCAAAAATGAATATTTATCGGCAGGCTCAATACAAAGTCATTTAATTTATGATGTGAATACCTTTACTGGAGTAACCTCAGCGACCTTGTCTTCGTTTAAAGCTGGCATGCAAAAATACTGTGGTTCAGACGGTAAGGCTTACTTTAAACCCAGTGATTTTGTCATTCTGATTCATGGTGATGTCTCAACCCCGATTGTACTGGAAAAATACAACAATTATTACCGTTACGATGGCAGTAGCTCTTCGACGAACGCATTTGGCGTGACAACCTATACCGGTAACCTGTCCGCTATTTCCGCTTCTGATTTTAATAAAGTCTCGCCCAAAGCCTGTGGTGGCACATTTGTATTTAAAAATGTCAACAGTGACAGCGATGCAGAACTTTCCTCCAGTTCCCGAACCGTTGCGCAATTGATTACTGAAGTCGGTGACAGGTACTGGCAAGTCGGTGCGCTGAAATCGACAGAAAGCACAATCACTGATGTTCAAACGGGTCTGACACGTACAGTTAAGAACGAATTTGAGTACACATCCAATGGATTGATCCGTTCATCAACGACCACAGCATCAGATTACGAAGCGGGGTCGACAATTGGTCTGGCCAGCAAATTCCTAACCAAAAATTTCAGTTACGATTCTTGGGGGAATCTGACGGAAGAAACTGTATCTGGCACAAACGTGGCAGAACGCGAAACTGTCACGGTTTACGATAGTGCGGGCTTATTTGTCGATCGCATGATCAATGCACTGGGTCATGAAACGGATGTGTCTTTTAACCGCGATGGTGTGCTGGCATCCAGTACGAATCCGCAAGGGCGCAAACAAAGCTACAGCTATGACGCATTTAACCGACTGAAGCTGGAAACACTGCCCGGTGCAGGTAATACAGTGTCTTACACTTACACCCTGAATGGAGCCTGCCCTCACACGACATCTAAAACGGTGTCATGTTCTGTGACCAAAGCCGCTGCCGGTGGTGAGGTAGTCACTCAGTACGATTTTGCCGGCCGGGAAATTCGCCGTTTGCATAAAGCCTTCAATGGTCAGTTTGTGGTGGTGGATACGGTATGGGACCGCAATGGCCGCAAAGTGAAGATCACCCGGCCTCAGTTTGTCTCAAAAAATGCTTCTGCACCTTACGTGACCATTGCTTACGATGCGCTGAATCGTGAAATTAAGAAGTCGGAACCTGCCAGCAATGGCGGGCGTGCGGAATTCACCACTGTTTATCACGGCTTAACAACCACAGTCACGGATGCACGCGGCTTTCAACACAGCACAGTCCAAAACCTGCTGGGTCACATACTGCAGAAAAACGAACCGGAAGGTGCCTCGCAGAGTTATACCTATTATCCGGACGGTTTGCTACGTTCCTCAACCGACTCGGCCGGCAACAGCACCATTGTTCGTTATGACAACTTAGGCCATCGTCGTTCTCTTGATGATCCGGACTTAGGAAAGTGGACATACATTTATAACGCTCTGGGTGAGCTGGTTGAAAAGCAAGACGCCAATGGTGTTACGACGACGGTGACTTACGATAACCTCGGCCGTAAAACCAAGCAGGTTGAAGGTGGCAATACCTCTTACTGGGTGTATGACACACGACTGACGGGTGAGTTGTCCTACTTTGAAGGCTATGGTAACCGGACCGACTATTACTACAACGCTGCCGGACTGACTGAAGAAGTTGCTGTCCAGATCGGAGGGGAGAAACTCAGTACTAAATATTTATACGATAACTATGAGCGGGTCAGCCGTGAGGTTCGTCCGAATGGCGCCGACAGCTCTGCTTTGGGCATCGTGAATCAACTCAGCGATAAAGAAAATACCCTGGACCGCCTGGCCGTTGAGTACATTTATAATCCACATGGCTATATGTCGGCGGTCCGCAGTCCGAAAACGTACGCGGATAAAGCCTTCACCGACATCAGTTTCCGTGAAGAAATTAAAACATTGCTGGATGAGGCTATAGCTCAGGCCATGCAGTATGTGGTTACGGCTGAGAAGTATGCCACCCGTGAAGCCTTCTTTAAAAATAAGGCAGCAGAATATCAGCAGAAAACCGTGAATATCCGGAATCTGGATGCTTCTTCGGCAGGTCTGTTAGGTAGCAGTTATCGCTTCAAGCAATGGTGCGACAGTCAGGGGCAGTGTTATCTGCGTCCGGCGACCTGGGTCCTGCTGCATGATGATATTAGTGTTCCCTTAGATATCACATTAGGTGAAGCGGTGTACCAGCTAGAGACATCCTTGGCTGGCACCAGCGGTGGCAAGCGTAATTACAATGCCACGATTCATAAGTTCACGAAAGCGGAGTTTGACAAACTCTCACTAAAGGCTTCTGACGACCTGATTCTGGCGGACTATGACGGCAACGGTCACAAAGATCTGATGAGCAATCGGGATATTTACGCGGCACACGCCGATGGTGAAACCCGTGAAGAATTGCTTTTTACCGCAGAAGATCTGGCTGAAGCTGCGCGTATTTCGGGGCAGCGTTATAAATTTTACACCGATCTGGCGAGTGACTTAGTTGCGTTGTCAGAGCGCGTCGCTGATCTAACGGGTCTCTACTGCGACTACGCCAATCAGCTGGGTGGTCAGCAAATACAGCACGCGACAGGCAGTCGATGTGCGAAGACGCAGCAGGTGGGTCAGGCAGATCACCTCAACGCCATTATGACGGAATCAAAGCTAGCAGCAGATTCTGCCGATAATGCAGCTTATGTGTATTACTGGCAACGCCGCGATACTGATGCGTTTGATCATACGCTGGCAGAAACCCTGGGTAACGGGCTGGTGAACACCTACAGTCACAATGCAGCAACCGGCCGGCCGGATTACATCGTAACGCATGATAGTAATGCGCTGTTTAATAATGCTGTACCAAGAATAACAGACAAAGGACGCGCTGAACGATTCTTACATTACAAATACGATAATCACAACAATGTGGTGTACCGTAACGACAGTGAACTGGGTATCACCGACAGGTATGACTATGACGGTCTGGACCGGGTGACGACCAATCGTATCGTGCTGGACACGCCTGATCTGCACGGGCCGGATAACCCTGATTTTGCCGCCCCGTTCCATTTCAGTTACGACAAGCTGGGTAATATCACCGCAAAAACAGGCGTGGGCAGCTACAGCTACAGTCAACACAATGCCGGACCTCACGCAGTGACACAGGCAAATGGTCTGACGTACTACTACGACAGTGCAGGTAACATGGTGCGCGCTTCGGCTGGCAGCACCAGTACGCCAGAACGCGTGATTGTGTGGAGTGCCTTCAACAAACCGGTGAAGATTTCGCGGGACAACCACACTGTCGAATTTGTCTACGACGCCAACCATAACCGGTATCTGAAAAAATCCAGTGATGGTAAGCAAACGGTCTATATAGGCAATCAGTATGAGCGCATAACCGACACCAAAACCGGACAAGTACAGCATCAGCATTATATCTATGCTGATGGCAAACTGATTGCGCTGAACACCCAGACTAAAAATGCAGAAAACCAATTAGAAACAAAAGAGATTCGGTATCTGCATTACGATGCGCTGAATTCCGTCGATATGATCACCGACGGTTACGGTTTACTTGTTGAACGCCGTAGTTTTGATGTTTGGGGTCGCATGCGAGCAGTGCAATGGCGTGATACTAAGCGGCAGTCGCTTTTGCAGGATGCTAAGACAAATCGCGGCTACACCGGACACGAGCATATCGAAGAAGTGGGTCTGATCCACATGAACGGCCGTGTGTATGACCAGGAACTCGGCCGCTTCCTGAGTGCAGATCCGCTGATCCAGTCACCTTATGTGACGGGCAGCTTCAACCGCTATACTTATACGCTAAATAATCCACTCAAATTTATTGATCCGACAGGGTTCAGATATGTTGAAGGATCGGGTGGTAGTGATGGTTTAGGTCGTTCAGTTCATATCGACTCGTCTGGTAAAGAGATACACTTCGATAGAAATGGACGTAATACAGGCAGTGAACCTAAACGGTATAAAGAGGATGATTTACCTAGTAAAACTGAAAGTCTTGCAGAAGCATTTAAAGTTTTTAAAGCAGATCCAACCCCTTTTGGTCGTGCAGTCAATTGGTTACGGAATGAGACGGTTCAATTTTTAGATCCTTCTTTTGTAATTAATGTTATTTCTGATGCTTGGAGTTATGCTGAAGAAGAAGGGGTATTTGAGGCGATTAAGTTTGCTACTATTGGTATTGTCAGTAATAAGGTTAAATGGAATAAGCTATCAACCTTAGCAGAGAAAGTTACAAGGAGTGTAGAAGAGTTTGATACTGTACCTTACCGACCGACAAACTCTCCCTTGGTAAACCACCATGGTGTTAACGATGTTTGGGCTAAAAATAATATTCCTGGATATAAAAGTAGAGCCGCTGATAATCCGACCATGGCTCTGAGTGTGGATGGGCATAAGGCCGCACATAAAGCTGGAAATGATTATCTAAGGGAGACTATGGGATCTGTACAAGGTCAAGCTAAAAATCTTTCACCTAGACAAATGCATGAGATGGCCGAGAGGCAGTTCGACGCAGCGAAAGTACCGATGGAGGCTAGACAGAATTTTTACAATGACTTTAATCAATATATCTACGGACAATAATTATGAAATCGATATTAGATGAAATTAGGAATTCAACGGACTGTATTGTTCTACCCCCTTGTGGATTACCACAGATTAATGATGAGCACGCTTTACCTAAAGATTTAGAAGAATTTTATAAGGAGTGTGGTGGGGTTAGTTTTTTTATAGGTAGCGACTATGCTATGGAGATCGTTTCCCCTGACAAATTAGTTCTGTCTAATCCTGTAATACTAGCTGATGGCTGGGAAGTTGATGTACCTGAAGATGACATATCAAATGACTGGTATATTGTAGCAGAAGCTGGACCAGAACAAAGAATATCGATTGATCTTCATAAAAATCGTTTTGGTAAATGCTACGACAGTTTTTGGGACATACATGCATCGCCCGGAGAATGTCCCGTTCTAGCTCTTTCCTTCAGTGAGCTATTGGAAAAAATATTCGCGTGTAAAGGTGGCTACTGGTTTTGGCTAGCTGACGATTTTATTTATCTTGGTGACGCTTACGATTAAGAAAAATTGCACAGTGTGTGAGGTTTATTACAGGGCGGGATTCTACTTTGTACAATATGTGAACTTTTGCTTTCCCTCCGTGAAATCTGATGCTCTCAGAAAGCTAGAAGCCAAAGATTTCACGTAGAAGCGTTAGCATTGTATGCTATTTTCAATAGATGGGGTTTGTCAGTTAAATTTAGGCGATGTAAAGTTGATGTTAACTTGTGCATATAGGATTTTTACCTACCCGTAATATATTTGATAGCAAACTAAACATCGCTACCATGGTGTGGGAAATAGAATGGATAGGCTAAAATTGTAAAATTAATATGAACAACAAGATTTAACTAAGTTTAAAGGAGAAGAAAATGAAAATAATTTCATCTTTATTGATTGCAATTTTTTCAGTTTCAGTATTTGCTGGCAAGGATATCAGTAGAAGTCAAGTTGATTATGTCTATCAACTGGATAGTGACTCGACAGTTTTTGAATTTAACTCTACAGTTCCTCACGATTGTGGTGGTGCACTCTATAGAGTTAAAAGTCCAAATGAAGCTATCGCAAACTGGAAGTTTTCGATTGTTCTTACTGCCTTCACTGCGGATAAAAACTTAGCTTTTTATAATACTGAAACCTGTGAAGACAATAGAGCAATTGTTGGATGGGTTAAGGTTACGAAATAGATAATAATAGATAACCACATAAAAGGTTAAACGTTAATGTTTTTGAGCACTATTTTGTTTAACTTTCTGTCTTTGTATTTTAATATAGATTGTATTATGACCAATGCATTACAGGCAAAATATTACTTTGGGTTGTTAATTACTTACTCTTTGGGTTTGTATCTTGGAATACAACCAGGAGTTGATTTAATGACGAGAATAACATATTCAGGTTTAGGTTTGTCCGTTTTGTTGATTGCTTTTTTTATCGACTTTAAGGATAAGAAACCATTATATAAGAACAAGCTTACAATAGCGGCCTTTGTTTTTGTAACCTTGATTACTGTTTTTGTTGGTCCTGTTTCATTATTATTCATGTTTGTTATTAATTTGATTGTTTCTATGTGCTGGGGATACTTCTCGTTAAGATTCAATAAGTTCATATAAAGTTTATATCGATGTTATGTTACAAGGCACATAAATTATATAGGTGTTATGAATGCGCTACTTAGTTTTGACGTTTTTACTATTTACATCTGCCTCTTGGGCTGGCTGCAACAACATCGCCTGCTACGGTGTAGGCAAAGATGTTTTAACCAGAACTTACCTGTCATCAACAGGAAATATCTACATTGGTGCTCCTGTTGGTAAAGAAAACCTGAAATGTGATCTTTTTGAAGGTCAATATATGACTCTTAAAATGAATCATTTATTATATCGGGAGATCTATTCGACGATTTTGACAGGTATTGCGGCTCAGAAACAGTTGCAAATTAGAATTGTGGAAAACTCACCTGAGTGTGAAGTTTCCTATGTGACTATGAACCCATGATAGTGGTTGGAAATAATGCGCTATTTCTTATTTTTGTTAATGGTTTGTAGTCCGACAGTGATTGCGGAATGTATCCCAACGGCATGTGTTGGCGTTGGAAAAGAGGCGTTGTTATCAGTTTATCCTAATCAAACCGGGCACATTTACTTACAAGCGCCGGCAGGGAAAGAGAAGCTGAATTGTAAGCTGGTCGAAGGCCATTTTATGGTGTTAAAAAACACCCACCCTGTGTTTGATGCCATGTATTCGACAGTACTGACTGCGCTTTCTACTCAAAAGCAACTTACGGTCCGGATTGTTGAAAACTCGGAAGACTGTGAAGTCAGTTATGTCCGAATGTTTATGTAAAGGCGCATAAAATGAAAATAAATCAAATATGTAAGCTGACTTTCCTGTGTTTATCTTTGTTTTGGTCAGCTAATTCTACAGCGACAGATGCGATTTATTGTCCCTATACCAAAGTGCTTGAGCTTCAGGTTCAGCCTGAAAATGTGTTGGTGCATTTAGAAGGACAGGGATGGAAACAGCTGGGCACTTACCTGGAACCGGCTTTAGACAGCCGAGTCTCTATCGTACTTGCGGCGCATGCGTCGGGTAAACAAGTCATGCTGGCTTTTCCATTGAGCAGTGGCATTGAATGTGAAAAAACTCATTATGGTGTTTCTCCGTATAAAGTAAGGATTCGGTAAATGATCAAGTTAATCAAATCTGCAGGCTTGCTATTCTTTCTGTTTTCAACCCCATTTTCGATGGCTGCAGAAAATTACGTGTCAGGTAAAATCACCAACATTACCGCTATCGAAGGCGCATTGTTAGTGAAAGTAGAGAATCAAATCATTCCTGAAAACTGTGTTGGTACACCTTATAACTGGATGAAAATAAAGCAGGAAAACACCACTATGGTATCTGTTGTTCTGGCGCAGTGGGCTGCCAATAACCGAATGGCGACTGTGTATACCTCTGGTATCGAAACAGGTGGTCAATACTGTTTAGTGATTCAGGTTGACCCGGCTGGCTGATGTTAATTAACTAATAAGAGAATTTTTTGGAGAGTATGATGAGGCAACTCTTTGTCTTTTTAATGGTGTTTGTATCTATAAAGACTTATGCCGTAGATATGAATTTCGTCGGTTCAAGTGTTTCAACCATAAAAACCATTCATTCTTATTCAGAGTTTGGTGGTGGGGATGTTTACTTAAAGCTTGCAGAACCAGAGACCACATCTTGCCCAAGTGGATATTGGTTAAGAAAAACGGATCCTGGCTTTGATGCCAATTTGTCGATGGCAATTGCAGCATTTCACGCGAAATCGCGTGTGATAGCGTACGGGTTACCTGATGAAATGTGGCCGGGTTCACCAACAGGTAAGTATTGTCATCTTTATGCGATCCAGTACCAATAGGATATTGATTAAATTAAGTTTTTAGCCATTAAATGTTCAGCGATGATCTTTAGTTGGCTTCAGCATATTGAATGTTAAGAGTAAAAATGTTGATTAAGATGAAAAAATTAATTTTAAGTTTCATTGTAATGATTGCATTACCATTCTCAGTGTTTGCAGAGCAAGGTGATCCTGAATTTAACCAGCCATTTACTATTACCCAGGTATTCTCCGAAGGCACGACGACGGCAGGGTTTTATACTGCGGAAGCTTTAACTGGGTGTAAGTGGAATATTATGTATCTGGACCTTTCTACAGAATCGGGCAAAGCCATGTTCTCTCAGGTCCTGGCAGCTAAGAGCGCTGGCTTCAAGGTGGTCAGGGTTTATTATAAGAAAAATGACAGTGAAACCTGTATGGCAACAGGCTTACATATCCGATAGGGGCATATGATGAGAAAACACATTTTTATACTGATAGCAGTCTGTTTGTCATCGAATGCTTTTTCATCAGAGTATTGGATTGATACAACAGGGAAAGTATTGAACATTGCCACGTATGCGACTACGGAAACCATTTTGGTCTACTTGGATAACAATGGTAAGGACGTCGCTGAATGTTCTGATAAGCGAGCGTTTGCGATCAGTAATACCTTATCCAGTGAAGGAAGAGCAAGAATGTATTCGATGCTATTAGCGGCAAAAACTGCTGGTACTTCAATTACGGTTTCCTATACCAATGTGGGTAGTTGTGAAGCGTGGGACGGTAATAACAGTGTGTACCGCAGAATCATGAGGCTGAGGTAAGAACGAATGTTAAAAAAGGTGATAGCGATTTTATCTCTGATGTTTTCGACAACTGCGTTGGCGGAATTTAGCTGTGAAGTTGAAGTCAATCGCGTGTTGGTTTATGCAAATGGCAGTGTGAATGTCCTGCATTCCGGTCGAAATGAGTACACCTATATTTGTAATTTGAACACAGCAAGACAAGGTGTGGGTATCACCACCTGTGCGATGTGGACCAGCATGTTACAAAACATTCAGAAATCGTACGCCAAAGCGATATTTTACTACCCAGGCTCGGGCGACTGCAGCACATTAGCTACTTATGGTAGTGCGCCTGTACCTGTTTATATAGGATCAATTAAGTAATGAAAAACTCCAGTGCGATGAAGCTGTTCATTTCCGTATTTTTGCTCATTTCTTCTTCATTTGTCTTTGCTGGCTCGGTGACTGGCACGGTATCGCGTATCATCGTCAGGGATGATGGTCTGCATTATGTTTACATTAATGGTGAGATACTTAATCGTGCAGAGTGTGCAAAGGACTATAATTACTGGATGATAAAAGACGAAAACAGCACATACGGAAAGTCGCAGTACAGCCTGTTATTGGCAGCGAAAGCCAGCGGAAAAGCCGTTTATATTGAAGGTGCTGGTACCTGTATGCGCTGGGGTGATGGTGAAGACATCAAGTATGTCTCCTTTAATTAACCGGCCTGCCAAATCAGCCCGTGAATATTACTCACGGGCTTGATCTTTAGTTAAGGTATATATCTTTTATTTTAAACCAAGGACCTTCGCAGCCTTCAATTGTGATAGTGACAGAGAGGTTGGCGGTTTTAGCTGCCAGAATGGCAGATTTGATGGTGTTATCAGCCATACGGAGCCCGGCCCAGCCATTGTTTTCCGGGCATTGATTATCTGAGGTCGCCCTTGGAAAACCGCCTTTTAGTTGGGCTGCAACTGCGCCTTCGGCACTGACAAAGATCCTGCTTATCACGCCACTATCTTGAGAGTAGCTTGCTGCTTGCAAGTGAAAACTCAGCAGTGGCAAGAGTAAGAACAAACAAGTTGATAAATTTTTCATTAAAATCTAACTCTGACTTTCATATGAAATCTTTATTTGAGGTATACACCAACAATGTTACCTTGTCCCTGAGGTGTACAGTCCTCAAAGCGAATAATTACGGGTTTATTGGAGGCTTGTGCCGTCAATAAAATAGAGACGATCGCATCATATTTAGGATGGTTAGGTGTTAAATAATATCTGGTACCTGAACACCCATGAGTAACCAGATCAACAAATGTATTACCATTCATGTCATATACATGAAGGTTTTTGGGGATACCGGTAGGGGTGTGAATAGGGTCTGCAAATGAACAAAAAGAATAGAACAGTAAAAGTGGGGTTATCTTTTTCATAAAATAGCCTTAAGTCGTTATTTTCTTAGTTGAACGCTTCTTAATTGGCAGTAATTATCGCTAGAACCCTTCCAAAATCTATCTGCATCATTCCAGACCTGAAATCGAACAGTTTGTTTTGCTAGGTATGCTGCCATAGCCATGGAAAGTAGCCGATCTGCGTAGTCGGAGTCTTTAATATATACACCACCGGGGCATTCAGTAAGACCTGTCGGCATAGTAATTAAAGTATCACCGTCTAATGAAGGGACGACTTCAGCAACTCCCCAACTGTATATTCCTGTTATTAAGCCTGTGTTGGTTACCACAATTTCTGCTTGAGATAAATTTGGGTAAATAAAAAACATTAATGCCAGCAATAATTTTTTCATCATATTTCTCTCTGATTTTATGGAAAAATAATAATATCAGGTTTTATTTCTTAGTGAATAAAAATGTTAGCTTTATGATGTGAAAATTGTCTTGGGATTAAATGAGCTGAATATAAGGTTAAAAATGGAAAATTATTTATGAGCGGATAAAGCAAAGAGAGAACAAAGCCCCGCATCGCGGGGCTTTGTTGTTTAGGCTTATCGTTCACTGCCCAATCTGCACGCTATCCACATCCACTGTGGTGCCGTTGAGGTCTTTGTCGACTTCGCCCATCAGGGTGACCTGAGTTTCCGGGCCGACTTGTTTATCGCCCCACAGGTGGTTGTCGATTTCGACGATCATTTCGCCTGTGCTGTCTTTGAAGCGGTAGTCTTCATCGCCGAGTGAGGCGACGATATGGCCGGTCAGGGTGACGCGCGCGTCGTCTTTGGCCTGCATAGCCTGGGCGACGGTTGAGTTGACGCCCTGGGTTTCATTCGGTCCTGTGTAGCCTCCCTGAGCGGCGGTAGCGGCCAGGGGCAGGGCCAGAGTGGCAAATAAGAAGATCACTTTTTTCATGACTGGGTTCTCCGTTATCGGGCTCATGGGAGCAGCGACTGTTTTCAGTATGACAGCTGAGCAACGATTTGCCGCTGTCATCGTGCTATCTATGTAGCCAGAATAACGAAGAAAACGTGAAGCAAGCGTGAAATTCCCGTCAGGAATATATGAAAAGTCGCGATAAAGAAGAATTTTTTATCGCCAATAGTGGTTTGCTATCAGGCTTGCCGGGCCATGCCGTACCACAACATATCAAAAGCCGCCTGACGTGAGGCGGGATCGGCCGCCAGTGCCGGTTGCTCGGCAAACAGGCTCACGGTGGATAAAAACAGGCTGTGGCAGGTGTTGAGCATCAGAGGTTGCGGCCAGCCTGCCAGTTCCCCTTGCTGTTGTCCCTGCTCTATCAGTTGCGGCAGGAAAGGCAGGGCCTGGCTAAGCATGGCATGCTGCTGGCTGAGCAGGTACTGCGGGTCGTTGGCCATCTGGCGCAGGAACTGAAACTGCTGCGGATGGGCAAGTCCCCAGTTGATGGCGGCTTGCCAGATATGCTGCAATTGCGCCTGCACGCTCAGGCTGGTGTCCGGTGGTGTCAGGGCCGTTGCCATGTCTGCTTTTATGCTCAGATACAGGGTTTCGACCAGCACCTGCTTACTGGCAAAGTGATGGAACAACGTGCCATTGGCCACTCCGGCTTCTTTGGCGATCTTGGCAGTGGCAGTGGCCTGAATACCCTGCCGGGTAAAGAGGCTGAGGGCGGCATCTAATAATTGTTGTTTCTTATTCTGGCTCATAGCTCGCTGTCAGTGGAGAAACTGGCTCATCGGGGTGAGCCAGCATAATACAGGTTTAGCGTAAGAAGAAAGCCATCATCAGCTTTTGCACTGTGGCCCGCCAGCCGGTGAAAGGCGGTACGGCCAGTTTGGCGGTATTGATGCGGCCTTTGGTCAGCACGGTTTTGGCTTTGGAGAAGGTCAGAAAGCCTTCCTTGCCGTGATAATGCCCCATGCCAGACGGGCCGATACCGCCGAATGGCGCATCGTCGGCCGCGACATGGAAGACCGAATCATTGATGGCCATGCCACCGGCGTGAACATAAGATTTTACGCGCTCTTGCAGGGCTTTGTCCTGCGTCATCAGGTATAAGGCCAGCGGGCGGGGACGCCGCTGAATGTACTGGATGGCCTCGTCGATGTTGCTGTAGGTGATCACCGGCAGCAAGGGGCCGAAGATCTCTTCTTGCATCAGGGTCAGGCTGTCGCTCGGGTTCACCAGCAAATGCGGCACCATACGGTGCGCACCGGGGTCGATGGCATCCGGGTGGACGGTTTCAATCCGGGTGTTGTTCGGGACAGCTTCTGCCAGCCACTGGCTCAGACGGTCGAACTGGCGCTGGTTGACAACTGAGGTAAAGTCCAGGCTGTGCACGCCTTGCGGATACATTTGCGTAAATTGTTTCTTGAACTCGGCAATGAACGCATCTTCTTTGCCTTCCGGCACTAAAACGTAATCCGGTGCCACGCAGATCTGACCCGCATTCAGGCACTTGCCGAAAATCATCCGCTCAACCGCCTGCGGCATATCGGCATCCGGGGCGATCAGAGTTGGCGATTTACCGCCCAGTTCCAGCGTAACCGGGGTGAGGTTATCCGCCGCAGCGCGCATGACATGGCGGCCGACGGCGGTGGAGCCGGTAAACAACAGGTGATCAAACGGCAGTGCCGTAAACGCCGCCGCAATGTCGGCTTCCCCTTCAATGACGGCGACCTCAGTGTCAGCAAAGATATCTGCCAGCAGGGCGGTAATGAGCTGGTTGGTTTGCGGGGTGAATTCACTCAGCTTAATCATGGCACGGTTGCCAGCCGCCAGCGCAGGGATCAGCGGGCCTATACTCAGCATGACAGGGAAGTTCCAGGGCACCACGATACCGACCACACCGACCGGTTGGTAAATGACTTCCACTTTGGCCGGCATCAATAGCAAGCCGGCGTGACGCCGCGATGGCCGCATCCATTTTTTCAGTCGTTTAATGGTGTAGTTGATCTGTTGGACACAGGGCAGGATGTCGCTCAGCAGGGTATCCTGGTGACTGCGGTGGCCAAAGTCGGCAGACAGTGCTTCACACAGCGCGTCTTTGTGAGCAAGCAATGCGGCTTTCAGCTGTTTGAGTCGGGCAATCCGGCTGGCATAGTCCGGCATGGTCTGCGTCAGGTACTCATTGCGCTGGGTGTGGAACAGTCGCTGCATAGTGAAAATCTGCTGGCTGTCTTGGCTCGCAGTGGCAAAGGTCATCCCTATCTCCTGTTTTGACAGAGTGAACCGCGTACACGCGGTTGAGTATCAGAGAATGCCAGCCGATTTATCCATATACCGACTGACTAGTCGGTTTTAATATAGGGCGGCTCAGCGCTGCGTGCAAGAAATCGGCAAATTTAAATACCGTTCTGTGAGGTGCAGCCCGTGAGGCGCAGCGCGATTATGGCTCAGGCCGACGACGCGGATGCCCGCTTTTTTCCGCCGGGAAGGCCGCCAGAAAGGCGTCGAAATACTGCAGTAACGCCTTGGCATCGCTGTGCTCTCCCAGCAACTCCAGCAGGGCAATGCCTGTTTCGCAGGTGCACAGATTGCCCGTTTGCTGATTGCGGCGCAGCGAGTAACAGGAGTCGCGATCCACACTCAGACTGAGCCGGGGCAGCTTAGCCAGCCACGGGCTTTTGCGCATCATCTTGCGTGCTTCCTGCCAGGTGGCATCAAGCAGAATGAATAAAGGGGTCTTGCCTGTCTCGCGTGCAAAGGGTACCGCGGGATGGGCGTCGTCGGCGGGAAACAGCAGCCAGGGCTGGATCGTGTCATCGGCTATCAGCGTCAGCAGCGCCTCGGGCGGCTCGGTACGAGACCAAAGCAGGCGCTGGCAATGCGGCAACGTTCTGGCCATCAGCGCCCCGGTATTGGTGTCTTTGCCAAATTCCTTGCTGTGAGTCAGCAGCACGAAGATCGCCTGAGAGCGCAGGCGCACCTCGGCATGGCAGATACAATTATGAACAAAGCCGCAATTCGGGCAGGGTGTTACCGTTTGTGGAGCAGGTTCGGCGCTCATGGTTGCCATCGCTTATGGTATTCTTGAGTCTGTGACCTCAGATGTTACTGCTCTGGTACCACAAAATCACGACAACAGGATGCGATATGGCTTATTGGTTATTCAAAACGGAACCGGATACTTTCTCTATTGATACTCTCAAGCAGATGAATGTGGCTTGCTGGGAAGGCGTTCGTAACTATCAGGCGCGCAACATGATGCGTGATGACGTCAAAGTGGGTGACCAGGTCTTTATCTATCACTCTTCGTGCAAAGACATTGGGGTGGTGGGGGTTGCCAAAGTGGTGCGCGAGGCCTATCCCGATCATTTTCAGTTTGATCCCGACAGCCCGTATTTCGACCCGAAATCCGATCCCGCCAATCCGCGCTGGGTGATGGTGGACATCGAATATGTGCGCCATCTGCGCCTGGTAACGCTGAAAAGCATCAAAGCCAATGATGCGCTGCATGAAATGCCGCTGGTGCAGCGCGGTAACCGCCTCAGTATCATGCCGGTTACGGAACAGCAGTGGCAGGAAGTGCTGCGGATGACAGGACAGTTTTAACGCACTTGTAATGGTTTATTGTTTGAATATTCCCTCCCCTTGGCAAGGGGAGGGTTAGGGTGTGGTTCGAGCGGCGGGCGCGGATTTAGCGTTTGTGCCGTATAACCCCCCTCCTAGCCTCCCCCTTGAAAAGGGGGAGGGATCGTACTGAGTTTGCTGAAGCGTTGAGTATTCCCTCCCCTTGAATAGGACTAGGGAAAAGTGGCTTACAGCAGATGCTCGGCCAGATAATGCGCTACGGCTTCGTCGGCGCATGAACCAATCACGCCGTTGTCAGGCAGGGCGGCCATCACTTTGTGGTGAGCTGTACCCATCACCAGACCTTTGCCGGCCATGCTCAGCATTTCCACATCATTCATGCCGTCACCGAAGGCGATACAGTCTGTCAGCGCATAGCCTTTCGCTTCGGCAACCGCTGCCAGGGCGTGGCCTTTCGACACCCCGACATCCATCACTTCCAGACACCAGGGCGTGGAAAAGGCGATGCTGGCACGCTCGCCAAACACGGCGCGGAACTTGTCCTCCAGCACAACCAGTTTGTCGTGGTCTTTATCATCACGGGTAAAGAAAACCTTCGCTACGCCATCCAGCGGTGGATTGTTTACGTCAAACAATTTGTATGTAAAGGTTTCGTGGAAATCACGCAGATACGCATCTTCGATGTTGAGCAGCCAGTCATCATGCCGGTAGATATGAATACGTAAGTCCGGCTCGTCTTTGGTGAGCTCCATCAATCCCAGAATTACCTCAGGCTGCACGTCCTGCTGGAACAGCACTTCGCCCTGACAAGTGTGCACCCGGGCACCGTTAGAGGTGATCATGAAAGCCGGAATGCCCAGTTGCTCGCGCATTTCGGCCACATCGATATGGTGGCGGCCGGTTGCGAAGACGAAATCTTTGCCTTGCTGGTGCAGCTGCTGGAGCACCTCTTTGGTGAAAGGGGCGATTTTATGATCGGGTGTCAGCAGAGTACCGTCGAGATCAGAAGCAACAATTTTATACATGGCACGTCTCTTTCTTTGATGGCTGCACCGCTTCGGGCCAGCCGGGTGATTGACATACACAGGCAGTGTAAACCAGATTAGATCAAGAAAAGAGGCTAATCTGCGACTCTGGTTTTTTCCGCTATTCCTGTCAGTGTGGGTTCAGCTTGGTTGACCGCTGGCCACCAGCGGGGTGGCGACAGTCGCTGGCTGGCTTAACCGGGCGAAGTGTTCCAGCACAGCTGTGACTGCCTGTACCCGCTGCGAATCCTGTTCGAACAGCACTTCATGGCGGGCGCCCTTGATCACCTTCACCTGACACTGGCCGCCGGTCTGTTTGATCTGCTGGTAAAACAGGTTCTGCGCCCGGTTATCGACTATGGTGTCCTGTTCATTTTGCAGCAGCAGTACCGGGCAGCGGATCTGACCGGCCAGTACCACCGATTGGCGGGCGGCGCTCAATGCCTGCCAGACCCATCGGGAGCTGGGCCCGCCCAGTTTGAGTGCCGGTTGGTCTTCATACAGCTTGCGGAACCACTCGTAACGGCACTGGCTCTGGCATAAGGGGTTATCGGCAAAGGGCTTGGGATAATAAGGGGTCTGGCCTGGCGCATAGCCGGGCTGACGCTGGAGCTGCTCGGCCACTCTGGCCAGCGGCGAGGCAATAGGCTTCATCCAGTGGCTGACTTTGATGCCGTGCATCGGGGCGCTCAGCACGGCGGCCGCAATATCATCCGGGTACTGGGCCAGATAGAGGCTGGTCACTGTGCCGCCCATCGAGTGACCGAGCATAAAGAGCTGCTGGTAACCGGCCGGTTTGACTATGGTATCCACAAAGGTATGGAGATCACTGACGTAATCGGTAAATTCTTCCACATGGCCGAGCTGGCTGTCTGGGGTCAAGCGGCCGGAGCAGCCCTGGCCGCGGTGGTCCAGGGCAAAAACATCGTAGCCCTGACGGGTCAGCTCCCAGCAGAGCTCCTGATATTTATGGAAGGTTTCGACCCTGCCATTCACCAGCACTATAGCTCTGTCAGTACTGAAGCCGGTCAGGCTCATCCAGGCAATGGGCACGCCTCCGACACCGTCGAACTGGCTTTGCCGGCGCTGAGCCCAGCACTCGGCCACCGGCCCTGCCATGGTGGCCGCGAAATCGGATTCCATGCTGATCGCCCCGGCAGGGAGGGAAAAGGAAAAACCTTGAGTCATGGGAAGCTTGTCCAACATTTGTCAGCTCTTTGTGGCGATATAAAGGAATTAGTAATATGTTCCAGTATAACGTAAAGTGTTGATGGTTTTGGATACGGCATCAAATCTGATGCCATTCTATTATTGTTATTGTCTTCCACCGGACAGGATCATTAATTTCCCCAATATGTACGCCTACGTTGCTCGTCAACCTATCTTGAACCGCCAGCAGAGAACCGTTGGTTATGAATTGCTGTTTCGTGATGGGGAGCAGAATGCCTTTCCGGACATCGAAGCCAACACGGCAACCAGCCGTTTACTGGTGGAAAACTACATGGCTGTCGGTGACGATCTTGCCACCGCAAGCCAGCGTACCTTTATCAATTTCCCCTATGACAGCCTGGTGAGATTGCTACCGTTGTTGCTGCCGCGGCACAAGGTGGTGATAGAAGTGCTGGAAACCTGCACCCCGGATGATGAGCTGTTTGCGGCGATACGTCATCTGAATAAACAGGGTTATACCATAGCGCTGGACGACTTTGATCTGCAACCGGCCTGGCAGCGCTTCATGCCCTATGTGCATGTGATTAAGCTTGATTTCATCAAACTGGGTTGTCAGCGCGCCTGTGCTTTTGTGGCCCAGCATGAGAATCGCCGCTTGAAATTCCTGGCCGAAAAAGTAGAAAGCCGGGAAGAGTTTGAAGCCGCCCGGGCTGCCGGTTTTCATCTGTTTCAGGGCTATTATTTCAGCAAACCTGAGCTGCTGAAAAACCGTCAGGTGACGCCTGAAACGCTGACCACCCTGAGACTGCTGCGTGAAATCAGTCGCACTCCGGTCGATTTTCCCCGTGTCGAGCGCATTATTGCCAGCGACGTTTCCCTGTCTTATCTTTTGCTGCGTTATGTCAATTCCGCCGCCCACCGAACCTTGACGCCAATCGGTAACTTTAAGCAGGCGCTGGTGTATCTGGGTGAAGAGAAAATTAAGCTGTTTGTCTCAGTGGTGGCCGCGGCTCATGCTTCTATCCGCAAACCGCGCGAGCTGTATATTCTGTCGCTGCAGCGGGCGCGCATGTGCGAAGAGCTGGCGAGGGGAAGCGGTATTGCCCTGAACAGTGATCAGGCGTTTCTGGCGGGGATGTTTTCGCTGCTCGATGCCTTGCTCGATAAGCCGCTGCCTAAACTGCTGGAGCTGTTACCTCTGTCTGAGGAAGTCCACCGCGCTTTATTGCTGCGGCAGGGGCCGCTGGGCGATATTCTGAATTTACTGGATGCCTACGACAATGCCGACTGGGAAAGTACCGCCCGGTATTGCCAGCGGCTGGGAATGAATGAAGCTCAGGTGGCGAATGTGTATCACCAGACGCTGCGCTGGCTGGCCAGCTATCAGATCCCGTATCAGAAATAAGCTGTGTATCCCGCTGGGGAAAAGAGGAAAAACAAAACCGGGCGTTTGCCCGGTTTGTCGTTTCAGGAGGAAGCAGGATTAGCCGCCAATGTTGTAATAGGTCGCGGCGCCCGGACCAACCGGGATACCCAGTACAAACACCCAGACATAGAACATCAGGCTCCAGCCGACCACGAAGACCATGGAATATGGCAGCATAGTGGCAATCAGGGTGCCCAGTCCCAGATTCTTCTGGTAACGGGTCGCCACCGCCAGAATCATACCGAAGTAGCTCATCATAGGGGTGATGATATTGGTGACAGAGTCGCCGATACGGTACGCCGCCTGAATGGTTTCCGGCGCATAGCCGACCAGCATCAGCATAGGCACGAAGATAGGGGCGGTAACTGCCCACTGTGCCGAGGCTGAACCTATCATCAGGTTGATGAAGCCACACATCAGGATAAAGGCGAAGAACAGCATTGGCCCGGTCAGGCCGATGGATTGCAGCATGTCTGCACCCGCCACGGCAAAGACCTGACCAAAGTTAGTCCACTTGAAGAATGCCACGAACTGGGCGGCAAAGAACACCAGTACGATATACATACCCATTGACGACATAGAAGCCGACATCGCACTGATCACGTCGCGATCTGTCTTCATGGTGCCAACGACTTTACCGTACGCAAAGCCAGGGATGGCGAAGAACACAAAGATGAAAGCCACAATGCCTTTCAGGAAAGGCGAGCCTGCCACCAGGCCGGTATCAGGATGACGCAGGATACCGTTTTCCGGCACTATGGTCAGCGCCAGCAGAACAGATACCGCCAGTGCAGCCAGTCCCGCCACTTTCAGACCTTTCTTTTCGAGATCCGTCAGCTTGCCCATTTTGTCTTTGCTCAGATCGTCGCTGGCTTCCTCGACATTGTAAGTGCCCAGTTTTGGCTCAACAATTTTCTCGGTCACGAAGGCACCCATGATGGTGATCGCGAACGTTGAAGCAAACATGAAGTACCAGTTCACTTCCGGGCCAACCTGGTAGGTCGGGTCAATCATTTGCGCTGCCGTCTGGGTAATCCCGGACAGCAGGGGATCAACTGTGCCCAGCAGCAGGTTAGCGCTGTAGCCGCCGGAGACACCGGCAAAAGCCGCGGCCAGACCCGCCAGAGGGTGACGACCCAGCGAGTGGAACAGCATGGCGGCCAGTGGGATCAGCACCACATAACCCAGCTCTGAAGCCGTATTGGAAATGATACCGGCAAACACCACAACCAGAGTTACCATACGGCGGGAAGCGCCCATGACCAGGCCACGCATTGCAGCAGAAAGTAAGCCAGAATATTCTGCAATCGCGACACCCAGCATGGCCACCAGCACAGTACCCAGCGGGGCAAAGCCTGTGAAGTTTTTCACCAGATTCGCCACGATCATTTGCAGACCTTCGGCGTTCATCAGGCTGATAACGTGGATCATGCCGTCAGCGGCACGCCCTGGGGCGCCTTCCGGGCGCGGGTCTGGCACTGAAACGCCAAAGTAGCCGGCAATGCCGGAAGCAATCAGTATTGCCAGGCTGAACAGGGCGAAAAGGGTGATTGGGTGCGGCAGCAGGTTGCCCAGCCACTCAACCGTATCCAGAAAACGCGTAAAGAGCGTTTTTTTGGTATTCAACTGTTTTTGTGAAGCACTCGAATGCATCACGACCTCCATTCTTACGTCATGTACCCGTCAATGGGCATCTAATCGGTGCGGGAGGTTACGCTATTGTTAATGCCATAAACAAGATAAAAATGTGTCTAAATGTTTCTGTTGTGTATTTTATGACTGCATATTGACGTTCAGATTAGTTTTTTGTGTTTATTTTTGTGTTGCCAGTGGACCATTTTACTTTTTTATATGCTTTCTGTTGATTATTTGTGCGAGTGGCTCAGAGAATAAAGGGCTCAGTTTTGCTTGGCCTGCTTGCTATGATGGCCACAAAAATGTGATTAATATCTCGTTTTGGTGTGAATTTAATAAAACATCATTCAAATTATCAATTTGATAACATACTGATAAGCGTCTGCCTTTAGTTTGCTTAGATTGTACGCCAGTGAGGTATGCACAAATTCTGATCAGGCCGCTCATGGCGCTTTAGTATCGAAAGAGGGGCTGTAACAAGTGAAGGAGATCCCATGCGGGAAAAAATAGTCTTTGTCGACTTACTGCGCTGTGTTGCTGCCACCGCTGTGGTTGTGATTCATGTGTTAGGGCCTTACCGTGAACTGCTCGGGCAGATCCCGGACCATGCCTGGATAACTGCGGTGAGTTATAACAGCTTCAGCCGCTGGGCTGTGCCTGTCTTTATCATGATCAGTGGCGCGCTCATGCTGACAGACACCCGGCCGTTTGAGTTTGGCTATTATGTCCGGCGGCGGCTGGGCAAGGTATTGCTCCCTTTTCTGGTGTGGTCGGTGTTTTATGCGTTTTTTTCAGGCCTGACCTTAGATGGCTATCAGAGCAGTACCGCGATGGCGACACTGGCTAACATGCCGGAACACGAAACCTATTATCACCTGGGCTTCTTCTACTATTTTCTGCCTTTGTATCTGGTGATGCCGTTTTTGCAGGCGTGGGTGAAGCGGGCTGATCCGACAGCAGTGAAAGGGGTGACGCTGGTGTGGATGCTGCTGACGGCTTTGTTTTTGTTTTATATCGATGGCCCCTGGAGCCACCAGTTGGTGCTGTACAGTGGGTACTTGCTGCTGGGCTATTGCCTTTATCGCTATTCCTGGCCGACACTGGGCTGGTTACTGCCTTTGGGGATAGCGGCATTGCTGCTGACAGATTATATGGTACTCAGCCGCAGCTTTGCAGCGGGTGAATACACTGTTGGCCGCTGGCTGTCTTACAAAACCCTGAATACTGTGCTCATCGCCGCGATGGTTTTTGTGGTGTGCCGTTATATTGCCGATCGCCTCAGTGAAGGTATGCTTGCCAAACTGGCCTTTGTGAGTCGCTATAGTCTGGGTATTTACTTGCTGCACCCGATTTTTCTGTGGCCGGTCAGAGCGTTTGATTGGTACTTTATTCATCCTGTTGTGATGATCCCGTTCTGGACTCTGGTGGCCGGCGGGCTTGCTTTGCTGGCGAGCTGGCTGCTTAGCCGTCACCGGTTGACGGCCTGGCTGGTGCCCTGATGTATTGTCTTACAGACGATGGCGACATTTGTCAGCGCTTCAGTGCAAAGTGCATAAATCGTCGCCCCCGGTAGGTCAGGGTACCTGAGTCACCGGCATTCAGGGCGTGGAAATAGTGCGGCCCTATCTGGAAATCACGTTTGGGGCCGCCTGTTACCGGCTGGACATAAAGCCAATATTCCTCACTGTCACCGCCTGGTGGAGTATTGCCGACAGCGACACTCTGTTTATCGAGTATCAGCACCTCTATTGTTTTTTCTATCGCTGCGTTGCCCGACAGATGACGGCGGTAGATGTGAACGAATGAGGCGACAGCAACAACAAGTAACACCAGAAGAATCAGAAAAGGGTTAACGGGCATAGCAGGCTCCTTAGGTAACTGCCCGCTATTATGCTTGAGTGTATATCGGATTGTCTGTGACAGAATGCGGTTATGGTGAGATCGCCGCCGGTAGATTTGCAACTGGCTGATCTCCCTGTAAGGTTAAAGAAGAAGCAGGTAGCAGGAGAGATGTGGGTGTCAGAGATTGAATTAGTGGTGAGCCGGAGCCGGCGACTCGAGCATTTGCTGCGGCACCATTATCATGCGGAAGGAAAAGGGCTGCATCAGTTAATTACCAGTTGTGAAGAGCGTTTGCCTCACGAGATCATCCCCACCTTGCGTTATGTGGCCACCATACGCAATAAAGTGGTGCATGAGGAAGGATTTAGCCTGGATGACAGTCGTGGCTTTCGCCGGGCCTGTCAGGAGTGCGAAAAAGAGCTGACGCCCCGCAGCGCGCGCAGGGTGTGGGCGGTTGCCGTGTTGTTAGTGTTAGGCATGACCGCCTTGGCGCTGTGGTTTTACTCTAACAATTGGCACCATATAAAGTTGGATCCGTAACGGGTGGCGCATGATAGCGACAAAATAAAAAAGGTGCCTCAGGCACCTTTTTTATTGGCTAATTTTATCTTTTGCTTAATAAAGCACAGGCAGCAACATGAGACCGGCGACAACGGCGATCATGACAAGCCCTTGTTTTTGAGAGGGTGATAACATAGTTATAGGCTCCTGTTATGTTGCTGGAAAATTGGTGTAAGAAAAGAATAGCACTTTTTTTGTCGCTCGATCAAAGGAAGAGTGTGATATTTAGCAATAAATTTACTTTTAGTTGTCATGAAATCCCTTTGTTGATGACATTTGGCTGATGAAAATGGTGAGGTCAAAAAACAATCTGATTGGGTTGTTAAGTTTTAATTTTATTTTAAGTATTTGATTATTTTGTTGTTTTAATATATTCGTGTTTTTGTTTTTATCCGTGTTTAAGTTCTGCTTATGGTTTTGTGCTCTGGCGGCATCTGGCGTTAGCTATCATTGTTTTTCGTGATAAAACTAAAGAAAACCGGTTCAGGTATACAGCCGGGTTAGGTTTTTGCATACGATTTTCGTTATTTATCGACATTCAACGCTCTGTAACTGTGTAGATGTTAGGTAAAATAACTTAAGGAAGCTCTGAGCTGATTTTGGTGCTGGGTTTTATTTTATTTATTTGTTTTTATTAATTTTTATGTTTTATTTTGAACGTGGTTTCTATCTGTTTTCGTTTCTTGATGGCTAAACTAAAGCGGTATTTATCGCATTAGTATGAGCCTGACGCTTTTGACAGCGGAACTGCACTGTTTTTGTGACCAGCCTGGGAGATGCAGCCATAGCATTGAACGAAAAGGAATAAAAGTGGCGGTAAAGGAATAAGTTATATGAAAGTGTGATGGATCACAGAGGTGAGAATTGACCGGGTTTCTGGCCTATCTGAGCTAGACAAACGGCGTTTGCTTTTTACACTGTCACAGCTTTGATAACTCGGGTGAACGTATGTGGGTCTGGTTAGCCGTCTCTTTTTCTGCTTTGTTACATATCAATGCCGCTTATCGCGGTCCACAGTGGCAGTTTTATTTGTTTAAGCCGCTGACGATTGTCTTGCTGCTGGCAACAATCCTGCAGTTTGGCCAGGGTGATGGATACCAGCAATGGATCATTGCCGGTCTGTTGTGCTCCGTCGCCGGGGACATTTTCCTTATGTTGCCCAAAGACAAGTTTTTGCCGGGCCTGACCAGTTTTCTGCTGGCGCACATAGTGTATTCACTGGCCTTCTGGAATGAATTGTCTGGCCCGATAGTGTGGTGGCTGCCTGCCTTGCTGATGGGGGCCGGGATTATCGTTTATCTGTTGTTGCTGCCGTCTCTGGGCCGGTTGGCTCTGCCGGTTGGAGTATATATAGGGGTGATTTTGCAAATGACCTGGGCGGCGGGTGAGTACTGGCTAACCACCCGAACAGGCGCCGGCCTCGCCGCTTTTGCCGGGGCGATGGTCTTTCTGGTATCAGATACTTTGCTGGCCCTGGACCGGTTCAGAGGCAATTTCAGAGCTGCGACAGGCAGTATCATGACTACCTATTATCTTGCCCAGTCGCTCTTAGTGGTCAGTGTGCTGCTACGCTGATGATAAAGAGAAGAGATTGGTAATGGCAGCTAGCTGGCAACAGATCTACCGGGCGGGCAACAGCCTTGAAGCGCATACCCTGAAAGGATTGCTGGAACATGCCGGTTTGGCGGTGCGTCTGACCGGGGAGAATCTCGGGGCGGCTGCCGGTGAATTACCGGCTGATGTGGTACAGGTGACACTCTGGGTATCGGAACAGGATGCGGTAAAGGCACGCCAGTTACTTGCCGGGTACGAGACGGGCAATCAGCGGCGCTGGCGATGTGTGTCCTGCGGCGAAGAGAACGAAGGTCAGTTTGACTGGTGCTGGCAATGTGGCACCGATAAACCTGAGACTGACTGCTGAAGAGCAGGATAAACGAAGGGCACCAGCCAGGCACCCTTGCCGTTAGCTTTTTACACCATGTGCTTGCGGCGAATATCCAGCAAAGCAAAGATGCCGAAAATCAGTATCGACCATTTTTCCCAGCGACTCAGAGACAGTTTGTCACCAAACGCACCGAGGAAAATCAGCATTTGCAGGCCGTGCATCGCCAGCAGAAACGCCGTCATGATATACAGTGCGATTGCCGCCACACCCGGGAAAGGGTGGAACAGGTTCAGCAAAAGTACCGCCCAGACAAATCCGATCGCCACTTTCGCCAGTAAAATCAGCGCTTTCATATTTCCTCTCTTTGATACAGGCGGTAGCAAACTTGTCCCGCCGATTTTTCTTTGATGAGCTGCCAGTGTTCGGGCGTATCAGGCAGTCCCAGTTCTTTTTCTGCTTCCAGATAAATCAGGGCTTGCGGGGTCAGCCAGCCATTGGCTTCCAGCAGGCGAATCACCTCCGGCAGCATGTCGCGCCGAAAAGGCGGATCAATAAACACCAGATCAAAAGCCGACCCCGGTTTATTGAGAAAAGACAGGCTGTCGGTCTGATGCAGCTCAGCTTTATCTGTCTCTAAGGTGTCCAGATTACGCTTCAGCTGACTGGCGGCTTTCGTGTCTAGCTCCAGCAGTGTCAGGTGCTCCGCACCACGCGATAAGGCTTCAAGACCAAGGCTGCCGCTGCCGGCAAAGAGATCCAGACATCGTGAGCCGTGGATATCCGGGGCAAGCCAGTTAAAAACGGTTTCTTTGACACGGTCGGTTGTCGGGCGTAACCCGGCAACATCGTGGACCGGCAGTTTACGTCCTCGCCAGCGGCCACTGATGATACGTACAAAGCCTGCCTGGCTGGGCGGGTTAGCTTTGTGTCCGGAATGCGTCTTACGTCTAGTCATACATTTCTTCGACCGTAGAGAAAGTGGTAGTATACATGGGCCTGATTATCTTTGTGTTTGTTCGTTGTTACCCTGACGATTGGTTATGTTCGCCAGGCCTACTAAGCTGGCAAGCCCAAAGATAAACAGGCCCTTTATTTTCAGGCCGTAAATTGTACCAATCAATGTCTAGGATTTGCCAATGGCAGAAAAAAAGAAGCGCGGATTATTTTCATGGCTGGGGTTTGGTGAAGAAGAACAAACCGAGCAAAAAGAACAACATAAACCGCAAGAAGAGACCATAGAGCCGGAACAGACTCAGGAGGCACAAACGCAGCCTGCTTCTGCAGAGGAGTCGGTTCCACCTCATCAGGACATGGCGGATGCGGAAGCCCCGCTGACGCACCGCGACGCCGAGCCCGAATTACCTGAGCAGAGTGTGCATCTGGATGTCGAGGCAGATACACATATCCGGCCGGCAGAAGAAGATGCACAGCCACCAAGCCTGCAAGCCGCGGCTGAACCGGCCCTTGTTTCTGAGGAGCCGGCGGTGCAGGAAAAACCGCAGCGCGAGGGTTTCTTTGCCCGGCTGATGAAAGGGCTGAAGAAAACCCGCAATAATCTAGGGGCTGGCTTCTTCGGTTTATTCCGGGGCAAGCAGATTGATGATGATCTGTTTGAAGAGCTGGAAGAGCAGCTGCTGGTGGCAGATGTCGGTATGGACACCACGCTCAAGATTATCGAAAACCTGACCGAAAAAGCCGACCGCAAACAGCTCAAAGACGGCGAGGCCCTGTACGGTCTGCTGAAAGAGGAGCTGAGTGAGATGCTGGCAAAAGTTGAGCAGCCACTGGTGATTGATACCAGCCGCAAGCCTTATGTGATTTTAATGGTGGGTGTGAATGGCGTAGGTAAAACCACCACTATCGGTAAGCTGGCCAAGCAATTCCAGCAGCAGGGGCTGTCAGTCATGCTGGCCGCTGGGGATACCTTCCGTGCCGCGGCGGTAGAGCAGCTGCAAGTGTGGGGCGATCGTAATAACGTGCCTGTGGTCGCCCAGCATACCGGTGCCGACAGTGCTTCAGTGATCTACGATGCGATTGAGTCAGCCAAAGCACGCAATGTCGATGTGGTGATTGCCGATACTGCCGGCCGTCTGCAGAACAAAGGCAATCTGATGGAAGAGCTGCGTAAGATTGTCCGGGTGATGCAGAAAATTGATCCGCTGGCGCCGCACGAAATTATGCTGACCGTTGATGCCGGTACTGGCCAGAATGCGATCAGTCAGGCCAAACTGTTCAGTGAAGTGGCACCAGTATCTGGTATTACACTGACCAAACTGGATGGCACGGCTAAGGGTGGTGTAATTTTTGCCATCGCAGATCAATTCAATATCCCTATCCGTTACATTGGTATTGGTGAAGGTATTGAAGATTTGCGTCCTTTTGCCGCCCAGGAATTTATTGAGGCTCTGTTCAGCGACGAGGATTAACTGTGATTCGGTTTCAGCAGGTCAGTAAAGCATATCGGGGCGGTCGCCAGGCCCTGCAAAAAGTGGATTTCCATCTGGGAAAAGGTGAGATGGCTTTTCTCACCGGCCATTCCGGTGCCGGTAAAAGCACGCTGTTGAAATTGATCGCCGCAGTTGAACGGCCGAGTGACGGCCGGATTTTCTTCAATGATCATGATATTACCCGGATAGACAGCCATCAGATTCCTTTTCTTCGCCGTCACATCGGGATGATTTTTCAGGATCACAGACTGTTGATGGACCGGACTGTGTTTGACAATGTGGCGCTGCCACTGCAAATCGCCCAGTCTCCGGCCGGTGATGTGAAGCGACGGGTTTCCGCCGCACTGGATAAAGTCGGCCTGCTGGATAAAGCACAATGCCTGCCGATTCAGCTGTCCGGCGGGGAACAGCAGCGGGTCGGGATTGCCCGGGCCGTGGTCAATAAACCGCTGGTGGTGCTGGCGGATGAACCGACCGGTAATCTGGATGCCGATCTGTCCCAGCAGATGATGGGACTGTTTGCCGAATTTAACCGGGTTGGGGTGAGTGTACTGATGGCCACGCACGACACCTCTTTATTAAGCCGTCACAGTTACAGACGGCTTGATTTACACCAGGGCAGTTTGCGCGAGGTGGCGTATGGCGCGTAAAGCTCAAAGCTGGTTCTCTGTCCAGCGTCAGGTGGGTAAGCAGGCACTCACTGATCTATGGCGCCGTCCGGTGGGCAATGTCCTGACGCTGGCAGTGCTGGCCTTTGCCCTGACCTTACCGGCCTGTTTTTATCTGGCGGCAAAGAATATTGCGATTGTCAGCCAGGCCTGGCAGAACCCGACTCAGCTGACTGTTTATATGGCGCCGGGTGCCGGCGATGCAGACGCCCGCACCCTGAGAGAGAGTCTGGCGGGCTGGACGGAAATCAGTTCGGCGGATTATGTCTCTCCTCAGCAGGGATTGGATGAATTCCGTGAGCACGCAGGCTTTGCCAAGGCCCTGAGCCTGCTGGATGAAAATCCCTTACCGGCGGTGCTGATTATCAAACCGTCGGTGCAATGGCAGTCGGGCAGCCAGGCGGAAATACTGGCCCGCAAGCTCAGTGAGCAGGCTGGTGTGGATGATGTCCGGCTGGACAGCGACTGGCTGCAGCGTCTTGAAGCCATCAAGCAACTCAGTGTCACGCTGACCATGATCATGGCTGGCCTGATGCTGTTGGCCGTGTTCCTGATAGTGGGTAATACGCTGCGTCTTCAGCTGCAAAATCAGAAAGAGGCGGTGCAGGTTATGAAACTGGTCGGGGCGACCAACACGTATATTCTGCGGCCATTTCTGTACACAGGCGCCTGGTATGGCTTATTGGCCTCGGTGTCTGCGTTAGTGCTCACTACGCTGGTAAGCTTTATACTGGAAAGTGCAGTTGATAAGCTGGCCGCTTTGTATGGCAGTGATTTCCACCTAACCGGTCTGGCTTGGGATGAATGCCTGCTACTCATTCTCTTATCGGCTCTGCTGGGCATACTGGCAGCCCGTCTTTCAGCCGGCAGACACTTAAAAGAAATTGAACCAATGTGATGAATAAGACTCTACGTATTGGTTACGCATGCTTGCATTTTGTGCAGCATTGAAGGCATTATTGTCGGTCTGGCAGTGTAATGCTGCTTGATTTAGGTGAAAGTCCAGGGTATTTGGCCCTGGCAAAGCATCCACAGGGGTTACTTGAATGACAAAAGAGATGACTTCATTAGCTTTAGTTTCTGCTGATAGCCTGGAAGGCTATATCCGGTCTGTAAACAGCCATCCGATGCTGACAGCCGAGCAGGAGCGGGAGTTAGCTGAGCGTCTGCATTATGACGGTGATATTGAGGCTGCCCGCAGTCTGGTATTGTCGCACCTGCGCTTTGTAGTCCATGTTGCCCGCGGCTATACAGGTTATGGCCTGCCAATGGCTGATCTGGTTCAGGAAGGCAATATTGGTCTGATGAAGGCGGTAAAACGCTTCAACCCGGAAGTGGGTGTCAGGCTGGTGTCTTTCGCTGTCCATTGGATCAAGGCTGAAATTCATGAGTATGTGCTGCGTAACTGGCGGATCGTGAAAGTCGCGACCACTAAGGCTCAGCGTAAACTGTTCTTCAACCTGCGTAAGGCGAAAAAGCGCCTTGGTTGGTTTAACAATGAAGAAGTCGAAATGGTGGCCGAGCAACTGGGTGTAGAAACCAGTGAAGTGCGTGAGATGGAGTCCCGTCTTGCCGCGCAGGATGCCACCTTTGATATGCCGGCTGATGATGACGAACGTGAAAACAGCTACACAGCACCTGTGTATTTTCTGGAAGACAAGTCATCTGACGTGGCGCTCAGCTATGAAGAAAATAACTGGGAAGATCACGCCAACAATCGTCTGTCACTGGCACTGGCGAATCTGGATGACCGCAGTCAGCATATCGTGCGTTCACGCTGGCTGGAGGACGATAAGTCCACATTGCAGGATCTGGCTGATCATTATGGTGTCTCAGCCGAGCGAATCCGCCAGCTGGAGAAAAACGCGATGCGCAAGTTGAAAGATGCCGTCGGTGACGCTCTGTAACGATCCGCATGGTGTAGGATCCTTGGGATGAGGATCCCTGCGGGTCGCTGGATTTTCTATCCACAAACTTATTGAATGAAGAAACCGGCTTTGAGCCGGTTTTTTTGTGCCTGAACACCTATGGAATGGCGGTTTGCTGAGTGGCTGCTGGCATAGCCGGCTGAGGCTAAAAATGTTATCCACAGGCTTTGATCGGATCTTTACTATATCTAGTGGATCCTTTTGGGCAGAAACACATTATCAACGCTATTCACAGTTTTTTCCACAGCTGGCGAAACTATGATCAGCAGGCTACTGGCTGGCCCAGCCAGCCAGACTAACTCTCGATCCTGTAAGGATATTCGGCAAAGCCCGCACGCAAAAGGCAGCCAGATTTTTTTCAAAGCTGTGAGTAACTGAGTATACTGGCTGGCATTGAATGAGTAGGGGATACAGTGCTGAATGCGCCAGGATCCCTTGGGTCCACCATTGCTGGTTTTCGCGTCGATAGCATGTCGCGTCAGATCGTGTGATGAGGGGGATTAGCGCAGCCAGATGCTGGCACCCCGGTTGATAATTACAGAATGAGGTCATCATGGAGCAGTTTGAACATATTTCGGTTGAGCAAGCGTACGCATTATTACAACAGTCCGACACTAAGGCGGTACTGGTCGATATTCGCGATCCTCAATCCCACGCTTTATCTCATCCGGCGTCTGCTTTTCACCTGACCAATGACTCTATGGTCAGTTTTATGGATGACGTTGACTTCGAGCAGCCGGTGATCGTGATGTGCTACCATGGGATCAGCTCTCAGGGGGCTGCCCAGTATCTGATTAATCAGGGGTATGAAACCGTGTACAGCATGGACGGCGGCTTTGAAGCGTGGCGCCGTCAGGCTTATCCGTGTGTTGAGCAGTAATTCAGCCAGATGATCATCCTGCGCTTGCCAGCGACGCCTGCGGCGCACAAATTTCAACAGGGAGTCTGAGATGCAGCGCATCGCCGTGCTCAATAACCCCCGAATGGCACAGGCCTTTATAGATTATATGGCCTCCCGTGGTATTGAACTTACCCTGGCCGCTGAACCCGGCGGCCAGTTTGCCATTTGGTTGTCTGACCCAGCGCATCAGGTAGAAACCGAAGCCGAGTGGCAGCAGTTTATCCGCCATCCTGACGATCAGAAATACCAGGCTGCCTCCTGGCAGGTGGCTAACCGCCGTCAGCAACCGTCGTTTCGCTATGACAGTCCCAGTATGATTGACATGGTGAAATCGGGTGCCGGTCCTGTCTGTCTGCTGGTGATGGTGCTGGCGGTCGGCATATACGGCGGCTGGTTGCTGGGCTGGCAGGCGCCGCTTTTTTACTGGCTGCATTTTCCTACCATGCAGGGAGACAGCTGGGAAGTCTGGCGCTATGTGTCTCACAGCCTGATCCATTTCTCCGCACTGCATGTGATATTCAACTGTCTGTGGTGGTGGGTGCTGGGCGGACGGCTTGAGCGGCACAGCGGCAGCGGCAAGTTACTGGAAGTCTTCATCGTTTCCGCGCTGGTCTCCGGCCTTGCACAGTTCTGGTTCCACGGCCCTAACTTCGGCGGGTTATCCGGGGTGGTTTACGCGCTGATGGGCTACCTGTGGTGGCTGGGCTGGCTGGCACCATCGCGGGGCCTCACTATTCCCAATGGCTATGTCGTCTTTATGCTGGTCTGGCTGGTTTTAGGTTTCGTCGGCGTGATGGGATTTGAAGTGGCTAATATGGCGCATCTGTTCGGGCTGATCTCAGGGTGTCTGCTGGCCTTTGTCGATGCGCATCTGCGACAGCCGGCGGATTCGGCACATTAAGGTTTCAGCCAGGAGTGGGATCACTTACCTAGTAACCAGACCGATTGCCCAGTAAGATGAGCACGCCCGGAAAGCGGGCCACTACGGTCATTGGAACTTCGTCAATCAGGAGCAGTAACAGCAGTGAAGCAAAGCAAACGTCATCAGGAGATCATCGATCTCGTGAAAACTCAGGGCTATGTCAGTACCGATGACCTGGTTGCCCGTTTTAACGTCAGCCCGCAAACAATCCGCAGGGATCTCAATGAGCTGGCCGAAGAGAATAAAATCCGGCGCCATCACGGCGGGGCGACTGTGCCGTCCAGCTCGGTCAACACCTCCTACACAACCCGTAAAGTGATGCAACTGGCCGAGAAAGATCGTATCGCGCAGGCGATGGTCAAGCATATCCCCGACGGCGCCACGCTGTTCATTGATATAGGAACCACGCCGGAAGCGGTTGCACGCGCCTTGCTGGACCACTCAGATTTGCGGATCGTGACCAATAACCTGAACGTGGCCGGTATTCTGACCGGGAAAGATGATTTCCGGGTGATTCTGGCCGGTGGTGAAGTGCGTAATCGTGACGGCGGTATAGTGGGCGAAGCGACCCTGGATTTCATCTCTCAGTTCCGTCTGGATTTTGGCATCATAGGGATCAGCGGCATTGATCTCGATGGCTCCCTGCTGGATTTCGATTATCACGAAGTACGGGTAAAACAAGCCATTATAGAAAACAGCCGCTGTGTCATGCTGGGTGTCGATCATACGAAATTCGGCCGCAATGCCATGGTGAATCTGGGTGATATCAGCCAGATTGATATGCTGTTCACCAATAAAACACCACCAGAGCCGCTGGCCAAGCGGATGGCAGAGCTGGATACCCATCTCGAAATCATAATCGACTGACTGACCTTGTTATGAGCGTTTTCGCTCATAACGGTCGCGGCGAGCATTAATCTGCCTGCACATTCTCGGAAAGCTGCCTGATAAGGCAGCTTTTTTTGTGCGTATGATCATATCAGTGTCATTTTTCGAGCATAAAAAGGATGATATTCGCTTTCCAATTGGCTATATTGAGCGATATCGAACATTTATACAAAGTGAACACTTTCGAATGCATGTCCTAATATAAGCAGAGAGGAAATGTATTCGGTAAGAGCGCAGCGCAGTTAAGGCACAGGTGAAAGGCATGACAGCAGCAAATGAGATTCTGGATATTATCGTCGTAGGGGGTGGCATTAACGGCGCGGGTATTGCCGCAGATGCCGCAGGTCGCGGATTGAAAGTGGCATTGTTTGAAGCCGATGATTTTGCATCTGCGACGTCGTCTGCCAGTTCAAAGCTGATCCACGGGGGTCTGCGTTATCTTGAGCATTACGAGTTTCGTCTGGTTGGCGAAGCCCTGGCAGAGCGAGAAGTTCTGCTGCGCAAGATCCCGCATATTGCCCGGCCAATGCGTTTTCGCCTGCCGCACCGGCCGCACCTGCGTCCTGCCTGGATGATTCGGGCTGGCTTGTTTTTGTATGATCACTTAGGAAAACGCACCACGCTGCCAGCCAGTGAAGGATTACGCTTTGGCGCGGATTCCGCCCTGGTGCCTGAAATTACCCGCGGCTTTGAATATTCAGACTGCTGGGTCGATGATGCCCGTCTGGTTATCTTGAATGCGATGGAAACTGCGGCCCGTGGCGGTGAAGTCCGTAACCGCTGTCGTGTTGAAAAGGCCGAGCGTGATGGCGAGCTGTGGCAAGTGACTGTGCTCGATAGTCAGACCGGCGAGCGTTTCATCCGTCGCTCGCATGCACTGGTGAATGCGGCCGGCCCTTGGGTGAAAACCTTTTATGACACCAGCCTGGATACCCCGTCGCCACGCAATATTCGCCTGATCAAAGGTTCGCACATAGTGGTACCGCGCGTGCACGATGAGCCTCAGGCCTACATTCTGCAAAACGAAGATAATCGAATCGTATTTGTGATTCCGTATCTGGACAGATTCTCCATTGTTGGTACCACAGATGTGGAATATCACGGTGACCCGCGTAAGGTGGCGATTGATGAAGACGAAATCCGCTACCTGCTCAACGTGTACAACGATCACTTTAAGCACAAGCTGCAGCGTCAGGATGTGGTATGGACTTACTCCGGCGTCCGTCCGCTGTGTGATGACGAATCAGACTCACCGCAAGCCGTGACCCGTGATTACACCCTGGAACTGGAACAGGAAGGCTCTCAGCCGCCCTTGCTGTCTGTGTTTGGCGGTAAGCTGACCACCTATCGCAAGCTGGCGGAATCGGCACTGCGCAAGCTGGCACCTTTCTTCCCGGACATGGGACCGGCCTGGACGGCGCAAGCCTGCCTGCCCGGCGGCGAGGCGGATTTTGACCGTGAGCGCCTCAGTGCTGATTTACGCCACCGTTTTAGCTGGATGAGCGCGTTTACCGCAGATCGCATGGCAACGAATTACGGGATCATGAGCTGGCAGATACTGGAAGGTGTCAGCAGTGAAGCGGAGATGGGGCAGCATTTTGGCGAAGGTTTTTACGCCAGAGAACTCGATTACCTGATGAGCCGTGAGTTCGTTGTCAGCGCAGACGATGCTCTGTGGCGGCGCAGCAAACTGGGGCTGTATCTGAGTAGTGATCAGCAACAGGCGGTGGCAGAGTATATTGCTTCGCAACATGCCAAGGCGCATGCTGCAGCCTGATACACTGTAATGAAATACGGGAAAAAGACCAAAGCGCCCACCGGGCGCTTTTTTTGTAACCTCTAAACCACAGGTTATGGCGGTGTTGATTGTTTTGCTGAGGTTACTGGTACAGATATTTGGTGAACAGCAGCTCAGTTAATAGCTTTTGGTTGGTCTCTGCTATCAGCAGGTCATTCACTTTGTCCAGGCATTGCTGGCGTATGGCTTCGCGACCGGCCAGAGACTTGATTTTCACTTCCGGCTGTTCGCCAATGATTTGGATAATGGCATCACGGATAAGCGGCGCATGGTGTTCAACCAGAGGGATATAGTCCGGGTCGGAGACCATGAGATCGACCTGCAGGCGCAGATAACCCAGCTTTTTACTTTGGGTGATATAGTTAGTGGTGATATCCGGCGTCAGGGTGAAATAACTGTATTCAGGGGTCTTTGCCGGCGCAGATTGTGCCAGCGCAGGCTGAGTCAGGGTAATCAGCACCATCGCCAATGTCAGGAGTAGAGATTTCATCTTGCTATCCATCTGTATCAGGGAAAAATCTGTTACCCAAGTGCCTACTTTGGCGAGGAATGATATTCCTGTCCGTGACGGCTTGCTACAATAGGGCATCATTCAGTGTTATCAATTGGCCACATTCTATCACCCTTTCTAGGAATTGAATTGGGAAGATGTCGAAATTCAAGCAGATATATCAGTCCGCTCTGGACAATGCCGACTGGCAACTGACAGAAAACATACACCTCAATCAGCCGCAACTGCAAAGCTGGTTGCAGGAAAATGGCTCGTTGTCACGCCGTTTTGCCCGTTATTGTCATCAGTTCAGTGTGCTTCTGCTGGCGCAGGAGCCGATCAAAGCCAGCAGCTTACAGCCTGATGAACAGGCGATGCTGGGGCCAGTGGATTGCCTGGAGCGTATCGTACTCTTACATGGCGACGGTGTACCCTGGGTGTTTGGCCGCACGCTGATCCCTGTGCCGACCATGACGGGTGAGGAGCAGGACATTGCCCGGCTGGGAGAGTCGCCCCTGGGTTACCGGGTGTTTACCGATCAGAGCGCGCGCCGTGACGCCCTGCAGCTGGCCCGCCTTACTGTTAATGACGATGTATTGTGGGCGCGTCGCTCTCGCCTGTGGGTAAAAGAAAAGCCGATGCTGGTGGCTGAGCTGTTTCTGGCACCCGCTCCGGTTTATCAGGATAACAGCGCCATTCAGCGGCACATTACCGGCGTTATCGGGCAGCGAGAAAGCCGCCCATTACGAACAAAAGTAGGAGAGTGAAGGTTTGGAGATCACCAAGGCCAGGGCGTACTGGCAGCTAGCGCGGATGGATCGCCCGATTGGCAGTTTGTTATTGATGTGGCCGACCCTGTGGGCATTATTTCTGGCCGCAGATGGCATGCCGGATATCAAGGTGCTGGTGGTGTTCGTGCTCGGGGTTTTTTCGATGCGGGCGGCGGGCTGTGTCATCAATGATTACGCAGACCGGCATTTTGACGGCCATGTGAAGCGTACCGCGCAGCGTCCTCTGCCTTCCGGTTTGATCAGCGAGCGCGAAGCGCTGGGCTTTTTTGCCGTGTTGTCGTTAGTGTCATTTGCGTTAGTACTGACCATGAATACTCTGACTATCCAGCTGTCTGTAGTTGGTCTGCTGCTGGCGGCGGCTTATCCGTTTATGAAGCGCTATACCCATCTGCCGCAGCTGGTGCTGGGCATGGCCTTCGGCTGGGCCATTCCAATGGCGTATGCCGCGCAGTCTGGCGCTTTACCGCCTGTGGCCTGGATGCTGTTTGTCGCCAACATACTCTGGACCATTGCCTATGATACCCAGTACGCCATGGTCGACAGGGATGATGATTTAAAAATCGGGATCAAATCAACCGCTATCCTGTTTGGCCGCAATGACAAGCGCATTATCGGCTTGTTGCAGTTGGGCACATTAGGGTTGCTGATTGTGGTGGGTATGCAGATGGGGTTGTCTCAGCTGTATTACTGGAGCCTGCTTGGCGCTGCAGCTTTGTTTGTTTATCAGCAGATGCTCATTCGCGGCAGGGAACGTGAACCTTGTTTTAAGGCTTTTCTCAACAATAACTATGTGGGGATGCTGGTGTGGCTGGGCATGGCTGCCGGCTTAATGCTCTGAGGTGATGATTCCGCTCCGTTATAAAAACGCCCGCATTTTGCGGGCGTTTGCTGTTCTAAGCGGCGAATTATTTATCCGCTGAATCCGGCCCCGGCTCTTTTTTCTCTTCCCGGTTCATGACTGCCTGAATGGTCAGCTTCACTTCCGGAGAAACCAAATCGGCCAGTAAATCGGCCAGGGTGGCCACCGGACGTGAGACCGCATGGTTGTCCTGATTCAGATAGCCTTCCTGACGCAGGGTTTTGACCATCGCAGAGAAGACGCCCTTATCGAAGAATTCGGGCGCATTAATACCGTGAAGACGGCTCAGGCGCTGTGCCATCATCTGGCTTTGCTGTTCCAGATCGCTCTTCATCAGCTGAGGTTCACTGCGCAGCAGCGTCAGGGCAATGGCGTAGCGCTGCAAGGTTTCGGTAATGGTATTGCCCAGTAACTGAAGCGGGCCGATACGGACACTGTTAAGCGACAACTCATTGCCGTCACTCAGGATCAGCCGCTGCCGGATCAGCTCATCAATCAGGGCATCAAGCGCTTCCGGTAAGTCCGCCCAGTCAAAACGCAGGTACAGCTCGGCCTTCAAAAACGGATACAGCAGGCTGATCTGACGATGCATTTCGGCCCGGCTCAGGCGCTGGTGTGAAACGACTATGTGGGCTATCAGCGAAGGCAGCGCAAACAGGTGGATGATGTTATTGCGGTAATAGGTCATCAGCAGTGACTGCTGCCGATCCAGCGACACTATCTCTCCCAGGCTGTCACGCTCAACCATGAACTTATCCATGCTGATGGCATTCTCAACCAGCTCAGCCGCTGTGTCTGACGGCTGAGTACAGTCCGACGAATACGGCGTGTTATGGAGCAGCTGAAGGTAACAGTCAATCTGTTGCTCCAGCTCTTCACGGCTCAGTGCGCGCTGGCGAGAGGCCAGCAATGCCAGCGCACAGAGAGTCAGGCCGTTGGTTGCTGCCGCATCGTTGATGTGGGTCATCATCTTATCGGCCAGGTTGTTGACCACAGGGTTGAGCCACTGCGGGCGGGCAGGTTCAATCGGGTCGATATGCTGACGCCAGTCCGGCACCTGTTCGTTCAGGTACTGATTCAGCGGGATAGGCTCACCGAAGTTGACGTAACCCTGTCCGAAATTGCGCAATTTACGCAGGGTGCGCAATACCTGACCCAAGCTTTCTTTTTCTTTTCGCTTTCCACGCAGCTCTTTGGCGTAAGTGGCCACTTCCATCACGTGCTCGTAACCAATATACACAGGCACCAGAGTGACCGGGCGGTTGAGGCCGCGCAGCATGGCCTGAATGGTCATCGACAGCATGCCGGTTTTCGGTGCCAGCAAGCGACCGGTACGGGAGCGGCCGCCTTCACTGAAATATTCCACCGAGTAACCTTTGGCAAACAGCTCACCGAGATATTCGCGAAATACTGTTGAATAGAGGCGGTTGCCTTTAAAGCTGCGGCGGATAAAGAACGCGCCGCCGCGGCGGAAAATCGGCCCGGCCGGGAAAAAGTTCAGGTTAATACCTGCCGCAATGTGTGGTGGTACCATGCCTTCCTGATAGAGCACGTAAGACAGCAGCAGGTAATCCATATGACTGCGGTGACAGGGGACATAGACAATTTCATGGCCGTCCTGCGCTAATTGGCGGACCCGCTGGGCATTGCTGACATTGATCCCTTTATAAAGACGGTTCCACAACCAGCTCAGGAAACGGTCACCGTGACGAACCAGGCTGTAGGAAAAATCGGCCGCAATTTCTTCCATCATATCAATGGCTTCTTTGCGCACTTTTTCTAAAGGCACATCGCGGCTTTCCGCTTCCTCGCGGACCACTTTTTCTATCGCTTTGGAAGCCAGTAGGCGGTTAAACAGTGCCTGACGCTGTGGCAGGCGAGGGCCTGCCGCCGCCAGCTTCTGGCGGGAGAAATGGATCTTAGCCACCCGGGCCAGCTTATTGGCAATGGCGTTATCTGTCCCGTGCTTATCGGCCATAAAGCGTAACGACATGGTCGGGCTGAGGCGGACCATACAATCCCGGCCCTGCGCCAGTACGGCGAAGCATTTTTCCGGACCATTTAAGGCTTTCAGTATCGGTTTTTGCTCACCTTCAGTGCCGGGTTTGCGGCCCCACAGTATTGAAGCGGGCAGCAGCTGAACATCCAGTTGCGGATCGGCTTTATGGGCCGCCAGCAAATCGGTAAACAGGGTTAAGGATTTGGCCGGTAGCTGGCCGTCACTGCCGAAAATACTCGGGCTGTTGGCGACGAAGACATAGCGGGGGAACACCTGGCCATTGATGACAACAGGCTCCAGCGGATCGGGCAGCCCGACGGCTTGGGTCGCTGCACTCAGGGTCAGCAGATCGGTCTGCGAGCTGAAAGGCAAGGTGTAGATAATAGGGCGGTCGAGATCCAGTTCCAGTTCAGAAACAGGATCGGACGGGATTGTACGGGTCTTAACCAGTAAAGAAAGCGGCAAATTCAGAAGACTTTGCGAAAATTTCTGCCAACTTGACATGTTTATAACTAGCCTCGAAATCTTAATGCGTGGCAAGGATAGCAGAAAACGCGCCGGGTATTGCTGCGAAAAATACGATACAGGATAGCAAAGAGTAAAATTTTGTTCGCTGGCGTTGTGGCAGGGTCAGCCAAGCCAGCATTTCATTGAATATAGTCTTTTCAAAACAATGAACACTGGATATACTCACAGTGAACTGTATAAAAAGACAGGGTATGTCATGAAGCCGTTAACGCCACGCCAACAAGAAGTCTTTGATTTGATCAAAGCAAAAATTGAAGTCGCCGGTATGCCGCCGACTCGGGCGGAAATTGCCCGTGAACTGGGGTTCCGATCTGCCAACGCGGCAGAGGAACATTTAAAAGCGCTGGCCCGTAAGCAGGTGATTGAAATCGTACCGGGTGCATCACGCGGTATTCGCCTGCTGGTGAATGACGAGGATGCACAGGAACGTGGTCTGCCGCTCATCGGGCGTGTTGCCGCCGGTGAGCCGATTCTGGCTCAGGAACATGTTGAAACCCATTACGATGTTGACCCGTCAATGTTTAAGCCGCAGGCGGATTTCTTACTGCGTGTCAATGGCATGAGCATGAAAGACATAGGGATTATGGATGGCGATTTGCTGGCGGTGCATAAAACCCAGGATGTCCGTAACGGCCAGGTGGTTGTTGCCCGTGTTGATGATGATGTGACGGTAAAACGTCTTGAAAAGAAAGGGTCTCAGGTGTATCTGCATGCCGAAAACGAGGCGTTTGCACCGATTGTGGTGGATCTGACCCAGCAGCACCTGACCATTGAAGGCATTGCCGTGGGTGTTATCCGTAACGGCGACTGGGGCTGAGGTCTGATTGCGTGTAAAGAACCGACGATTTCTTTGCAATAGTTAATGATAGTCATTATCATCAAGGTATCACCTTGTAGACGATGACGACAATGACTAAATCTGCCCGCTATCATATTCCGGCTGCACTCTTGCAGCCGCTTTGGCTGCGTAGTCGCGAGAGTCTGGCTGACGGTGGTTTGATTTATGACCCCTTAGCCGCAGCGGCTTGCCAGCAGTGTCATCTGGCCCCCGATTGCCTGGCCGGTAATGTTGATCAACACCAGTTGCTGCACGCGACCTTGACCCTGTTGGTGGATCAGCGGGTACAGCATTTTCTGCGTCGTTTTCCTAATGGCCATGTCATCAATGTCGGAGCAGGGCTGGATACCCGCTTCTACCGGCTGGATAATGGCCGGTGCCGCTGGCTGGAGCTGGACTGCAATGAGAACCTGCTGTGGCGGCAAAAGTTGTTTCACGCCAGTGAGCGGTATCGGATGCGGCCGGGCTCTGTAACGGATCTGAACTGGTTATCCCAGCTGCCAACCGCTTTTTCTTCACCTGTTATGTTGGTTTGTGATCAGGCGTTGTTGCAGATTTCTGCGCAGGAAGTGGCGAAATTTGTCCAGCGGATTGGTTGTCATTTCAATCAACTGGAATTGTGCCTCGTGCTGGCCGGTGATCGCTGTGACAGCGGTCTGGGCCATAAATTAGGGACACAGGATTATGCTCATGGTTTTGAAGATCCTGTCCGCCAGTTGCTGCAATGGCTGCCCTGGGCAGAGCAAGTATCCAGCCACTCGCCACTCACTGTGCCTTGTCCGCGCTGGCGCCCCTGGCAGCGTTGGCTGTCGCACTTACCTTCGTTCGGTCACAGATTGACACCTGTGGTGTCGCACCTTCGTTTTTAAGCCCGACCTTTTCTCATTCTGCCCGCTTATGTCTACCAGCGCCCATTTCTTGTGGGCGTTGACTATTTCTCACTCAAAATTTTGTTCATTCTGGCAAATCTGTCCTAAGTTAAATGTAAACAAGCTGTTATAGCTATTTTGCGCTGATTAGGGAATCCTGGCTGAGACAGGTGTCTGTTGTCTCCGGCGTGGGACGGTAACTGGCACTTGACTGTCAGGGTGACTGAGGGAGGGATCCACGGAATGATGCGGCGATTGTTTTATGGATTATTGGGCTTGCTGAGTTTGCCCGCATGGGCAGAAACCCAGTCGATGCCGCTGAATATGACCCAGGGGGTTACCGGGGTCAGTCAGCAGGTCTATTCACTGCACATGACGATTTTTTATATCTGTGTCGCGATTGGTATCGTGGTATTCGGCGTGATGTTCTGGGCCATTATTCATCACAGAAAGTCGCGGGGTGCTGTGGCGGCCTCCTTTCATGAAAGTACCCGGGTTGAACTGCTCTGGACCCTGATACCTTTTGTCATTCTGATCGTAATGGCCATTCCGGCGACCAAAACCCTGCTGGCGATGGAAGATACCTCGCAATCGGATATCACTATTCAGATAACCGGTTCACAGTGGAAGTGGCATTATCGCTATTTCGGCGAAGGTGTTGAGTTTTACTCCAACTTAGCCACCTCTCAGGCGCAAATTAACAATGAACGGCAAAAGCGCGATAACTACCTGCTGGAAGTGGATCATCCGCTGGTGGTGCCTGTCGGGCAGAAAATCCGCTTTCTGATGACCTCACAGGATGTGATTCATTCCTGGTGGGTGCCCGCGTTTGCCGTCAAGAAAGATGCCAATCCCGGTTTCATTAACGAAGCCTGGACCAAGATTGATAAGCCGGGTATCTACCGCGGGCAATGTGCTGAGCTGTGCGGCAAGGATCACGGTTTTATGCCGATTGTGGTAATAGCTAAGCCGCAGGCCGATTTTGAGGAATGGCTGCAAGTCACCAAAACCGCCCAGCGGGAGGCGAAAGCTGAAGAGCTGCGTCTGCTGGATATGCAAATGCCCATGGATGAGCTGATGGCGATGGGCGAGACAGTCTATAACACCCGCTGTGCTGTGTGTCACCAGGCCAATGGTCAGGGTTTGCCGGGCGCGTTTCCGGCACTGGCCGGAACAGGGATTTCGGTTGATCCGGCTAAAAAACTGGAACACATCAGCATTGTGGTCCACGGACGTAACGGTACGGCAATGCAGGCGTTCGGCCCGCAACTGAGCCTGAAGGAGCTGGCATCTGTGATTACCTATGAGCGTAATGCCTGGGGTAACAATACCGGCGATATGGTTCAGGCAGCAGAAGTACAGGCAATTCTTAAGGGCGAACAGCTTTAGGGAGTAACAGGGCATGACGGACATGATGCGTGAACAGGCAGTGGAAGAGGCCAGTCATACGGAGCATGATACACATCATCATCAAAGTGGTATCAAGCGCTGGCTGTTTACTACCAACCATAAGGATATCGGGAGCCTGTACCTGATTTTCAGCTTCACTATGTTCCTGGTCGGTGGGGCGATGGCGATGGTGATCCGGGCCGAATTGTTCCAGCCTGGCTTGCAACTGGTGGATCCTAACTTTTTTAATCAGATGACCACAGTGCACGGTCTGATCATGGTCTTTGGTGCCGTGATGCCTGCGTTTACCGGGCTGGCTAACTGGATGGTGCCACTGATGATAGGGGCGCCGGACATGGCGCTGCCGCGGATGAATAACTGGAGCTTCTGGATTCTGCCGTTTGCCTTCGCCATGCTGCTGGGGTCGCTGTTTATGGAAGGCGGCGGCCCGAACTTTGGCTGGACGTTCTATGCGCCGCTCTCGACGACTTACAGTCCGCAGAGTACTGGCCTGTTTGTCTTCTCTATTCATATCATGGGTATCAGTTCCATCATGGGGGCTATCAACGTCATAGTCACTATTATGAACTTGCGTGCGCCTGGCATGACGTACATGAAAATGCCGCTGTTTGTCTGGACCTGGTTGATCACGGCGTTTCTGCTGATTGCTGTGATGCCGGTGCTGGCGGGAGCGGTCACTATGGTACTGACCGACAAATACTTCGGCACCAGTTTCTTTGATGCCGCCGGTGGCGGGGATCCTGTGATGTTCCAGCATATCTTCTGGTTCTTCGGTCACCCGGAAGTGTACATCATGATTTTGCCGAGTTTCGGTATTGTTTCCGCGATTATTCCGGCGTTTTCGCGCAAAAGGCTGTTTGGCTACAGTTCCATGGTATACGCAACGGCGTCTATTGCCGGTTTGAGTTTCCTGGTGTGGGCACACCATATGTTTACCACAGGGATGCCTGTGGCTGCCGAGCTGTTTTTCATGTACTGCACCATGCTGATATCCGTGCCGACCGGGGTAAAAGTGTTTAACTGGGTGGCTACCATGTGGCGAGGTTCACTGACCTTTGAAGTTCCTATGCTGTTTGCCATCGCCTTTATTGTCCTCTTTACCATAGGCGGGTTCTCCGGCCTGATGCTGGCGATCACCCCGGCAGATTTCCAGTATCACGATACCTATTTTGTGGTGGCTCATTTCCACTACGTACTGGTGTCTGGCGCGATCTTCTCCATCATGGCCGCGGCTTATTACTGGCTGCCTAAATGGACGGGGCATATGTTCGATGAACGCCTGGCGAAATGGCATTTCTGGTGCTCAGTGATTTCCGTCAATATTCTGTTCTTCCCTATGCATTTCCTGGGACTGGCAGGCATGCCGCGCCGCATTCCGGATTATGCGCTGCAATTTGCCGATGTGAACGCCATCGTCAGTATTGGCGGCTTTCTGTTTGGTCTGTCGCAGCTGATTTTCCTGGCGGTCGTCGTGAAGTGTGTGCGTGGCGGGGAACCGGCAGGCGCGAAACCCTGGGATGGCGCTGAAGGGCTGGAATGGACAGTCCCTTCTCCGGCGCCTCATCATACTTTCTCCACGCCACCTAAGGTGGACTAAGGGGGCGATATGGCTGACACCGATAAGGAAAAAGGTAAGAAGAAGTCGTTACTGAGCCTGATTTTACTGTCACTGGGGATGTTTGGCTTCGCCTTTGCGCTGGTGCCTCTCTATGACGTGTTTTGTGAAGTTACTGGCATCAATGGCAAAACATCCAATCAGGCCGCCATTGCCAGTGAACAGGTAGACGACAAGCGAACCGTTACTGTGGAATTTATGGCCTATATCAATCCCGGCATGGCCTGGCGATTCGAACCGGAAGTGACCAAGCTGGTGGTGCATCCGGGCGAAACCTACAAAGTGCTGTATTCGGCCCAGAACCTGACTCAGACCGCCACAGTGGGCCAGGCGGTACCGTCCGTTTCTCCGGGGCTGGGGGCGCAGTATTTTAACAAGATTGAATGTTTTTGCTTTAACCGTCAGCCACTGGCTGCCGGAGCGTCAGCAGAGCTGCCTTTGCTCTTCTATATTGATCCCAAACTGCCTGAGGATATCAATACACTGACACTGGCTTATACCTTGTTTAACGCTCAGCCGGAACCTGCGGCGCAAACGCAATGAGGTCGACCATGGCGAATCCGTACACAGAACATGAACAGTCCCTGAAGCCTTCCCATGAGCATTATTATGTGCCGGCGGCCAGCGCCTGGCCGATAGTGGGGGCTGTGGCGTTATTTTTGATAGCCATGGGCGCCGGTGCCACCGTCGGTGGACTGTTCGGCGGCAATGGTCCCTGGATTTTGATGAGCGGGGTGGGTTTGCTGCTGATCATGCTGGTGGGCTGGTTCCGCGATGTGATCCGCGAATCAATGACCGGCCTGTACAGCTCACAGATGGACCGCTCCTTTCGTCAGGGCATGAGCTGGTTCATTTTCTCTGAAGTGATGTTTTTTGCCGCCTTTTTCGGGGCGCTGTTTTACGCCCGGATGATAGCTGTGCCCTGGCTGGGCGGGGCGAGTAATAACGCCATGACACACGAAGTGCTGTGGCCGGAGTTTGTCGCACAGTGGCCGTTGATCATGACACCTGGTGGTACGGAAACCCAGGCCATGGGACCGCTTGGTCTGCCGCTCTACAATACCTTAATTCTGCTGACTTCTTCTGTGACGGTACATTTTGCCCATGTGGCGCTGGAAAAAGGTAACCGCCCGCGCCTGACCCTTTATCTGCTGTTAACTGTGCTGCTGGGTAGCTTGTTCGTGTACCTGCAGGGTGTCGAATATATCCATGCCTATCAAGACATGGATCTGACGTTAGATGCCGGGGTCTACGGCAATACCTTCTTTATGCTGACCGGCTTTCACGGCCTGCACGTGACTCTGGGTACTCTTATTCTCTTTATCGTCTGGCTTAGGGTGTTGAAAGGGCACTTTTCACCAGAGCACCATTTTGCCTTTCAGGCCGGAGCCTGGTACTGGCACTTCGTTGACGTGGTGTGGCTGGGGTTGTTTGTCTTTGTCTATATTCTCTGATGCCAGAGGGCATCAGAACGGCCGGGGATGCGGCTCAATAAGACCCGTTGCCAGTGCCAGCAACAACAGGGCAAACAGCAGGACAGAAAACAGCACGCGCCGGCCAAGGTAGTGAGACATAGGTTTGCTTTGCTTGCCTTTCAGCATCACTGGCAAGGCACGGAATAAGTTAAACAAGATAAAGAACAGCAGGCAGACAATCAGGATTTTCAGCAACATGATAGCTCCGTGGTTGGCTGAATCAGGGCGTCAGGGATGAGGCACAGGACGCGATGAGACGGACAGGTTTTATTCTTTTTACTTTGGTGGTCCTGTCGGTGTTGGTCAAGCTGGGAATGTGGCAGATCTCACGGGGACAGGAAAAAGAAACGCTGACAGCAGCGCTGAAGCTCAGGGGAGAGCAGACGTTCTACAGTGTCGCCAGCCTGCCGGATGATCCTTTGTGGTACCGGGTCAGGCTAAGCGGCGAATACGATCACAGCAAAGCAGTTTTACTGGATAACCAGCTGGATCGTGGCCGGCCGGGTTATCACCTGTTTTACCCGTTCCGGACGGAAAACGGCGCCTGGGTACTGGTGAACTTAGGCTGGTTGCCTGCGCCGCAATACCGGGATGAGCTGCCTGTGTTACCCGAATTTCATGGCCAGGTCATGCTGACGGGCATGATTGCACCCTCAACTCAGCTTCCTGAGCTGAGCGAGGCAGGGACAGAAAACGGCTGGCCAAGGCGGGTGCAAAATATCAAGCCACAAGAACTGGCAGGTGCAACGGGATTGCCCTTGCCTGACTGGGTCATACAGATAGCGGCGGATGACCCGCTGGCGCTCAAGCAGAACTGGCAGGCCGTAGTGATGGGGCCGGAAAAGCATTATGCCTATGCTGTGCAGTGGTTTCTGCTGGCGCTGGCCGTCGCCGGACTGGCCTTGTGGTGGCTGAAACGCAGTTCGCACTGAGAACGCAGTAGGCACTGAGAAACAGGAGTCAGGGATGAGAAAACACATCAATTTAGTGTTGTTGTTACTGTTGTTTGTGCTACCTGTGGTGGTGGCCAAGCTGGTGCTGGACAACCACTGGTATCAGGGGGGAGCCATCAATCGGGGACAATTGCTGGAGCAGCCTGTGGTGACCGACTGGCTGGGGATGCGTGGCAAATGGCAGCTGGTGTATCTGTTGCCGGCAGAGTGTGATACCCGCTGTCAGGGCGCCTTGTTTAATTTGCGTCAGGTGCCTCAGGCCATGGGCGCCGAGCAGGAGCGTATTGCCAGCCTGGTGCTGGTCTCAGGTCAGGGGGATACAGGCTTGCCTGCTGTAGAGCATGTGCAGGCCGGCGGCAGTACAGTACTGGCCGCACCGGAGCCTGTCCTTGCTCAGATCCGTGCGTTGGAATTCGGTGCCCAGGCCATTTATATCTCAGATCCGCAGGGCAACGTCATGCTGGCTTATCCTCTGGTGGAAGGGCAGACGCAGGTGCTGGCTCAGGGTAAGGACATGCTGAGGGATCTTAAACGTTTACTGAAGGTTTCCAAAATAGGCTGATGCTGCAAACCGCATGCGCTAAGGAGTGGCGATGTTATCAATGGCTTCTTCCCGTTACCGGCAGGCCGACCGGCGCTTTACCTGGCTGGTTGGACTGACTCTCTTATTATCCGTTGCTGTGATAGCCCTGGGGGCGTATACCCGGCTGACAGAAGCCGGGCTTGGCTGCCCGGACTGGCCCGGCTGCTATGGTTTCATGACAGTTCCCAAAACTGACGATCAGCATGCACTGGCTCAACAGGCTTTTCCGGATCACCCGGTGGAAGTGCATAAAGCCTGGAATGAAATGATCCATCGCTACATGGCCGGTGCGCTCGGGTTGCTGATAGTCGCTTTGAATGTACTGGCCCGTCGCCGTGGTGACAGACCACGCCGCTTACCTCTGGTGTTGCTGGGGCTGGTGGTGTTTCAGGCGTTGCTGGGGATGTGGACCGTGACCATGTCGCTCAAGCCGGTGATAGTGATGGGTCACCTGCTTGGCGGCTTTACCACAGCCAGCCTGTTACTGGTGCTCTGGTTGCGGATGCTGCTGAGACACAGAAAGCGGCCTGCGACAGCGGTTGCTTCCTCTCCTGCGTTAGTCAGTGTCCGGCGCTTAGCCGTAGCCGGGCTGATAGTGGTGGCAGTGCAGATTGCACTGGGCGGCTGGACGGCAGCCAACTATGCCGCTGTGGTCTGTACTCAGCTGCCTGTTTGCGAAGTGGACTGGGTAAGTAAATTTGATATCAGGGCGTTTGAGCCCTGGCAGCCGGGTTTTCAGACTTATCAATATGGCGTGCTCAATTTTGACCAGCGAGTGTCTATTCATGCCGCGCACCGTATCGGCGCCATGTTGACCACCCTGGTGATCCTGCTGCTTGTCTGGCGGCTGTGCCATATCGGCTGGCGGCGCTACGCCGTGCTGATACTGGCGCTGCTCTCTGTGCAGATCGCGCTGGGCGTGACGAATGTACTGGCCAGCCTGCCACTGCCAGTGGCTGTGGCGCATAACCTGGGGGGATTAGGTTTACTGCTCAGCGTACTGGCGGCGAACTGGGCGTTGTTTATGGCTCGGGCTGCGGTGAATGTCAGCCGGGCTGCATCTATACCGCGAGTGAAAACGGTCCGCCATGCACTGATTCAGGTGCAGGCAGGAACACATGGAAGGCAAACGCATTTTGGCCGAATGACACCCAAGTCAGGCTAAATCAGGGAGGTAGGCGACATGGCGAAATCACAGTCACTGGAACAACGCCAGATAACGTATTCAGGCCGAAGCTGGCAACAGCTGGGGCGCGATTATCTGATGATGACCAAGCCAAAAGTCGTGGCGATGTTACTGCTGACGGCGCTGGTGGGCATGTGTCTGGCAGTCCCGGGGATCCCGCCCGTCAAAGCCGTAGTGCTGGGTTTGCTGGGTATCGGCTTGCAGTCGGCGTCTGCGGCGGCCTTTAATCACGTGCTTGATCGGCAATTAGACGCCAAGATGGCCCGCACTCATCACAGGCCCTTGGCGCGTGGGCGGGTGCCGACTGTCAATGCGGTGATTTTTGCCACTGTGCTGATGATAGTGGGCTTTGCCTTGCTGTGGCAGCTGAATCCGCTGACCGCCTGGCTGACGCTGGCCAGTCTGGTGGGTTACGCACTGGTGTATACCCTGTGGTTAAAGCACGCGACGCCGCAGAATATTGTTATCGGTGGTCTGGCCGGTGCCGCGCCGCCATTGCTTGGCTGGGCAGCAGTAACCGGCCAGTTTGATCCTCATGCGCTGTTGCTGGTGATGCTGGTGTTCGCCTGGACACCACCGCATTTCTGGGCGCTGGCGATACATCGCCGCGATGATTATGCCAAAGCCGATATTCCTATGCTGCCGGTGACGCACGGGATTGCCTTCACCAAGACCATGGTACTGCTCTATACCCTGATTCTGACGCTGATCGGTCTGTTGCCCTGGCTGACAGGCATGAGTGGTGCGCTGTATCTGGCGGGCAGTCTGGTGCTGAATCTGGGCTTTGTCGGGTACGCGGTTAAGCTCAAGTTTGCCGATGAACCCGGCCATGCCTGGGCCACGTTCAAGTTCTCTATCTGGCACCTGCTGGGACTGTTTGTCGTGTTACTGGCTGACCACTGGCTGGGAATACTGCTGGCCTAACACAGGCAGATTTATGCTAACAGCTGGCAGTCATGGGTCCTGCTGTTACACTGTGCGGCTTAAGCGTGTGAATCATAAGGTTGGAACTGTGCTGGCCGCATTAAAAGATATCTCCCTCCACCGCCAGGTCTTTGCCCTGGCGCTTCCTATGGTGCTGTCCAATATCACTGTCCCTTTGCTGGGGCTGGTGGATGCGGCTGTGATCGGCCATCTTGAGCATGCCTGGTATCTGGGGGGCGTGGCTGTCGGCGGCACCATGATCAGCGTGACCTTCTGGTTGCTCGGTTTTTTGCGTATGGCAACAACAGGGCTGTGCGCGCAGGCGTACGGCGCAAGTAACAAGTCTTCGCAGGCGACTGTACTACTGCAGGGGATAGCCCTGGCTTGGGGGCTGGCGGCGCTTCTTATCCTCAGCCATGGCTTGATAGCGGATGCAGTATTTTCCGTCAGCGACGCCAGCGATGCAGTCAAAACCTATGCGGATCAGTATTACTCGATTCGTATCTGGGGGGCGCCGGCGGCCCTGGCTAATTTTGTCATCATGGGCTGGCTGCTGGGCAGTCAGAATGCCCAGCTGCCCATGTGGCTGCTGATCATCACCAACAGCATTAATATCCTGCTCGATATTCTGTTTGTACTGGGGCTGGGCTGGCAGGTGGCCGGCGCGGCCGCCGCCTCTGTGATCGCGGAATACAGCGGCATGGTACTGGGGCTGTATTTTGTTGCCTGTCAGTGGAAAACCCTGAATTTGCCGCCCTGGCGTAGCCAGCTCAATAAAGTCGGACAAGGAATAGTCCGCTTATTACGCCTGAACCGGGATATCTTCCTGCGCAGCTTGTGCCTGCAGCTGGCTTTCAGTTTCATGACGTTTCAGGGGGCCAGCCTGGGGGATAACGTGGTGGCGGCCAATGCGGTGCTGATGAGTTTCCTGATGCTGGTGTCTTACGGTATGGACGGCTTTGCCTATGCCATGGAAGCTATGGTGGGCAAAGCCATAGGCGCCAGAAACCGCGAAGCCCTGAGCAGGACGCTGATCAGCACCACTTTGTGGAGTGTAGTGATTGCTTTGCTGATGACACTGGCCTTCACGCTGTTCGGGGATGCGATTATTGCCCTGATCTCGGATATCCCAGCGGTGCAGCGCGAAGCAAGTCGTTATTTGCCCTGGCTGGCTGCCGTGCCTCTGGTGGCAATGTGGTGCTTTCTGCTGGATGGTATTTTTATCGGCGCGACCCGAGGCAAAGAAATGCGCAACAGCATGTTTATCGCGACCTGTAGTTTCTTCCTGATATGGCAGTTGTTTAGCCAGTTTGGCAACCATGCGTTGTGGGCGGCGATGTTAGGTTTTCTGGCCATGCGAGGGCTGTTGCTAGCGGCTATTTTTGCGTATCAATGGCAAAAAAATATTTTTCTTGAAGAGGCCTGTTCTAACAAATAGTTATCATATTTTATGCTGTTCAATAAACCTATACGGGCCAATAACCCTGTCCTTTCTTATTGATAGTGTTTAAAATATGACCTGTTTTGGAGTTGAGCAGGTTGAAAATGAAACAAAAAATCGGTGTTTTTTTATTGCTTTTTATGGGTTTACTGTGGTGTTTTAATGCTAGTGCAGTGGCTCCGGGAGCCAAAGTTCGAGTGACGGCAACGGCGTATAATTCCGTGCCAGCCCAGACCGACAGCAGCCCGTCAATTGCTGCCTGGGGAGACAGACTAAAGCCGGGAATGAAGGCAATCGCAGTATCTCGAGACCTTTTGAAAATGGGCCTCAAACACGGCTCTAAAGTAAAAATCTCAGGCCTGCCTGGTGAGTATGTGGTGCTGGATAAGATGCATCACCGCTGGTCAAAGAAAATTGATATCTACATGGGCCGTGATGTCCGGGCTGCTAAAAACTGGGGCCGACGCGCTGTGACTATCACCGTTTTAAAAGCCTGATATCGCACAATACCTAGCCGAATAATCGCACGAAAGCCTGATTATCCTGATAGGCATTAAGCACAGACAAGAATGAAAAAAGCCGCGAAAGCGGCTTTTTTTATGTGATTTACCCGGTGCGCGAGAGTAGGGATGAGATTCCGCGCGGGCATAAATCAGTAGTAAGAATGATCACCGCGGGCGTGTTCAGTCACGTCGCGAACACCTTTCAGCTCGCCTTCAAACTCGGCCAGCAGCTGCTTTTCAATCCCTTCTTTGAGGGTCACATCCACCATTGAGCAGCCGTTACAGCCGCCGCCGAACTGCAGAATAGCAACGCCATCTTCAGTGATTTCAGACAGGGACACATGGCCGCCGTGACCGGCAAGCTGAGGGTTGACCTGGGTCTGAATCATATAATCCACGCGCTCCATCAGTGGCGCATCGTCTGACACTTTACGTACTTTGGCATTGGGCGCTTTCAGTGTCAGCTGTGAACCCATTTTGTCGGTGACAAAATCAATCTCAGCGTCGGCCAGAAAGGGCAGGCTCAGCTCATCAACATAAGCCGAGAACATACCGAGCTTAATTTCGGTGTCACTGGCTTCTACGGCTTCCGGCGGGCAATAAGACACGCCGCACTCAGCATTTGGGGTACCCGGATTGACCACGAAGACACGGATGTTAGTGCCTTCCGGCTGCTGGGCCAGCAGCTTAACGAAATGCTGCTGTGCATTTTCTGAAATAGTAATCATAGACACGACGTAATACCTGACTTAGTAAGCGTTAAACCTATTCTACTCTTTGGCGGAAGAACTCGCACCCCTGAATCTTGTGTGGTTTTTTTGAACAGTCAAAATGAACCGTCACTGATCAGCGATAATGCGGTGTAAAGGCCAGGCAGTAGACATCGATCCGGGCGACGTGCTGCTTCCTGAGCAGCTGAGACAACACGGAAACGGTACTGCCTGTGGTCACCACATCGTCGACGATAGCCACGTGCTCCGGCCACACTCTTTTGTTAAGTATAAATGCCTGCTTGAGATTCTGCAGGCGGGCTTTTCTCGACAGCTGATGCTGCGGGCGGGCCGATAGGGTCCGGCGCAGTGCCTGGTGATCGGTATCGCCACCTGTGATCTCCGCCAGTGCATCAGCCAGCAGCGCACTTTGATTGAATCCGCGGATCAGCCGGCGCCAGGGATGCAGTGGCACAGGCAGCAGCAGCGGGGCAGGTTCTGTCATCTGCTCGGCTAACAAACCGGCCAGTGGCTGGCTGAGCCAGAATTTACCCTGAAATTTGTATTGCTGAACCAGCCGGTTGAGCGGAAAGCCATATTCTCCGAGGCGCACCAGCCGATCCCAGGGCGGCGGCTGACGCAGGCAGTGGCCGCAATGGCTGACGGGCTCCAGTGTGGTGGCTCCGCAGCGCTGGCAATAAGGCGGCCGAGGCAGGCTGGCCAGGCAATGCAGACACCAGTAGTGATCACCGTCACGCAGCGGTAAACGGCACAAGGCGCATCGCTGGTTTGGCCAACGAAAGATTGATCTTACAGCCACAGGGGATAACATCCTTGCCATCCGGTTTGAAGTGAAGGAAGTGTACATGACGGCATCTGTCTACTGGCAAGCATTTGGTCAGGACCTGGCTCAGGGTTCCGATCTGGTTCTCATTCATGGCTGGGGCATGAATGGCGCCGTCTGGCAGCATCTGGTGCCGCAGCTGGAAGAACAATACCGGGTGCATGTTGTTGACATGCCGGGCTATGGTTACAGTGCCGGTGTCAAGGCGCAGTCTGTTGAAGCGATGGCGGACGCCTTACTGGCTAGCGCGCCGGCACGAGCGGTCTGGCTGGGCTGGTCGCTGGGCGGACTGATCGCCAAGCAGGCGGCGCTGCAGGCGCCTGAGCGGGTCAGCAAGCTGATCACTGTGGCCAGTTCACCGCGTTTTGCCGCGATGGATAGCTGGCGCGGCATCAGGCCTCAGGTACTGAGTGACTTCCAGCAACAGCTCAGTGACGATTTCAGCCTGACGGTTGAGCGCTTTATGGCGCTGCAGGCGATGGGCAGCCCGAGTGCGCGGCAGGACATCCGGTTACTCAAACAGGCCGTGCTGTCGCGTCCCCAGCCGTCACCGGACGCGCTGGCTGCCGGTCTGGACATGCTGGCGGAGGTGGATTTGCGCCGGCAGCTGGCTCAGATCCAGCAGCCCTGGCTGCGTCTCTATGGCCGGCTTGACGGGCTGGTGCCGGTCAAAGTGGCCAGCGATATGGACAAGCTGGCACCGCAGTCAGAGAAAGTGGTTTTTCCGCAAGCCTCCCATGCGCCCTTTATTTCTCACCCGCAGGACTTTCTGCAGTCATTACAGGTGTTTATTGAAGGTGATGCCTCGGCAGCCCTGGCGACAGAATCCACAGAAATATTAAAGTAAAACCTTTCTTGGCCGATAATCGGTGTGTAGCGGCAGAGATTTCTGCCATTTTTGCAGTTATTCATGAGGCGCACGACAGCCGTTGCTCGGGTGCGTCAGCGTAGAGCCTGTGGCTCACTGTAGGAGTCGCCTGAAGATGATAGTGTCGCCCCTGAATGCCGGTATACCGACACTGGCGCCATCGGTAAATCCGATGACGGAGCAGGCTGCGCGCGATAACAAGATCCGTGAAAAAGTGCGCCCGGCCAGTGCCAGTCTCCCCTCTGGCAGCGAGCCTTCGCTCAAAGGCGATGACAAACAAATGCGGCGGCCAGGCTGGGATCCCAGTGAACATCCGGATTACGCTTCGCTGGATGCCGCCCAGCAAAAAAGCTACGGCTATCAGCAGGAATTTGAACAACTGGTGCTGGCACTGTCGGCAGACAGTTATATGAAAGATGTCAGCGAGCTGGGTTACAGCATGCACATCCGCTTGCCAAGGGCGCTGCTTGAAGAGCTGGCCCAGATCAGCAAAATGGAACGTATCCGCAGCGTGATCCGCTACAAGTATGCCCAGGCCACAGTGCCGAATCCGCCCACCGAAATGCTGAAAATTGTCTGATTGAGTATTTTTATAAGTGAAAGACATAAAAGGCGGGTCAGACCCGCCTTAATGGTTTTATGGCTGAGGATTACTTCTTGGCTTTGGCAAACGCCGCGGCAAAGGCACCGCCCATGGCGTTGTTGTCCGGCTGACTATCACGCTGCTGACGAGGCGCCCGGCGTGTTTGCTCGCCCTGACGCTGGCCGCCCTGCGGTTTGTGGCTGGCATCCTGGCCCGGCTCGTCGCTCAGGCGCATCGACAGGGCAATTCGTTTGCGCTGCAAGTCCACTTCCATCACTTTGACTTTCACCACATCGCCGGCTTTGACCACTTCGCGCGGATCGGAGATGAATTTGTCCGACAGCGCCGAAATGTGGACCAGACCGTCCTGATGAACTCCGATATCGACAAAGGCGCCGAAGTTGGTCACATTGGTGATCACCCCTTCCAATACCATGCCCGGCACCAGATCTTTCACTTCGTGAATGCCTTCGGCAAAGGTGGCGGTTTTGAACTCAGGGCGCGGGTCGCGGCCTGGCTTGTCCAGCTCGCGAATGATGTCGGTGACGGTCGGCAGGCCGACTTCGTCCGTGGTGTAGTCGGCTGCTTTCAGACCGCGCAGGAACTCACTGTTTCCGATCAGGGCATCGAGCGGCTTGCCGTTTTTCGCTGCGATGGCTTTGACCACATCATAGGATTCCGGGTGGACGGCGGAAGCATCCAGCGGGTTCTTACCGTTCATGATCCGCAGGAAACCGGCACACTGCTCAAAGGCTTTGGGGCCAAGACGCGACACTTTCTTCAGTGTGGTGCGGGCATCAAAGCGGCCGTGCTCGTCACGGTAAGCCACGATATTGCTGGCAATCGCCGGCGACAGACCGGCCACGCGGGTCAGCAGGGCTGGTGAGGCGGTGTTGACATCGACACCCACGGCGTTAACACAGTCTTCCACCACCGCGTCCAGACGCTTGGCCAGATTGCTCTGGCTGACATCGTGCTGATACTGGCCGACACCGATGGATTTGGGATCGATTTTCACCAGCTCGGCCAGCGGATCCTGCAGGCGACGTCCGATGGAAACCGCGCCGCGCAGCGACACATCCAGGTTCGGGAACTCGTTGGCGGCCAGCTCAGAGGCCGAGTACACCGAGGCCCCGGCTTCGCTGACCATCACGCTCTGAATCTTCAGGTTGTTGTCTTTCAGCAGCTTTGCCACGAAACTGTCGGTTTCACGTGAAGCAGTGCCGTTACCGATCGCAATAAGATCAACGTTATGTTTTTTCAGCAGTGCCAGCACAGTGGCGGCGGACTGGGCCACCTGTTTCTGTGGCTGGTGCGGATAAATGGTAGCGGTATCGACCAGCTTACCTGTGCTGTCGACGACGGCCACTTTACAGCCGGTACGCAGGCCCGGATCGAGCGCCAGTGTCATGCGCGGGCCGGCAGGGGCGGCCATCAGCAGATCGTTCAGGTTGTCGGCAAACACCTGCATCGCGCCGTCTTCGGCTTTCTCGCGCAACGCCGCCATCAGTTCGGTTTCCATGTGCATCAGAATCTTGATGCGCCATGCCCAGCTGATCACCTGTTTACGCCAGCTGTCCGCCGGTTTTGCGCCCAGGTTCACGCCATAGTGATCGGCAATAATGACTTCACAGTAAGAGCCGCGCACGCCTTCTTCCTGATTCGGATCAGCGTTGAGCGCCAGTTGCAGCACCCCTTCGTTACGGCCGCGGAACATCGCCAGCGCACGGTGTGACGGCACCTGGGTCAGTTTCTCGTTGTGCTCGAAGTAGTCTTTGAACTTGGCGCCTTCCTGCTCTTTGCCCTCTACCACGCGGGCAGTCAGTTCGGCATTGCCCTGCAGGTGGCGGCGGATTTTATCCAGCAGCGCCGCGTCTTCGGCAAAGCGCTCCATTAAAATAGCGCGGGCACCGTCCAGTGCCGCTTTGCTATCGGCGACACCTTTGTCGGCAGACACATAGCTGGCAGCAGCGATGTCCGGATCGTTGTCCGGTTGTGACCACAGCAGATCGGCCAGCGGCTCCAGACCGGCTTCAATCGCAATCTGGCCCTTGGTGCGGCGCTTGGGTTTATAAGGCAGGTACAGATCTTCGAGCCGGGTTTTGCTGTCGGCTGATAAGATTTCAGCTTTCAGCTCAGGCGTCAGCTTGTCCTGCTCGGTAATGGATTTGAGGATCACCTGACGGCGGTCTTCCAGCTCACGCAGGTAGCCCAGGCGGGACTCCAGATTACGCAGCTGGGTATCGTCCAGCCCGTCGGTCACTTCTTTACGGTAACGGGCAATAAAGGGGACGGTGTTACCGTCATCGAGTAGCGCCACGGCTGCGGCAACCTGCTGCGTTTTGACATTCAGTTCAGACGCAATCAGGTGATGGATACTCGTGGTCATAGAATTCCTTTGGATACAGTTTGTCTCAGGCCGACCATCTAACCACAATTCCGCCTGGCCGTCAGCGTTCTTGCACCGGCAAAATGTCAGGAGTTTGCCAGCCGTGCGGACAGGTGTGATCTTGGTGCCGTCCGGAGCATGCGAACAACTCGCCGTCAGGCCTTACAACATCGTATAATCAAGCCATTACCAGTAAGCAGAGACAGACGCAATGAGAACCCCTTTGATCACCCGGGAAGGGTATAACCGGCTCAAGCAGGAGCTGGATTTTCTGTGGCAGGAAGAGCGGCCGGAAGTCACCAAGAAAGTCACCTGGGCGGCCAGTCTGGGTGATCGCTCGGAGAATGCTGATTATCAGTATAATAAAAAGCGTCTGCGTGAAATTGACCGCCGGGTGCGTTACCTGCGCAAAACGTTAGAGAAAGTGAAAATTGTCGATTATTCCCCGGTGCAGGAAGGCAAGGTGTTTTTCGGTGCCTGGGTCGAGGTGGAGAACGAAGCCGGTGACAGCAAAAAATTCCGCATTGTCGGCTATGACGAAATTTTCGGCCGCAGGGATTACATTTCTATCGATTCGCCGATGGCGCGGGCGCTGCTGAAAAAAGAAGTGGATGATGAAGTGGTAGTACGCACGCCAGAGGGTGATAAAGTCTGGTTCATCAATACGATAACTTACGTAACAGACTAATATCTAAAGGCATGCCGGGGGTGGGGACACACTCGGTAACAATTTCACGGTGATCATTTGCTCACTGTTTCAGTCAGAACAGGCAGCGGTCGCGTAAAATAGCACCTCGGCGACATCCAGAGTTCGAAGCATAAGGTGGAACGATGCAAGACAATTTCAAGATTTTAGTGGTTGATGACGACATGCGCCTGCGCGCCTTGCTGGAGCGTTACCTGTCTGAGCAGGGATTCCAGGTGCGCAGTGTAGCCAATGGCGAGCAAATGGACCGCCTGCTGGCCCGTGAGAATTTCCACCTGATGGTATTGGATCTGATGTTGCCGGGCGAAGATGGCCTGTCTATCTGCCGTCGTCTGCGCAATGCCAACAATATGCTGCCTATCCTGATGTTGACGGCCAAGGGCGACGAAGTCGACCGGATTGTCGGTCTGGAAGTCGGTGCCGACGATTACCTGCCCAAGCCGTTTAATCCGCGCGAGTTGCTGGCCCGTATCCGTGCAGTACTGCGTCGTCAGACGGTCGAAGCACCTGGCGCGCCGAGTGTGGAAGGTAAAATCATCACCTTTGGTGAGTTTCGCCTCAATCTGGGTACCCGGGAAATGTTCCGCGGGGAGGAAGCCATGCCGCTGACCTCCGGTGAATTTGCGGTGCTCAAAGCCTTAGTGACCAACGCCCGCGAGCCGATGTCGCGCGACAAGCTGATGAACATGGCCCGCGGCCGCGAATACTCGGCGATGGAGCGTTCGATTGACGTACAGATCTCGCGTCTTCGCCGCATGATTGAAGAAGATCCGAGCCGTCCGCGTTATATTCAGACCGTCTGGGGGCTGGGTTACGTGTTTGTCCCAGACGGCAGCGAGGCCTAAACCATGCCGATGCGCCTGTCGCCGCGCTCGACCTTTACCCGCACCCTGATCCTGCTGGCTGGCTTGTTGATAGCCAGCCAGATTTTTTCCTATCTGGCGGTGCTGAATTACGCACTGCTACCGAGTCTGCAGCAGTTCAACCGCATCATGGCTTATGAAGTCAAACTGATGCTCAAAGAAGATGTGGAGCTGGCCGACGGCCACAAGTTTCATCTCGATACCCCGCTGCGCCGGCAACTGCTGGAGCAGTTGGGGGTCACGCTTCACGCCGATGACAGTCCGGAATCGGCTGAATTCAGGGAAGCGACCCGCATTGATTACCTCAGTGAGGAAATGACCCGAGAGCTGAACACACCGACGGAAGTGCGCCTGGTGCTGGGGACAGACAGCTATGTGCTGTGGCTCGACTGCGACGCCATGCCGGGTTACCTGATGCGGGTGCCACTGTCCGAATTGCAGGAAGAAGATTTTGCGCCGCTGTTTGGTTACAGCCTGTTTATTGCTGTGATGGTGATCGCCGGGGGCTGGATGTTTATCCGTATCCAGAATCGTCCTCTGGTGGCGCTGGAGCAGGCGGCTTTAGAGGTGGCAAAAGGTGGATCTCCGCCACATCTGGATGTGCAGGGAGCCTCGGAGATCCGGGCGGTCACCAAAGCCTTTAATCGTATGGGTGATGGTATTAAACAGCTCGAAGACGACAGGGCATTGCTGCTGGCCGGTGTCAGCCATGATTTGCGCACCCCGCTGACCCGTATCCGCCTGGCGACCGAAATGATGTCGCCCGAAGATGCCTATCTGGCTGAAAGCATGATTAAAGACACCGAGGAGTGTAATGCCATCATCAGTCAGTTTATGGAGTACCTGAAATCCACCCAATTGCTGGAGCAGGAACTACTCGATCTGAATATTCTGCTTGAAGATGTGGCAGAAGCAGAAGGGGGCATTGAGCGCGGGATTGAGCAGTCACTGGGGACCATTAACGGCAAAGTGTATGCCAACGGGGTAGCCATTAAGCGGTTGATCAGCAACCTGCTGGTGAATGCGCTTCGCTACGGTCACGGTTGGGTGCGAGTCACCAGCGGCATGACGGCCGATCGCCAGATGGCCTGGTTCTGTGTTGAGGATGATGGTCCGGGCATTGAGCCGGATCAGGTGGCCAGAATGATGCAGCCGCTGACCCGCGGCGACAGTGCCCGGGGCAGTGACGCGGAAGGCACCGGACTGGGACTGGCTATCGTCAAGCGTATTGTGGATCAGCATCAGGGCGACATTCAGTTCAGTAACCGCAGTGCCGGTGGCTTGAAAGTGCAGATCAGCCTGCCGGTGCGGACAGTCAAACACAATGGCAAGCGGAGTGTGAAGTCTTAAGTTCTTTTCCTAGTCCCCTCCTGACCTCCCCCTTGAAAAGGGGGAGGGATCATACAGAATCAGCTTTTCTTTTCTTCCGGCAGGATCAGGTTCAGCAAAATCGCCGTCAGGCCACCGGCCGCCATGCCGGAGGACAGAATGCTCTTCACAATATCCGGCATGAACTGCAGAATTTCCGGTTTTTGCGCAATGCCCAGCCCCATAGAGAAAGACAGTGCCATGATCAGAATGGCGCGGCGGTCCAGCTCACAGCGGGAGATAATCCGCACCCCAGAAGCGGCAATGGTGCCGAACATCACAATAGTGGCGCCGCCCAGCACAGGTTCCGGGATCAGCTGTACCAGGTTGGCAACAGCCGGGAACAGGCCGAGCAGTACCAGCATACCTGCGACAAAATAGCCGATGTAGCGGCTGGCCACGCCGGTCAGCTGGATAATGCCGTTGTTCTGGCTGAAGGTGGAGTTCGGGAAGCTGTTCAGCACTGCAGCCAGTGCCGAGTTGATGCCGTCAGCCAGCACGCCGCCTTTGATGCGCTTCATGTAGACAGGACCACTGACGGGCTGTTCAGAGGTTTCCGAGGTAGCCGTGATATCGCCAATGGCTTCCAGTGAAGTAATGGCGAAGACGATTACCAGCGGGATCAGCAAAGACCAGTCAAATCCGAGGCCGTATTGCATCGGTGCGGGGACTGCAATCAGGCTGGTTTCCGCGAGCTGGCTGCTGTCGATCATGCCCATTCCCCAGGCTGTGAGAGTGCCAGCCGCCATGGCAATCACAATCGACGAGACACGCAGATACGGGTTTTTCATCCGGTTCAGCAGCACGATCAGTCCCAGCACTATGCCTGCCAGCAGGAGCTTGTCCAGGCTGCCAAAGCTACCGTTTTCAATGGCGGCATAGCCGCCGCCGATAGAGGTCAGGCCGATCTGAATCAGCGTCAGACCAATCAGGGTGACTACAATGCCGGACACCAATGGCGTGATGATGCGGCGTGTGTGCTGCAAAATACGCGAAATAGCGACTTCAGTGAGAGAAGCCGCAAGGATAGTACCGAAAATCGCCGCCATCATGGTGGGCACGTCGGCCCCGCCGGCTTTCATCGCCAGCCCGGCCCCTATGATTGGGCCAAGAAAGTTGAAGCTGGTGCCCTGAATCGACAGCAGACCGGAGCCGACCGGGCCTATGGTGCGGATTTGAATGAAGGAGGCGACCCCGGAAGCCAGCAGCGACATACTGACTATGGTATTGGTATCGCTGGCGGGCAGGCCCAGCGCCTGACAGATAATCAGCGACGGCGTAATCACGGCCACGAACATCGCCAGCAAATGCTGCACAGCCGCAAACAGGGTTTGTGGTAAAGGCGGTCTGTCATCGAGTCGGTAGATCAAATCGGATGAACGCGGTGGCGTTATTTCTTGGTGCTGGCCAGTCATGATGCTTCCTTATGTGCGTCGACAGGACGGCTTCAGATTGAGAGGGAGACAGACGCTGAAGCCGACCATGACCCTTGGGTCAAAAGTGGCCACTATTTTAATGAGGTTGTTATTTTTAGCAAACGATTGCGTAATTAAATTGACGGCAAAATAGCGACTAAAAGCAGAAAATGAACGCACTTTTTCGCTATCAGCAAAGAAAAGGCTGGCGATCAGGCGTTAGAGTAATTTTCTTTCTGGCCCAGCCAGCGCTCGATGATGGCTTTGGCGTTGGCCGGATATTGCTCGTGCAGGTAACGCGCCAGCTTTTGCACCTGGGGAATAAGGTGCTGGTCGCGCACCAGATCGGCGACTTTGAAATCGGCAATCCCGGTTTGTTTGGTGCCCAGCAGCTCACCCGGACCGCGAATTTCTAAATCACGCTGGGCAATGACGAAGCCGTCGCTGCTTTCGCGCAGTACCGCCAGCCGCTGCTGGGCGGTTTTGGACAGCGGCGCATGGTAGAGCAGCACGCAGTGGCTGGCCACATTGCCCCGGCCCACCCGGCCGCGCAGCTGGTGGAGCTGGGCCAGCCCCAGTCGCTCCGGGTTTTCGATGATCATCAGGCTGGCGTTGGGCACATCGACACCGACCTCGATCACAGTAGTGGCGACCAGCAGGTGCAGCTCTCCGGTTTTGAAGCGCTGCATGATGTCTTGTTTCTCAGTGGCTTTCATCCGGCCATGTATCAGCCCGATTTTCAGCTCTGGCAGTTGTGCCGTCAGCTCGGTGGCCGTATCAGAAGCCGCCTGGGCTTCCAGTACTTCAGACTCATCAATCAGGGTACACACCCAGTAAGCCTGGCGGCCTTCATTGAGGCAGGCCGCGCGGATGCGCGCTATGATGTCGGCACGACGTGTGTCTGAAACGGCAACGGTCTGGATTGGGGTTCGTCCGGGCGGCAGTTCGTCAATCACTGAGGTTTCCAGATCGGCATAGGCGGTCATCGCCAGTGTCCTCGGAATCGGCGTGGCCGTCATGATTAACTGGTGCGGGTACCGGCCTTCGTTGGCCCCTTTCTCCCTTAATTCCAGCCGTTGGTGAACACCGAACCTGTGCTGTTCATCGATGATCACCAAAGCAAGGTTGTTGAACACGACTTGCTGCTGAAATAATGCGTGCGTGCCGACCACCATTTTGGCCTCGCCGCTTTCAATGCGGGCCAGCTCGGTGTCCCGTGCTTTGCCTTTGAGTTTGCCGGCCAGCCAGCCCACCTGAATGCCGAGCGGTTCCAGCCACTGGGCAAAGTTGAGGGCATGCTGTTCGGCCAGTAATTCGGTCGGTGCCATCAGTGCGACCTGATAACCGTGGTCAATGGCGCGGACGGCCGCCAAAGCGGCGACCAGTGTTTTACCTGAACCGACATCGCCCTGCACCAGACGCATCATAGGGATGGCTCTGGCCAGGTCTGTTTCGATATCGGCCACTACACGTTGCTGCGCGCCGGTCGGGCTGAAGGGCAGGCCGGCCAGTAACTGCTGTTTGAGTGAGGTACTGGGCGGCAAGGGCCAGGCCTGGTGCTGCTGACTTTTCTGGCGAACCGCCAGCATAGAGAGGTTCTGTGCCAGCAATTCTTCCAGGATCAGTCTTTGCTGCGCCGGGTGCTGACCTTTTTCCAGCTGATCCAGCGACACATCCGGCGTGGGCCTGTGCATCAGGTGCAGGGCATCGGCCAGGGTCATTTGCCTGTCGTACAGGCCTTCGGGCAGTAATTCGCTGACCGCGGCTTTGTCGAGCAGGTTCAGCGCCTGTTCGGTCAGGCTGCGCAAGGTTAACTGACGCAAGCCGTCTGTGGTGGGGTAGACAGGGGTGAGGGTGTCTTCAACTGCCAGTGTGGTCGGTTCAGAAAACACGCTGTAATCTGGATGGATCACTTCCAGCCCGTGCTGGCCGCGGCGGATCTCGCCGTAGGCTTTGACCTGTTTTCCCTCGGACAGGGCGTTTTTCATCGCGGCGTTGAAATTGAAAAAGCGAAGGGTGACAGAGCCGGTTGTGTCGCTGATCTTGACCGTCAGCATCCGGCGCTTGCCAAAACTGATGGCGTTATGCAGCACTTCGCCTTGCACCGTCAGGTGCTGTCCGGGCTGCACGGCGGCAATCGGCCAGATCCGGGTGCGGTCTTCATAACGCAGCGGCAGGTGAAACAGCAGATCCTGTACGGTGTGAAGGCCGATTTTGCTCAGTTTCTCCGCCATTTTGGCGCCGACGCCTGACAATTCTGTCAGGGCGATGGTGTCTAGCATCTGTCCGCTCATGCCTGCTTACTCTGTGCTCTGTCCGTTCAGGGTTATTTGTTGCGCCGGGGCTTATCCCTGGCTTGTATCGCCTGCCACCAGGCGTCATCTGCCACTATCTGACCGGCGTCATCCAGCGGCGGATAAGGCAGCTGTTTACGTTTGGCGACTTTCGCCAGCACAGGGTGGCCGCGTTCAAATAAGATGCGGTGCACTGTGTCTGCCGGCAGCGGTGTGGTTTCTCTGTCATACATACCGGCTAGCTGGCGCTGGCGCTGTGCTTCATAAAGGATCAGCGCACTGGCTACCGAGACATTGAGTGACTGTACCATACCCACCATAGGAATGATGATATCCTGATCAGCCAGTGACAGCGCTTCGGCAGTGATCCCGTTTTTTTCGCCGCCCAGAATAATAGCCGTGGGTTTGGTGTAATCAATCTCGCGAAAATCTACCGCACGATCAGACAGATGGGTAGCCAGTACCTGCATGCCTTGCTGTTTCAGCTGGCCGATGGCCTCTGGCATGCTGGTGTGGGTTTCCAGCTCGACCCAGTTGCGCGCGCCGGCGGACGTGTGGGCAAGAACCCGCATTTTTTCCGGCCACACCGCGTGGATCTTGTGCACGCCTACGGCGTCGGCGGTACGGATAATGGCGGAGACGTTATTGGGTTTGTGCACTTCTTCCAGGCATAGGGTTAAATCTGGCTGGCGGGTAGCCAGCACTGACTGGATCCTCTGGTAACGTTCTGGCGTCATGATTCTTGTCTTGTTTCAGTTCTGGCTGAACGGCTTATAATTCAGCACTCGGGAAAGCACAAACGCCCGGGACGGGCGTTTGAGTAGTCAGTGCAGCTGAGCGCGGCACCTTAGTTCTTCTGCCGGGCAACCCGGACAACGTTCGGCATCACCCGGATCCGGCGCATGATGTTGGCCAGATGGACACGGCCTTTGGTCGTCAGGCGCACTGTAATGGTATACAGGCGGCCGTCTTTCTCTTCCGTCGACAATCCCTGGATGTTGGACCCGGTATTGGCGATGGTGTTGGTGAGATCGGCCAGTGCCCCCTGGTGGTTCTGCATATCCACTTTGAGGTTGGTGACAAACTCCTGCTCGAAGTCACGGCTCCATTCAACCGGCATGTATTTGTCCGATTCTTTCTGGTAGCCGCGGATATTGGCGCATTCTTCGCGGTGAATGACCAGTCCTTTACCCGGACTGACATAGGCCATGATTGGGTCACCGTGAATAGGATGACAGCAGTTGGCGAAGGTCAGCAAAATGCCGTCAGCACCCCGGATAGGCATGCGGCGTTTGTCATCCGCCTGGGTTTCTTCATCCAGCGTGCCCAGCAGGCGGCGGGCAACCACCACACTCATCAGCTCGCCCAGACCAATGGCCGCCAGCAGCGAATCGACGTCCTTCAGACGCAGATCTTTGAGCACTTTGTCCAGTGTTACCGGTTCAATCTGATCTATGTTCAGCTCGCCCAGGGCATGATTGAGCAGACGTCGGCCCAGAGTGATCGACTCGGTACGGCGCATGGTTTTCAGTACCTGACGGATCTTGGTTCTAGCCCGCGAGGTTACCACATAGTTGAGCCAGGCGGCGTTCGGACGGGCACCCGGCGCGCTGATGATATCCACCGTCTGGCCGTTTTTCAGCGGCTTGCTCAGCGGATAAGGCTGGCGATCAATCTTGGCGCCGACACAGGTGTTGCCGACATCGGTATGAACGGCATAGGCGAAGTCGACCGCGGTCGCGCCGACCGGCAGTTCGACAATCCGGCCTTTAGGGGTGAAAACGTAAATCTCATCCGGGAACAGATCGGATTTCACGTTCTCAATGAATTCAAACGAGTTACCGGCGCTTTGCTGCAGCTCGATCAGGCTTTGCATCCAGCGCTGGGCCTTGACCTGTGCTGTAGTGCCTGAGCTTTCACCGTCTTTGTAGGCCCAGTGAGCTGCGACCCCTTTGTCCGCCATCTGATCCATGTCTTCGGTGCGGATCTGCACTTCCACCGGTACACCGTGCGGGCCGACCAGTGAAGTGTGCAATGACTGATAGCCGTTGGCTTTCGGGATGGCGATATAGTCTTTCATCCGGCTCGGACGAGGCTTGTACAGGTTGTGTACCTGACCCAGTACCCGATAGCAGGTATCCAAGTTATCGACCAGCACCCGGAACGCGTAGATATCCATGATGGAATGAAAACGCTGTTCTTTGTTCTTCATCTTGTTGTAGATGGAGTACAGGTTTTTCTCGCGGCCAAGCACCTGGCCGTTGATCCCCGCATCATGAAGGCGGCCTTCAATCTCGGCGTGGATGCGGTTGATCATTTCTTTACGGTTACCGCGGGCGGCAGCCACCACTTCTTTCAGCACCCGGTAGCGGTTCGGATACAAGGCCTCGAAACCCAGCTCTTCGAGCTCGGTCTTGATGTTGTGAATACCCAGACGGTGGGCCAGGGGCGAGAAGATTTCCAGCGTTTCGCGGGCAATGCGGCGACGTTTGTCAGGACGCAGCGCACCCAGGGTTCGCATGTTGTGGGTCCGGTCGGCCAGTTTGATCAGGATAACCCGGATGTCATTGGCCATGGCCATGATCATCTTGCGGAAGTTTTCCGCCTGAGCTTCCTTGCGGTCGCGGAACTTAAGCTTGTCCAGCTTGGACACGCCGTCCACCAACTCTGCCACGGTCGAGCCGAAACGACTGTCGAGGTCGTCTTTGGTGACATCGGTATCTTCGATCACGTCGTGGAGCAGGGCTGCCATCAGGGTCTCAAAGTCCAGGCGCATTTCGGCCAGGATTCGAGCAACGGCAATCGGGTGGATGATGTAAGGCTCGCCGCTGGAACGCGTCTGGCCTTCGTGGGCGTCTCTGGCTACCAAATAGGCCTGCCTGAGCGCCTCAATCTGAGTCTCAGGCAGGTATTCAATTACAACTTCTTTCAGGCTATCAAAGAGATACAAATTGCCCGCTTCCTTGAATTAGCGCTGGTTACCTGCAATAGCACTGACCGCCGCCAGTTCTGCGGCTTCCTGCTCTTGCATTTCCTGACGCTCACGTGCATCCAGAATGTCTTTCGTGATCAGGCCTTCTTCGATCTCGCGCAGTGCGATCACTGTGTACTTGTCATTCTCTTCAGGAACCAATGGATCCTTACCGCCAGTCTGCATTTGACGTGCACGGCGAGAAGCAATTTGGATCAGGTCGAAACGGTTGCCGATTTTATCAACAGCATCTTGAACAGTTACACGTGCCATCGAGGACTCCAGTGGGTTTAATAAAAAGACGGAAAATTGTACAAAATTACTTACTGTTGCGCCAGTAGCGCAGTCAACATGCTGCTATATTTAGCAGCTTGCTTGTCTTGCTTCAATCGCTCAGCGCGGATGATCGCTTTAAAATCGATTAATGCGACATCAAAATCGTCATTCACGATCACATAGTCGTACTCTGTGAAATGCGAGATTTCTGAGCGTGCTTCATCCATGCGTCTGGCGATAACGGCTTCGCTGTCCTGACCGCGGGCGTTCAGACGACGCTCCAGCTCATCTTTGGACGGCGGCAGTATAAAAATACTTTTGGCTGCTGGCATCAGCAGGCGGATCTGCTGCGCGCCCTGCCAGTCGATGTCGAGAAACACATCGATGCCTTTGTTCAGCTGCTGTTCGATCCACAGGCGTGACGTGCCATAGAAGTTACCGAACACTTCGGCATGTTCCAGAAACGCACCCTGTTCAGCCAGTTCTTTAAATTCTTCCACGCCGATAAAATTGTAATGCACACCATGAACTTCACCCGGACGCATACCGCGTGTGGTGTGGGATACGGAGACTTTCATGTCATAGGTCGGGTTGGTTTCCAGCAGGGCGTTGATCAGGCTGGATTTACCTGCGCCGCTGGGTGCCGAAACTATGTAAAGCGTGCCTTTGCTCATTACCATTGTCACTCAAGTGGAAGAAAGGGCGCGCAGGGTATCACGAACTGCAGCTAAATTGAATCGGCACGTGTAAGTTTCGCTCTCGGGCCAAAAACTGCGTTTGTCACCCTGCTCTTATAAAAAATAGCAGCTTGTTGCCGGGTTAGCGGATCGGGGCAGTGAGGCGGGTGAAATTCTCCAGCATGTTCTGGAAGCTGTAGTGCTGGCGGGCTTTCTGGTAATTGGCTTCTCCTATCGCTTGCCAGTGCCTGGGTTCAGACAGTATCCGGCGAAACGCGCTGGCGTAGTGAGCGGGCGGCACCACAAAAGGGGTGTTTTCCGCGGCCACTATGGTTTTTACATCGCCGACATCGGTGGCGACGACCGGCAGGGCGGCGGCCATGGCTTCCAGCACAGATAGCGGCATCTGCTCGGTATCGGACGACAGGCAAAAGATGTCGCCCTGTGCCAGAAATCCCCAGACATCATCAATGCGTCCGGCCAGCCTGACACTGTTGGTCAGATTAAGGCTATCTATGTAAGCCTCAAGTTCAGTCAGCATAGGGCCATCGCCGCCTATCAGTAAGCGACTGTGGGTGGCTTGGCTGGCAAAGGTGTCGATCAGGCGGTGGAGGTTTTTCTCGGCGCGTAAGCTCGCCAGGGTAATCAGTGTGGTGAGCGCGGAAGGCGGCCCTTTGCTGATTGCCTCCGGCATGGCAATACCATTGGGAAAATAGTGCAGCCGCTGAGCGGGGATCTGCCAGTGCTGGCGGGCAATGGCCATCAGGGTGTGAGATGGCACCACGACCTGAGTCTGACCGCTGAGCGCATGGCGGCGGAACAGATTGCGGCGCCGGTACAGTTGGCTGGCTTCATCCGGGCTGAATCCGTCCTCCCAGTGAATGCCGCGACACAGGTGCAGCAGGCGATTGCAAAACGCCCATTCTATCGCGCCCCAGTTGTAGGTCATCAGAATATCGGACTGATGATGGCTGAGCGTGCGGTGAATGGCGTGCAACCGCTGCGGCAGGCTCATGGCTTTCAGTGTCGGCATCGGCAGGAACTCGGCCTGCACATCGGTTGCCAGCCGGGACATCGCCTGGCTGGCGCCGTCCAGCGAGATAATGGTGTGGCGATATTGGCCGGACAAAGCATTGGCCAGCTGTGCGAAGCGGATCTGCGGGCCGCCAACGGCAAAGGTTGAAAACACATGCAGTATGCGGGTCATTCTGATGCCACCTTGTCAGCTTGCACGGGGAGCGGAACGGGTTTTTCATTACGGGGGGCTTCTGCGGCTGGCATAGTCGCGGGCGGCGTTCTGTGAACCAGAATCGCGTGTTGATAGAAGCAGTCCCAGTCGCTGACTGGCTGCCAGTTCAGCAAACGCTTTTCGACACTGGTATCAAAGCGCGCATTCAGGGCGCGGGATCGCAGATCCCGCAGCGCGGGCAGCAGGGTGTTGCGGCCGGACAGGCGTTTGATGGCCCACTTGCCCAGCTCCTGCAGATACAGCCAGAAGGTGAACTGCGGCACATAGCGGTAGGGACGGCCCAGTCCTTTGCTGATCATGGCCACATATTCACGCGCGCTGGGGCGCACATCACCGACCAGATTCAATGACCTGCCGGCAATGCCCGGCACTGTGAGGGCGGAAACCGTGGCGCTGGCGACATCCTCGGCCAGGACAAAAGGCAGGGGATTGTGGCCTAAGTTCCAGCCGATAAAGTACTGGTTGTTATTAAAAAAGCCGACACCTGTGTGATTGACCGGCCCCCCCTGGCCGACCACAATGCCGGGCCGGAGCACGACCAGATCTTGCCCCTTGCTCTCATGCAGCAGCAGGTGATCCGCCATGGCTTTGGCGCGGGCGTAATGTGCCCGCTGATCAGCGGCGGGATCCGGCGGTGTGTCACTGTGAATCATAATCCTGTCGCTGCCGAGATAGAGCGAGGCGATGGAGCCAAGATGCACCAGCCGGGTGATCTGGTGTGTCTGGCAGGCCTGGGCAATATCACGGGCCGAATCGACCATGGCGTGCTTGATCGCCTCCCAGTCACCGCTGGCACCGCCGTGGGCCAGGTTGATGACGTAAGTAGCACGCTGCACCGCTTCATCAAGGGCGGCAGGGTCGCACACATCCCCCTGGATCAGCTGAACGGTCGGCTGGTGATATAAAGCGGGTAAGGCCTGAATATTGCGCGCCATGACACCCACTGAATAGTGCTTGGCCAGCAATTGCTCCACCACATGACGGCCAATGAAGCCGGTGCCGCCAATCACCAGCACATCGAAAGGCTGGAAGTCATCTTCGATTGCGTGATTACCGGGCGGTGTGGTTGCTGTCAGCCGATCTGCGCCCTGGGTTTGGCTGGCCAGATAGTGGCACAGGGCCACCAGATCACGGCCAAATTCCCCATCATGCAGTAAGGGCTGCCCGGTAGAGATAGCCTGATAGAACTGGCTGATACTGGTTTTCATCGACAGCAAAAAAGGGTCCTGCGAAGCTTTGAGACCGGCCGTGGTCAAGGCATAGTTGGTGAACTGCCGTAGCCCTTGCGACAGCAGGCTGCCTGCCTGGGCGCAGGCGGTCACCGCGGTATCCAGCGCAGGCAGAAAACGACTGCGGCTTTGCACTATGGTTTGCTGGCGGACAAAATCCAGCCTCAGACAGCCGTCTTCGCCGGTGATCTGCATTTCCCACACCGGAAAGTCCTGACCCATTGCAAAAGTAAAATGCACCGGGATGTCCAGCTCACCAATGGCATCTAAACGTTGAATAAAAGGCTGGCCATTACTGAGCCGCTGGATCTGGCTTAGCTTACCCAACATCTTATTAGCCATCGACTGTGCTGTCGGGCGTCCGAACAGGCTCATCAGTTGCGACAGCGGATGCACGGCCTGCTCCAGCAGTAAGTTGACGGGCTGGCGGAACATCCAGTGACTGAACTGACCGGCCGTCAGCTGGCGTAATGGCATTTCATAGCGCAGGGAAACCGATTTGACCGGGCCAATATCATTATTGGCCAGATGCTGCTTTGCCCGCTCCATCACAGGGTGAAAGATGAAATTCTGGTTAACGGCCAGGGTGACGCCATGTTGCTGAGCCAGGCTAATCAGCGCCTCGCACTCCTCTTCGGTTTCAGCCAGCGGTTTCTCGACCAGCACATGTTTGCCGTGACTGAGCAGCTGGCTGGCCAGCGCATAATGCAGATTGGGCGGGGTCAGCACATGGGCGGCGGTAAATTCGGTTTCAGCCAGCGCCTGCTCCACAGTGCTGAAGTACAACGGAATGTGGTGACGCTCTGCCAGTGCTTGTGCGGCAGAGAGATTGGGATCGACAACAGCACAGAGCCGGATACCGTCCAGCGACCGGAGCGCCGCAGCGTGAACATCCGATATGTAACCCGCACCTATCAGGATGACTTTATTGTCTGTTTTTGCTGTCATGCTTTTGCCCTTCTGCATTATCCCTTGAAAATCAGTGGCTAGCTGCGGCTGTTAATTGAACTTTTATGCTATATTTTCGCCGCTATTGTTAACTATAGTCAGTGCAGGCAGGTACTGAGCGTCGACGTAGTAAAGTCATGCAAAAGTTGAGGTAAGAAGATGAAAACAGCGGGGAGAAGCGAGGGAAATATCCCTTGCCTGATCGGGTTTGAGTCGGATCTGCTAACCTGATTATCAGGCTTATTTGTGATTTATTGCCGGGCTAGGTGGCCAGCACTCTTCATTACATCGCTACACGGAGTCCAACAAGATGCCGATTCGCTCTCTGTTTTTTTGTCTGCTCTTGCTGTTAACCGGATGCGGCAGCACTGGAGCTGATTCATCGGGTCCAGCCAGCTATCACTACAGCAATGATTGGTGGTACGACGATTACCTCTATTACTGGCACCATTATTATCCGAACTGCTGCCAGGGTGATGGTGAATACAAGGATATGGTGTCAGACTGGTGGCAAAGTCTGGATCCGGACAAGCAGCAGGAGATCAAAAACAAGTTTGACAACTGGCAGGGTGATCGTGCTGATATTGCCGACAATCTGCCGGCGGTCAAAGCCCAGCTTGATCAGAAATGGCAGAGTCTGCCGCCGGAGACGCAACAGCGCGTCCGACAGCAATTGCAAACCCGCCGCGAGCAGGGGCCTGTCGACCGCTCTGCCATTCGCGCGAACCGTCCGGCTGTTCAGCGCGGCATGATGAACCGGCCAAACATTGGCGCGGGTCAACTTCGCGGTCTGGGAGGCGGCAGACTGCGGGGCAGAATGTAGATGTGATCCTAACTTATTGTATTTTCAATCAGGGTATTAACCTGATCTTTATCGAATTGGCGTGCATTCCAGTCGTCATCCATACCGTACCACATCAGCTGATCCTGCTCGTCTTCACTGAGGTTTTTCTTCTTGGTCAGCGCCAGCAGTAACGCATAGCCCCAAATTCCGCCGCAATCCTCTGGCGGACAGGCACCGTTTCCTGCAGTGACTTTGGGAAGGCTGCAACCTCGTTTATTGATCTTCTCTAAGGAGATGCGGTGCTCCCAGTGGTCACCATAATCATAGATGTAGTCTATGCGGTCGCCTTCTTCTTGCAGTACTGCCATCAATGGGATGTCATCAGCAGGCAAGTCAGTTTCATCGGTATTATCAATGTGGCCCAGTGGAGTATGGAACATATAGAGATGGGCATTCTCCCATCCCATGATGTCTTGCAGAAGTTGATGGAAGGATTCTAAATCCATCGCGCTGGAAACGGTAAAGCGACGCCATATTTTAGGTTTTGAACCCACCAGTTCAACTTTGATCACGTACCCTGTCGGCGAAGCAATATGTTGATCGAGTAAGGCAAGCTTATTCTGGTGATCACGATGCAGCAGGCTCTCTTCGGCTAACCAGTCAAACAGTGGGAAGCTTTTTTGGCCAAGATTGCCTTCTGCAAGCAGATAGGCACTTGCCAGATAAAGTTGTGGACTGGAAATAACCAGAGAAGGCGGTTGCTGATAGTAAAACGACAGCAATCCAGCCAGCGCAAGCGCTTCAACATAAGGCTGTGGGTTGCTCAGGTAATAGTGATCTCTGACCTGTCGTGGTTTCGTAAAACGCGGGGCGATATTATCGATAATCCAGCTGCGAGTCATTGGTGTGTTGAGCAGAAATTTACTGCTTTTGCGATTTTTTTCTTTCCATGCAGGGTCTTGGCTATCGATCTTACATACCTGAGAGACTCGGTTCAGATCGAAGGGTTGTGGCTCGGTCCATTGCGGAGGGAGCAAGGCCAGTAACTGGAGCATTTCCACATTCATTTTTTCTGGACTGTTTAGCTGCGTCGCCAAAGCCCAGGGAATCACATGGCTCAGTAATAGTGGATCGCACGGTATTGCTTGTAGTTCATTGGAAAAGGCATTTGCAATCTGTCTGTATTGAGCCTGTTCGATGTGGGGGGTAAAGTAGCTATCCACTAAACCATAACCTACACGGAATACGCTACCTATCAGGTGCTGAGCCTTTGTCTCCGGCTCTTTTATCAGACCACAGAAGAGGATGGATTGATTGCCATCCGCGAACGAAGCGTAAAGCTCAACCACTTGGCAAGGTGCGTTTTGTCTGGCGTATTTCATCGCCAGTCGGCTCCACTCAGGAAGGTGGGCCTTGACTGCGTCATCGCCAAAACGCTGCACCAGTGTGAGGTAGTTGCGGTTGGTGAGTTGTTTCCACTTTTTATCGGGTAGCTGGGTGAGAAGTTCTGCCGCGACCTGGCCTAATTCCGGCTCTTGATGCAGGGTGAGTAATAGCAGTGCATCGACTATCCAGTCGTTTGAAACAAAGCTGGGGAGCATTAACCTCACGGCATCCGGCGGCAATATAGCCAGATCATCACTGATAAAATGACAAAATTCAAAGCCGGTTCGAATACCCTGCTGCTGGATTATCTCATTCATTGCTGCTGCCATTTGTTCGGGGGCGAGGGAAGCAGAATAATGATTTTCCGATGTTTGCATCTGCATTTCGGTTAAGCGAGCGAGGATTTGCTGATCAATCGGCAACTGATGCGCTTTGATGATTTTGACCATTTCATAGGTCATCAAGAGGTTCATTGTCTTATGTTGAATCTGTTCAATGATGGTATCGCTGAGCTGCTGTGGTAGCTGTTGATTGGGGGAGCCGCGCAGGTGAATACACAGCTCATTGATCATGTAATCAAAATACTGCAGAAAGGTCTTACCACACTTCTCTGAAACGTCTTCAGGCATATTGATGCCAAAGGGAAGCGAGAGCATCAGTATTTGTGGATCGGATAAAAACGCAATTTCACTTCTGTGCAGTTGAGTGAGAGGTGTGCTTGAGAGGATTAGTTCCCATAGCTTCTTCAGTTGTGATGGATTGTGGGATTTCATCAAAGTGCCTAAAAATAATAAATCGACAGTGTATGAATTTTTCGCCGCCTCAGCCAGAATAAAAGCGGAAGAGGGTGAAGGCGGGCTGGGCATTTGAAATGCGGTATTCGGCGGCGATGAGATAGTGGCAAAATTCTGTTCACCAGAAGCCTTGAAATGTTGCCAGTTCCTACCATTAAAAAGTTTGAGCTTACAGGGCAAATGTCATTTCGCCAGCTATGGTTGCTGTGGCAGTCGTTTGACCAGTGTTATCATCTGGCTCTTTATGTTGTGGCGCTTGCAAAACCATACCAGCCCAGATCAATTAATTGATGATATCGTCACGGCCTTCCCTGATTTATTGCGCCAGGTCGAGCCAGACGATTACTACTCGCCAGAAAAAAGGCTTGGCGTGTTAATTGAATCGCGCTTTATTGAACGCTTTTTACAGTTTTGGGGATTTGTCACTGTCGATCCTAAACGGTTTGCTTCAGAAGATCGCAAACCGCCAAAAGTGCAGCTTCAGCCGTTGTTAGCGCAAACATTCCAATTCACACTTTAGCACTAATAAAACGTTAAACAGGTTACCGTGAGCGAATATCAATCCTACCGATTTGAGCGTCTGGACGGAGTTTTAGGCAGTAAACAACGCCAAGCTCTGAGGCAAATTTCAAGCCGTGCTGAGATCACCGCCACGTCTTTTCAGGTGTATTATCACTACAGCGGTTTAAAGGCTGAGACGGCTGATGTTGTACTCAACTACTCATGACTCCTACCGAATGGGTGGTATTCGTTTTAAGCGATCCGGCTCAGCTGATTTTCTTGACCGTGATTTTTTAGACAATAACCAACAAAGGTTGGAAGTTATCACCGGCTTATGACTTAAACCCGATCGTTGGCAAGCATGGGCTTCATCTGAATATTACCGACACAGACAACGCGCTTAACTACCATTTCTTATGAAACAGGCTGAAAACTTTCTGGCGTCCGCAAGGGACATTAAATGGAATTTTGCCTATCACTTAATCAGCAATTGGCAACGGACAACTGCAAACCTTTTTGGACGGGAAAAATAAAAAAGCCCTGTATTTACAATGCTCTTAACAAGGGAATACAGGGCTTCTGAGACGTGCTTGGATGGATGAAGAACTTATTCTATATTCTGAATTTGCTCGCGCATCTGCTCAATCAGCACTTTGAGCTCGACGGCTGAGGCGGTGATCTCTGTGTTGATGGATTTGGAAGCCAGGGTGTTCGATTCACGGTTGAATTCCTGCATCATGAAGTCCAGGCGTCGGCCACAGGCGCCGCCTTTTTTCAGGATTTTGTGGGTTTCTTTAACGTGGGAATCCAGGCGATCCAGCTCTTCGGCGACATCGCTTTTTTGCGCCAGCATAATCAGTTCCTGCTCGATGCGGTTGGCATCCAGCTCCACTTTGGCTTCTTCCAGACGGTTGAGAATGCGATCGCGTTGCCATTGCATAACTTCAGGCATCAGGGCGCGCACCTTGCCGGCTTCCTCTGAAATAGCGGCCAGACGCTGGTCAATCAGATCTTTCATATTGGCCCCTTCGCTGGCGCGTGCTGCCAGGAAGTCGTCCACCGCGCCGTCAAATGCCGTCAGCAGCTCTTGGTTGATGGTGTCCATGTCCTGCTCAGGCGTTTCCATCACGCCGGGCCAGTTCAGCACCTGAAACGGACCGATATTGCCTTCACCTGCGGCTTCTTTTACCCAGCTTGCTGCCTTGATCACCTGCTTGGCCAACTGCTCGTTGATACGCAGTTCGCTGCTGGAAGCCGGATTGGCTTCAAAGCGCAGGCTGCATTCGACTTTGCCCCGGGCCAGACGTTGGCGGAAGCGCTCGCGCAGGACAGGCTCCAGGCTGCGGAACTGTTCTGGCAGGCGCAGGTAAGTTTCCAGGTATCGTTGGTTTACCGAGCGGATTTCCCAAACGGCACTGCCCCAGTCGCCTTTTACTTCGCGACGGGCATAGGCGGTCATACTGTGAATCATTGGCTGTCGGCCCTTAAGAAATGATGGCTTGATTATACGCGCCGGTACGAATAATGGAAATCTCTCCGGGGCGGGAGCCTGCTGACAAGCGTGCACTGCGGCGCAGATCTGGCTATAATCGCCGGTTAATGTCTGTCGGCCGCACAGCGGCTTTGTTATCAGCACTCAATATCAGCCAAGGTGAAACCCGATGCGTCCAAGTGGAAGAAGTGCCAGTCAAGTTCGTCCTATTACTATCACCCGTCATTTCACCGCCCATGCCGAAGGGTCGGTATTGGTTGAGTTTGGCGATACCAAGGTCATTTGTACTGCCAGCGTTGAAGAAAATGTGCCGCGCTGGCTGAAAGGCAAAGGCCAGGGCTGGGTAACGGCGGAATACGGTATGCTGCCACGCGCGACTCATTCCCGTAACCGTCGCGAAGCGGCTAACGGTAAGCAGGGCGGGCGGACACTGGAAATTCAGCGCCTGATTGCCCGCAGCCTGCGCGCGGCAGTGGATCTGGAAGTGCTGGGTGAGCAGATGATCACGGTCGACTGTGATGTGATTCAGGCCGACGGTGGTACGCGCACCGCATCTATCACAGGGGCCATGGTGGCACTGACAGATGCGATTAATCTGATGCTGGAAAAAGGCCAGCTCAAGAAAAACCCGCTGAAAACCACTATCGCTGCCGTGTCTGTGGGCATCTACCAGGGTACGCCAGTGTGCGATCTGGATTATGCGGAAGACTCGAATGCCGAGACCGATATGAATGTCATTATGAACAGTGATGGCAAGATTATTGAGATTCAGGGGACGGCTGAAGGAGATGCCTTTAGCACTGAAGAATTAATGGAGATGCTGTCGTTAGCCAAAGACGGCATTGCCGAGATCATCACTATCCAGCAGGCTTCGCTGGAAAGTTAATGTTTTTGGAGCGGTTCCTGTCGGAGCCGCTTTTTTTTGCCTGCAGCAAGCTAAGGCTGCGGGGGATTGACCGGCCAGCGCCCGTGTCTGGCTGAAGCATGCGACCAATCGCTCGAGGAGAAACAATGAAAGCATATCAGCGTCAGTTCATCGAATTTGCTTTGGAAAAAGGCGTATTGAAGTTTGGTGAGTTCACCCTGAAGTCTGGCCGTCAGAGCCCGTATTTCTTTAATGCCGGCCTGTTTAATACTGGTCGCGATCTGGCGCGTCTGGGCCGCTTTTATGCCGCGGCACTGGCAGATTCCGGTATTGAGTTTGATGTCTTGTTTGGTCCTGCTTATAAAGGCATTCCGATCGCGACCACGACAGCGGTCGCGCTGGCCGATCACCATGATGTGGACACGCCTTACTGTTTTAACCGCAAAGAAGCCAAAAACCACGGTGAAGGCGGCAATCTGGTGGGCAGCCCGCTGGAAGGCCGCATTATGCTGGTTGATGATGTGATTACGGCTGGCACGGCAATCCGCGAGTCGATGGAAATCATCCAGGCCAATGGAGCAGATCTGGCCGGTGTGCTGGTGGCGATTGACCGTCAGGAAAAAGGCAAAGGCGAACTCTCTGCGATTCAGGAAGTCGAGCGCGACTTCGGTTGTGCAGTGATCTCTATTGTTTCTCTGGGTGATGTGGTGAGCTATCTGGAAGAGCAGGATGGTATGGACGCGCACCTGGAAGCGGTGAAAGCGTATCGCGCTCAGTATGGTATCTGATTGATTCTGCTTGTTGCAGGGCAGAGCGTGCAAAGGAAAAGGGTTGGCAATGTGCCAACCCTTTTTTCTGTGTTCTGAATACGACTGCGTTCTCGATACTGATGTGTGCTGAGCCCGATACAAGAGAGGAGATGAAAAGGTTAGCTCAGTTGACCGGTCAGCAGTTCCCAGTAAGCATCGAAATTGTCATTCGGCTTGTGACGGAAGCTGGAGCGCACAAAGCGGTTATAGCTGCCTTCTACCTGGCCCAGCAGCTGGGCGGATAACAGGTTTTCATCAATGGGGAAACCACGGCCTTCGCGCAGTTTGCGCTCACGCAGGATCTGACGCAGCTGGGTTTCAATGCGCTCGAACAGCTGGTTGATACGCGACTGTAACCTGTCTTGCTCAAACATCAGGGCATGGCCTGTCATGATGCGGGTAAGCCCGGGGTTGCGCTCGGCAAATACCAGCAATAACTGCAGCACCATACGCAGGCGGGTCATGGTGTCTTTTTCGTCATCCAGGATACGGTTAATACGTGTAGTGATCGAGTCTTCAATAAATTCGATCAAGCCTTCAAACATACGGGCTTTACTGGGAAAGTGGCGATACAGTGCCGCTTCGGAAACGCCCACCTGAGCAGCCAGTTTAGCGGTAGTAATGCGCTGACTCCCCTGGTTGGATTCCAGCATTTCAGCCAGCGCTTGTAAGATTTCTTCGCGGCGGTTGTTTTTTTTATTGCCAGCCATGAATAACCGTTCCTTTTCGATATAAGACTGTGTCCGGACAGAAAAAGCCTGATTATCTTAGCCATGCGCACAGGGCATGGAAAGTGTCTGGATCAGGCAGTGTTATCTGTATCGACAGCCAGAGTGTAAGCTTGAGAGCTGGCTGCCAAAAATGAATGAACCGCTTAGTGCTTTTGCCGGTTTCGCTGAGAGTTCAACGAAATCGGCTTAGTCTTGCGCTTTGTAGCGGTTGATGATCTCAGTAATTAATTGTCGCCCCAGTGATGCTTTGTCTGTCAGGGGCAGCGCCTTGTCACCGTTCTTCCAATACAGGTGAAGGGCATTGCTATCACTGTTAAATCCTTGTCCCTGCTGCGCGACATCATTGGCACAAATCAGGTCGAGGTTTTTACGCTGCAGCTTGTCCTGCGCATAGCGCGCGACGTCTTGCGTTTCGGCAGCAAAGCCTACCGTAAACGGACGTTGGTCAGTCAGAGCAGCGACGCTGGCGATAATATCCGGATTTTTCACCAGTTTCAGTGCCAGCTCGTCTTGTCCTTGCTGTTTTTTCATTTTTTGTGACGCGATTTCCGCCGGGCGGAAATCGGCCACTGCCGCGCAGCCAATAAAAATATCATGCGCCTTTGCCTGCTCAGTGGCGGCCTGGTGCATGTCTACAGCACTTTCCACATTGATACGGTTAACGCCGGCCGGGGTGGCAAGGTTGACCGGGCCACTGATCAGCGTGACGCTGGCACCGCGTTGTGCTGCAGCCTGCGCGATGGCGAAGCCCATTTTGCCTGAGCTGTGGTTGGAGAGGTAGCGTACCGGATCCAGGGCTTCTCTGGTCGGGCCGGCAGTAATGGCGATACGGACACCGGCCAGGTCTTGTGGCTGGCATGCGTTTTCTATCTCACTTACCAGTGCCATAGGTTCCAGCATCCGACCCGGGCCGACATCGCCACAGGCTTGCTCGCCGCTGGCTGGACCCCAGATTCTATGTCCCCAGCTTGCCAGCACAGACAAGTTATCCTGGGTGACAGGCTGACGATACATTTGCTGGTTCATGGCGGGCGCGACAGCAATAGGCGCGCTGGTGGCCAGACATAAAGTCGTCAGCAGGTCGTTGCCCATACCGGCACGAAGCCGGGCAATCAGATCGGCGGAGGCGGGTGCCAGCAGCACTAAATCGGCCCATTTTGCCAGTTCAATATGGCCCATGGAGGCTTCGGCGGCGGGGTCGAGCAGGCTGTCGGCCACCGGGTGACCGGAAACGGCCTGCATGGTAAGCGGGGTAATGAATTCCTTGGCGGCCGGGGTCATGACGACGCGAACCTCTGCGCCTCGTTCAATCAGACGCCGTGTCAGCTCTGCACACTTGTATGCTGCGATGCCGCCGCTGATCCCCAGAAGTATTTTCTTTCCTGCCAGAGTTTTCATTCGCTTGCCTGTGTCGTGAAAAAACTGGCAACAAGATATCACCAAAGTGATGAGGTTTCATCGCTTTAGTCGTGAGAAAAATGCCGTCAGGCTGTGATGGAGGGCAGAGACCGAGCTATCGCTCGACACGGCAAGGCCGGAACATTGTAACAAGACACCAGAGCTGCGCCTGCCGCCGCATTTTCAAGTACCGGGCTTTGTCTCGGGAGCAACATGTGCGTTTCTTTGGCGCAGACACAGTGAAAGGGTTGAAGCGCCATGGTATTGAAACATTTGCCTGCGGAATCGCGTCCCAGGGAGAAATTGCTGCAGCGTGGGGCCAATGCGCTGTCGGATGCAGAGCTGCTGGCCATTTTTCTACGCACGGGTCTGCCGGGCGTGAATGTGATTGAGCTGGCCGGCCAGCTGCTGGAAGAGTTCGGTTCTCTGCGTGCGTTACTGGCGGCTGATTGCAAAACCTTTTGCCAGCACAAAGGGTTGGGACCGGCTAAATATGTCCAGTTACAGGCGGTGCTGGAGATGAGCCTGCGTTATTTATCAGAGAAACTGGCAAAAGGGGATGCCCTCAGCAGCCCGGAATACACGCGGCAATATTTAAGCCGGATGCTGCGTGATCGCCACCGCGAGGCATTTTATGTGCTGTTTCTGGATAACCAGCACAGGGTGATTAGCGGTGAGGTGATGTTTGAAGGAACGATTGATGCCGCCAGTGTTTATCCGAGAGAAGTGGTAAAAAGATCACTGGAACTTAATGCAGCGGCGTTGATTTTAGCGCATAATCACCCCTCAGGCGTGGCGGAGCCAAGTCAGGCCGATCGGCGAATTACTCAGAGGATCAGCGATGCGCTGGCCTTGGTAGATATTCGGATCCTCGATCATTTTGTCGTCGGAGACGGGGAAGTGGTTTCTTTTGCTGAAAGAGGATGGCTGTAACTATCAAGCTGATTATTGTGCAGCTTGATGTCAAACTAGGCCGAAATTGATCAAAAAGACGAGAAAGGATCTGCTCGGGACTTGAGCAACTGGTTTTGACTTAGTATAATGCGCGACCTTTGATAGCTTCGGTTAGGTGGAATGCTTTTTGCGTTCGGTTAATCGCGGTTGATATCGAGCTGAAACGATTTGGAGAAGACAGTAATGTCCCGAGTATGCCAAGTAACTGGTAAACGTCCTGTAACGGGTAACAACCGTTCACACGCACGTAATGCCACCAAGCGTCGTTTTCTGCCGAACCTGCAAACTCATCGTTTCTGGGTAGAAAGCGAAAAACGCTTCGTTAAACTACGTCTTTCTGCGAAAGGCATGCGTATCATTGATAAGAAAGGTATTGATACCGTTCTGTCTGAAATGCGTGTTCGCGGCGAGAACGTTTAAGAGGATTTGAAGAATGGCTAAAGGCATTCGTGAGAAGATCCGTCTGGTATCATCTGCCGGCACAGGACACTTCTACACTACCGACAAAAACAAACGTAACATGCCAGGCAAATTTGAGATCAAGAAATTTGATCCAGTTGTTCGCCAGCACGTTTTGTACAAAGAAGCAAAAATCAAGTAATTGGTTTATTCTGCTTTTTGATAAAAACCCAGCCAAGGCTGGGTTTTTTTATGGCTGTCGTTTGAGGTGGCTTGGCTATCGCCCGCAAGCGGGCTACCATCACTGACGTGTATTGCGGAGAGGACGGCATGAAATTGTCACGGAAAGGATGGAATAACATCATCATTATCGGGGTGTTGCTTTTTGTCGCAATCATCCAATTACAGTCATTGCCGAAAGAGCGGATGGCCGGTCATGAACCGCAAGCGGCGAATACTGCTGGCCTGGTGCGGCTGCTCCCCCCGGATGCACAGGTGACCCGGCTGGCCTTACCCAATGTTGCTTTCACGCAAAGCGCTGGCCAATGGCAATCTGAGCCCGTCATAGCCGGTGATCCGTCGGCCATAGTGGCAAACTGGCAGGATGTCGCCGGTACTAAAATTGACTCAGAAACCTTTGCCCAGCTGAACGATAAGCTGGCATCGCCGCGTAGCGTGGAAGTGTGGCTGGAAAATCATGAAGAGCCTTACCGCCTGACTGTGTATCAGCTTCCTCAGTTCTGGTTATTGCAAAACTGGCAGGGAGAATGGCTGGCGATTACCGTCGAGGCCAGCTACCTGTTCCCTGAAATCTGATATCCTGCACTCACCAACAGCTAAGATTAACCAGAGAGAAGATGCCTGAATTACCTGAAGTTGAAGTCAGCCGCATGGGGATCACGCCTCATGTGGTGGGCCAGACCGTCATCAGTGTGACGGTTCGCAATGCCAGCCTGCGTTGGCCTATCCCTGCTGAATTACAGTTATTACAGGGGCAGATCATTCGTGGTGTGACGCGCAGAGCCAAATACTTGTTACTGGAAACGGATGCCGGTTTTGCCATTATTCATCTGGGGATGTCAGGCAGCTTACGTATCTTGCCCGCCGAAGTGCCACCGGTTAAACACGATCATGTTGATGTGCTGCTCGCCAGTGGTGAAGTGCTGCGTTATAACGACCCCCGCCGGTTTGGTGCCTGGCTGTGGCAGGAGCGTGACAGCGAACATCCTGTGCTGAGTAAGCTCGGGCCAGAGCCTTTGGCTGAGAACTTCGATGCCGGCTATCTGGCGAAAAAAGCCCAGGGCAAGCGCACCGTCATTAAACAGTTCATCATGGATAACCAGGTAGTAGTGGGTGTCGGTAACATCTATGCTAATGAGTCCCTGTTTGCGGCGCGTATTCATCCGCAGACTCCGGCAGGGCAACTGACGGCTGAGCGACTGGCTGCTCTGGTCGATGAAATCAAGCGGGTGCTGAGTAAGGCGATTGCTCAGGGCGGTACAACACTGAAAGATTTCAAACAAAGTGACGGTAAGCCGGGCTATTTTGCACAAGAGTTGCAAGTCTATGGAAAGGCGGGGAAACCCTGTCCGAACTGTGGACATATCCTGAATGAGGTCAAAATCGGCCAGCGTGCTACAGTCTATTGTAGTGAGTGCCAACGATAATAAGTTTGTCAGAGAGATAGGCCCTCATATCTGTCTTTAGGGAAGAGAAGGAGGGCAGCAACACGCCTTCTTCGGGGGTGTGCATGCGCATTTTGGTAACAGGAGTGGCCGGTTTCATTGGCAGTGCAGTGGCTCAGCGTTTGTGCCATATGGGCCATGAAGTGGTGGGCATTGATAATTTCAACAGCTACTACGATGTGAAGCTGAAACAGGCCAGAGTCAGGCATATTGCCCATCCGGCGCTTTTGGTGCTGGATTGCGATATCGCAGACAGGGAAGCCATTGCCCGTTTGTTTCTCACCCACAGATTTGAGAGAGTTATCCATCTGGCCGCGCAGGCCGGGGTTCGCTATTCGCTGGACAACCCTATGACCTACGCCGACAGTAATTTGATCGGCCACCTGACGATTCTGGAAGGTTGTCGCCGTCATCAGGTTGAGCATCTGGTGTATGCTTCTTCCAGCTCTGTGTATGGCCTTAATCGCAAGCAGCCTTTCTCGACCTCTGACAGCGTCGATCATCCGGTATCCCTGTATGCCGCCACCAAAAAAGCCAATGAACTGATGGCACACACCTATTCCCACCTCTATGGTCTGCCTACCACGGGCTTGCGCTTTTTTACTGTGTACGGGCCGTGGGGCAGACCTGACATGGCATTATTTCGTTTTGCTGAAGCGATCATGGCCGGGCAGCTGATCGAGGTATATAACCACGGCGATATGCAGCGCGATTTCACCTACATTGATGATATTGTCGAAGGTGTGGTCAGAATTCAGGATGTGGTTCCTGCCCGCCAGCCTGACTGGAGCGCCGAACAGGGCTCTGCGGCCAGTAGTTCCGCGCCGTACCGTGTGTATAACATCGGCCATGGTCAGCCGGTTAAGCTGATGGACTTTATTGCCGCGCTGGAAAAGGCACTGGGCAGAGAGGCCAGCAAAGACTTCCTGCCGATGCAGCCGGGCGACGTTTATGCCACCTTTGCCAACACCGACGATTTATTTGAGGCGACAGGATTCAGGCCACAGGTGGGTATTGAACAGGGGGTGCAGCAATTTGTGGACTGGTATCTGGGGTATTACGGGCATCAGGGGAAGGAAAACATGACGGCGCGCTAAGTGGCGAGCCGTCAGTTCTGAGTGTTCGGTTTGAGTGTTATTTAGCCAGTTTGGCTTTCAGTGCCTGTGCCACAGTCGGGTGAACGAACTGATCCACCTGTCCTTTGTGCAGTGCCACTTCTTTGACTATGGTGGACGAGATAAAAGAATTCTCCTCGGCCGGTGTCAGGAAAACCGTTTCCAGTTCCGGCATCAGGCGGCGGTTCATATTCGCCAGCTGGAACTCATATTCAAAGTCTGACACCGCACGCAGGCCACGAACCAGAATCGTTGCTTGCTGCTCACGGGCAAAATCGACCAACAGACCAGAAAACCCCACCACTTCAACATTAGTGAGATGGCTGGTGATGGCTTGGGCGAGATTCACTCGCTCCTGCAGGTCGAATAACGGCTTTTTGCTCGGGCTGAAAGCGATACCGACGACCACCTGATCGAACATGGCGGCAGCGCGCTCAATCAGATCCTGATGGCCGTTAGTGATAGGGTCAAAAGTGCCGGGGTAAATGACTCGGGTTGTCATGATTTTTCATCCAGAAATTTATCAATACCATTTTCGCAACGTGTCAGTTTCTGACGGACGGTATTTTCCAGTATCTCATCGTTCTTGGCTAACGATGCTCTTGAACTCTCATCATGGTAGAGGTGGTAGCCTACGCCGGCAAATTTGAGATACAGCCTTTTTTTACTGCTATTTAGCATGCGGTGAACAAATTCACTGTCTTCACGGCCCCAGCCGACAAAGTCTTCATTAAAGCCGTTGACCTCGATCAGATCGGCTCGCCAGAATGCCATGTTACAGCCACGCGTTGAGGCATCATTATTGCGCTCATACGAGCATAATTTGCTGAGCCAGGCACTGCTGATGCAGTTGTGGCGGTTTTTAATGCCGGGAGAGAACAGATTGGGTACTACCTGCTGATGCATGATCTGCTGGCTGATATCATTGTTAGCCAGCACGCGCCCACCCTGAACGAAATAACCGAGCTTTGCCGCCTGCTTATGAGAACGAATAAAATCCGGAGACATAACAATGTCGCCATCAATCATAATGATATAGTCCGCCTGCGATTTAGCCATGGCACGGTTACGGCTCATGGCGAGCTGGAAGCCGTCATCGGGTTGCCAGGAATGTATCAGGGGGCAGGGGAACTGCGCTTGGTAGGACTGAATCAGTTCAGCGGTATCTGCTCGGGAGCCATCATCGGCGATGATCACTTCATCAGGTAACTCAGATTGGCGCTTCACGCTGTCCAATACGGCCTGTAAGGCTTCTTTCCAGTTGTAAGTCGTAATAATGAGAGCGACTTTCATTGATTTCTCTCTTTTTGATAATTCCGTAGCCAGAGATCAATATATTTTACGAAGGTCGAGTGCATGCTGAGCCACGCCAGAATAAAACCATGGCGACCATCCAGAAAACCGAGCTTAAGAATGTACATTTTCAGAAAACTGGCAAGGGCATGCAGCAAAGCGGTACCCAGTCCGGCTTTTTTCCGGCCTTCGCGTTCATCCGTCCAGGCTTTGAGGTATTGAGTGGTCTTGCCTATGTAATGGTGCAGATTGTCATAGGTAAAATGCAGTAACCGGCCTTCTAGCGGGCGGACAGTCAGGCCATCCGTCAGCACTTTTTCATGCACCAGGGCATCGTTGTAGCGGGTTTCGTCGCGGCGGTACAGGCGGATCACCCAATCCGGCGACCAGCCCGAATGGTGGATGGTTTTGCCAAAGGCGTCGCTCAGGCGGTTTATCTTAAAGGCAACACCGGTCGGGTTGCTGCTGACCGCAGACTGTATTGCCGCTTTCAGCTCAGGGGTGACCCTCTCATCGGCATCCAGCACCAGTACCCAATCTGTGGTTGCATGCTGCTGGGCGCGCTGGCGCTGCGGGCCAAAGCCGGGCCAGTCGTCATAGCGGAAGAATTTATCTGTGTAACGACGGGCAATGTTTTCCGAATCATCCGTACTGCCGGAGTCAATAATTACAATTTCGTCGACCCAGTCTTTCACCGTATCCAGGCAGGCAGCCAGATGCTTGGCTTCGTTCTTGATGATCATCAGCACACCCAAAGTGGTGTTGGAGGTGTTAGGCGCCATTAGGTGTCCAGTTTTCAGGTAGATGAGTAGTGACTGTCAAAGCAGTGATATGCGAACGATTATGCCGACCGGGGTGGGGAATGTAAAACCCCGGCCCTGATTCAGGGATCAATCTATCGCTTTCATTTCGTCTGAAATGCATACGATCACAGTTCAGAGGTAATTTTGTCGAACATAGCGATGACGCGCTCTGCCGTGATACGTTTCATCGCTGCGTCATCTTTGACCCGGCTGCGCCAGGGCAGCAACTCAGGGGCTTTACCTGTTTCGGCCGCAATGCATTCATCGTATACACTCACTACATACTGCCGTGACAGGTAAGGGCCGGTACGTTTGGGGTTATGGTGGGCATACAATCCCAGCACCGGGGTACCGACAGCCACCGCCATGTGGGCCGGGCCGGTATCCGGCGCGCACACCAGTGCTGCTTTCTGTAGCAGGGCCAGCAGTTGTTTCAGGCTGCTCTGGCCAATCAGGTTGGTGATCGGAAAATTCAGATTTTCTTCAATGGCATTGCCCAGATCAATCTCAATCTTTGCCGGGCTGCCGGCCAGAATGATCTCATAGCCCTGCTGGCGGGCATGGCGGGCTAATTCGGCATACCCTTCCGGCGTCCAGTTTTTATAGCCTTTACTGGCTGCGGGTGTGATGACCAATGTTGCGTCCTGATGGATTTGCTGATCGGCCCAACGGTGGTCATCTTCAGATAAAGGGATATCCCACTTAGGTGTCAGATCGGTAACGCCCAGAGTGGCGGCAAACTGCATGAAGCCATCCAGCACATGGGGGGAATCCGGTGACGGGACTTTCACATTGGTGAACAGCTGCTGAAGATCGCTGCTGCGGGCGGCATCAAATCCCAGCTTGTATCTGGCTTTGATACCGAGACTGACGATACTGGCACGAATGGCGGTTTGCATATGCAAAAGCGCATCAAAACGTTCGCCTTTGAGTGCCTGCCAGACAGCTTTGTAACCCTGCCAGCCCTGCTTTTTATCGAAGATGATCACCCGGATGCCCGGTAAATCTTTCAGCAGCCGTGCCTCTGCTTTACCGCAGATCCAGGTCAGGCGCGTTTGAGGCCATTGCCGCTGGATAGCCTGTGCCATGGCAATACTGTTGCAGACATCACCAATCGCCGACAGGCGCAGGATGCACAAAGACTGGGGAGCGGAGTGGAATAATGTCATGACACCTGCTTTCAACGGAATAGATGTGATTGTGTGTTGGGAATTATATACATATAGCATGCCGGAATCAGCGTGATTGCGCGAACACTGTGCAAAGATTCTGTCTATCCCATGACGGGCACGGACAAACCTGTATAAAATAGATCTTTTCAGTAGTTTGGGATACCGCGCAATGGAAATACGGGAGCAAGATAACTGCCAGGTCATGTTTGACCCTGCTTTGCTGGCAGAAGATCCCTGGCAGTGCTTTGAGCCGGATTTCTGGCAGCGTCAGCAGGCTGTGCTGGGCAGTGCCAAAGGGCGGGGAACCACCTGGTTTGTGCGCGGCGAACAGATCGATATGGCATTGCGGCATTACTTCCGTGGCGGGCTGTTCGGTAAGCTGGTGAAAGATCAGTATTGGTTTAACACCTGGTCAACTTGCCGCAGCATGGCTGAATTTACCCTGTTGCAGCATCTGGTGGAGCAGGGCGTCAGAGTGCCGAGACCTGTCGCGGCAAGGGTGTGTAAATCCGGGCCTTACTATCGGGCTGATCTGCTGACAGAAAAAGTACCGCAGGCGACTGACCTGGTGGCTCGTTTGCAGCAGGGCGCCTTGTCAGCCGGGCAATGGCAGGCGGTGGGCGACATGGTTCGCCGTATGCACGATTGCTGGGTTAATCACACTGACCTGAATGCGCACAATATTTTGCTGGATAATCAAGAGCAGATCTGGCTGATCGATTTTGATAAATGCAGTATTCATCGTGACGATGATGGCTGGCAGGAGGACAACTTGTCCCGGCTGCGCCGCTCTTTTGTCAAAGAAGTCGATAAAGCCGGTATTCACTGGCAGGAAAGCGACTGGCAGCAACTGTTGTCAGGTTACCGCCGATCGCCTGCCGATTAATTGAAGCTGGCAGAGAGTGCATGCAAGGTGCGCGCTATGGCGCCTTGATTGGTTTTTACCACGTCAAGGGCGGCCTGGCCTGTCTTGGCTTGTTCTGCTTTATCCGCCATCAGGCGTGACACGGCGCGCGCTAATTCCTCGCTGTTGCCGACGATTTCTGCGCCACCCGCGTTTAACAGCTGAGTGGTAATGTCGGTAAAGTTGTAATAGCTCGGGCCACTCAGAACAGGTTTTGCCAGTGCGGCAGGCTCAAGCAAGTTGTGACCGCCGACTTTGTTGCCCAGCAGGCTGCCGCCGACAAACGCGAGATCGCAGGCGCCGAGCAGCAGCATCATTTCGCCCATAGTGTCGGCCAGATAGACTTGTTTACCGGCCAGCGGCTCATTGCTCTGAGTGCGGCGGGCGGCGGTAAAACCCTGTTGATCAATCAGCGCGTAGACAGGGTCGAATCGCTCGGGGTGCCTTGGCACCAGAATCAGCAGCGCGTCAGGATGGCGGCGTAAAATCTGTCTGTGCGCCTCAAGTACCTGCTCATCTTCGCCCTGGTGGGTGCTGGCGGCAATCCACACCGGACGCTGGCTGCCCAGCTCATCTCTCAGTATTTCGCTGGCCTGTTCCAGCCCTTCAGGTAAAGCAAGGTCAAACTTGATAGAGCCGGTAATCTGTACCGCTTCCGGCGAAACGCCTAAGCGGATGAAGCGCTCGGCATCATCCTGATGCTGGCATAATACCTGATCCAGGTTACAGGCAAGCAGGTTAAACAGAGGTTGTACTCTGGCATAGCGCTGGCAGGAGCGCTCAGATAAGCGGGCGTTGAACACAGTGACGGGCAGGCCGGCATGCTTTGTTTCCGCCAGCGTGTTGGGCCAGAGCTCAGTTTCCATGATGCACAGTGCCCGCGGTTGCTGTATTCGGATGAAGCGGCGCAGTGCCCAGGGAAAATCGAGCGGCATATAGCGGTGCTCAACCAGTGATCCGAGGCGTGCGGCCTGTTCTGCTCCCGTGGCTGTTGTGGTCGTCAGCAGTATCGGTAAATCGGGATATTGGGCTTTCAGGGCTTTGATCAGCGGCGTGACAGCCAGGGTTTCCCCGACGGACACTGCATGTATCCAAAGTGGACGCTGGCCCTGCACCTGAGGACTGACCCCGAAATGCTCTTTCCAGCGCTGACCAATAGGCGGGACACCCGGCCGCTTTTTATAGAGTGACACCAGCAGTATCGGAGCCGCTACAGCGAGCAGGCAGGTGTAGAGAAAGCGTAGCATCACTTATTCGCTTCCCGTTGCCATTGGCCGGACAGTTCGAAATATTTCTTCAGTACCAGCAGACCTATCAGTTTCTCCTGCCGCGGATGACAGAACTGGTGGACGTGCTCATGAGCATTGGCAATGATAGCCTCGGCCGCTTCAGGGTGCTGATTGTAGTAGTGAATCTTTTCTTCTAAATCAGAAAAGTCATCCTTCAGCTCGACATAATGGACCCCAGCCTTGAGTGTTCCTTCCATAAACCATGTCTCGTATTTAGGTTTGGGCATCATACACAGAGAGTTCGATGACATGGCCCACTTCAGGTTAGTGGCGACATCGTTGCCTTCGATACAGAGAATAAATTTATAACCGAGCTGCTCAGCAATCGACATGAAGCCTTTATCCCACGGCTGCGGTGTGTCGCCTGGGTTGGTCTGGCCGATATCACAAAGGGGATGATTGTAGTATTGCCTGACGAAGCTGGCACGATGGGGCTGGTAGGCGGCACCGCGCCAGACGGCCTTGTCAGTTTTTTCACGAAAACTCAGCGAATCTTCAATGAAATTAAAGTGGCGGACTTTATTGAGCTTAAATAAAACGGCGTTGGCATTGTCACCGGCAATAGGTCTGGCTTTGACCAGGAACGGGTAAGGTTCCAGGTGGGTGTCATCGCCAAAGCGGTAGGTCACTTTGAAGTGCCGATCAAAGTAATGCAGGTATTCTTTCAGATCGTAATAATAGGCACTCTGACCTTTTTTGCGATAGCGCTTGATGGATACGGCTTTATCGTCGGGCAATGAGAATGCGTCATTGTGCTTGAGGTAGTAATTGACCCTGGAGACAATGTACTGCCTGTCGTAGCTGTCCAGCGTATTCAGCAGGTACTGTAACCTGCGATGGTAGATTAGCTTGGGCGTCAGAGAGCGCAGTATGTTACGACTGTAAAAAGCGACTTTGTTATTTTTATGTCGTTGTATCAAGGTCATCATTAATCTGTTTTGGGAGTCGTTAGGTCGTCAATGGCTTGAATGACACGATCTGCCGGTAAGTCTTTCAGGCACTTAAGGTGCCCGTAGGGACATTCACGTTTAAAGCACGGACGGCACTCAATATCTGTATATACGATGGCGACCTGTTCTGCCAGTGGCGGGGTATAGTCTGGTGAGGTCGAGCCGTAAATAGCGACTACTCTACAGCCAACCGCCGCGGAGACATGCATCAGCCCCGAATCGTTACTGACAACCGTATGGCAGGCAGCGAGCAGATCAACCGCTTCAATCAGGCTGGTTTGTCCGGCTAAATCGTGGCAGAAAGCTTGTAATTCAGCAGGAAGGGCTTGCTTGATGGCGGCGGTGACAGGCTGATCTTTTGCCGAGCCGAACAGCCAGACCTGTTTACCCTGCTCAATCATTCTCTGCGCGACCTGAGCAAAATAGGCGTCAGGCCAGCGTTTGGCCGGACCAAATTCCGCCCCCGGGCAAAGGCCAATCACAGGGCGATCGCTATTGAGCGCCAGGCGCTTCATTGCGCTGGCCTGATTGTGACTGTCAACCGTCAGTGCCGGCTTGGGAAGTAGTGGCAGCGCCGCACTGCCTGTCATGTCCGCTTTGGGATAAGCCAGTGCGCAGTAGCGCTCGATCATCAGGCCGAAATCACGCTTGTTGCCACGCAGATCAGTGAGCAGACCGTAGCGGCTTTCTCCTTTCCAGCCGGTACGGACCGGAATGCGGGCAAAAAACGGGATCAGCGCAGATTTCGCCGAATTAGGCAGGATATACGCCTGATCATAGCCATGCTCACGCAAAGAGCGTCCAATCCGGTAGCGACCTTTGAGGTTAAATTCACCGTGGCCGATTGGCATCTCAAGCGCGCGGTGTACCTCGGGCATGCGCTCCAGGATAGGCCGGCACCAGGCCGGTGCCAGCACATCAATCTCAGCCTGCGGATACCGCTGTTTCAGACTGGTATACAGACATTGCGACATCACCATGTCGCCAACCCAGGATGGACCGATAATAAGAATTTTCATATGACGCTGCTCATTAACTTCAGTAGGGTTTGCTGCCATCAGGGCGTGTTTTCAGCAATTGCAGATTCCACATGTACTGCTCAGGGTAGGGGGCGACCATTTTTTCCAGTGCGTTTGCCAGTAAATTGGCATCATGCTGCGCATCAGGCCCCGGAAGTGGTTTCAGTGCCGGGGAGATATGAATCTCAAATTTACCGTTTGTCGTGTTGTATACAGGGATCATAGGTACTACGGAGGCGCCTGTCAGTTTGGCAATCTTACCCAGACCAGAAAATGTCGCCTTTTGAGTCGCAAAGAAATCAGTAAACTGGCTCTGCTCTGGCCCGAAGTCCTCATCAGGTAGGTAATAGCCGAGAAAACCTGACTTGATTGCACGAAAATAAGGCTTTAATCCGCCTTCTCGTGCATAACAAATTCCCCCATACTGCAGACGCTGACAACTGATTAACCAGTCGAAAACGGGTTGGCGATGTTGAGGCTGCATCAAAGCAGCGACAGGCAGACCCAGTGATGCCCAGTAGATAGCCGGAAAGTCAATGGCCCAACAGTGAGGGACTAAAATAATGACAGGATTGCCTGCTTCAACTTCTTTATCAATATTTTTCTGACCGAAAACTTCAGTGCGCTGCTGGAGATGGCGGCGACTTCTGAACAACAATTCGCCCATGGCCAAAACCACTTTGGCGGCGACTGTGAACATGGCGTCGATTTTCTCTTCCCGTTCTTGATCGGTCAGTTCCGGAAAGCACAGTGTCAGGTTAACTCTGGCACGGTGCCGTGCTTTTTTGACTTTCCGACCTATGTGCAAACCCAGAAAGCCCGCGATTGGATCGCGGATTCTCCAGGGCAACAGTGCCAGCAGGCTTAACAGCAGAATACTGATCCAAGTTCCCCAATGACGGGGGTGCAAAAAAGACCACTGGAAAGACGGACGATAGCCTGGTGCCAGTTCATCCTGTGATACGCGGGTTCGGACTGTAGTCAAAAGATGCTCTCTCTTTTAGCTGTAAACTCTAATCAACCGGTTGGAAACAGGAGCGGCATGATTATGTACGGAAAAAATACTTCTGCCAGACGTAGAATTTCCCCAGTAGTCCCATGTGCTTGGATTTCAGAAACACCAGTCCTTTCGACTTTTTCCAGCTGTGCTGAAACCAGTGTGTCAGATAAGCATTGGCGGGTTTTTCAAAATGCATGGGTTCACCCTGATAGTTATAAAAATAGGCTACCGGGTAAAGCTGGCTGCTTTCAGTGTTGCTGAGGGCTTTCTCGATCAGGAAGTGAGTCATGATGTCAGGGCCCATATACAGCGGGGACTGATAAATGTCATTCTCATAGAATTGAATGAGTTGATTCAGAATCGTCGAATGCGGCTCTGCATAGATAGCTGCGGTGCCCAGCAGTGCCTCCGTCTCATAACCTACTGAAAACAGGCAATTGTCAAATAACGGGAAAGGATCCTGCTGGATGGTGACATCCACATCCAGATACAGTCCGCCCTCATGCTGGAGAATTTTCAATCGCAGATAATCAGTGACAAAGGCCAGCAGGCCCTTATCGTAACACTCTTTTGCAAACCGGCATTCGCTGATCCATTGCTGAAGCAGCGGATTGTTTTCCGTCCACAGGGTGTAGTCAAAACCTTGTTTTTTCCAGTCATCAATACAGACGAAGGCTAATGGTGGCATTTTATTGCCAAGCCAGATGGCGTGGATTCTTTTAATCATGAGCTCGCTTGTTCTGAAGGCGGTAAACGGTTCAGTTTATACGTGAGGTAGAAGGTATAACAACTGCCTAACATCACGTTATGGATCCACTGACCATTATTGGAAAAGAAGAATGACTCGAACAGGTTTACTGTCAGCCAGTAAACAGTAAACAGTACAGAAATCAGCAGAACCTCGTTGATACCGCGTTTCTCTGGGGCAACTTGAGTACTTCGAATGACCCATCCGAAGACAAAATACATTAACGCCAGGCCCACGATACCGTAGGAGACCAGCAGTTCGATGTGCGAACTGTGCAGGTGCGTGAAATACTTATGGATATTGGGTGGAAAATGCGTTGCCTGTTTAATGACCGTCTCACGGGTGTTGTAGCCGCTGCCCAGCAGTGGTCTTTCTTTGATCCATTTGATGGATTCGTACCATAAATGCAGGCGCGTACCCGCACTGTTGAACGGTATTTTAGACATGTCACCATTAGTGACTATGCTGGTGGCGGTGCCCATCTCTCTTTGCACTCTGTCATGGACTAAAGGCATGCTGGCATAGGAGTAGAAGGCAAATCCCAACAGAGACAATGAACCTACCAGAATGATCTTATTCAGCTTTTCTTTATGTAATATGGCATAAAGAACCGTGCCTATAACATAGGCTGCCAGCAAACCGACCCAAACCTGACGGGACTGGGTAGTAATCACTACGAAAACAAAGGCAATAAACAGCAGCAGCGCAGAGAAGAAAAGAGCAATATATTGAGCCTTTCTGGTCCGGACACTGAGGCACAGGTACTTCACCAGAAAGAAGGAGGAGAGCAGAAAGCCAACTCCGCTGTACATGGCCGGATACTGGGCATTGATGATATTGAAATCGATGCGAACACCCTGGAGCCCCAATTGCACCTGCTGAACAATGTCGGAATGGCTGTAAAACGCCAGCAAAATACCCAGGCACATAGCCCACCAGATCAGGTAAACATTGTTGAGTGATCCTTTCAGCCAATAGGCAACAAAAATAAAGACAAACAGGTCAGCTAACACACCAATATGCGGGCTGGAATAGGCGAGTTCAGGTATGTCTATCAGCGAATTGGCCCAGCTGAGTATCTGAATAGCGATAGCAAAGAATAGTGCCCACAACATTTTATCTTTGGCGAACTGTTTTCTGTCGACAAATAAGGCTGCCACGGACGCCAGCAAAAAGACTGACTGAAAGATATCGCCTATTTCGCGGTAAGAGCGCTTGAACAGCACATAGCCCACAATGCAGCACAGCATCGCCAGACAAAAGCCCCGAGAGTTAATGAGTCGTTTTATTTGCGCGTTAAATTGCATCACTGATTGCTCTGAAATAGTGGGTCATATTGATAAGGCTGATTATTTTTTATTTTATGCTTTTCAGTTTTCTCATAATAGTTTCATATGTTCTGAAACCTTCGATGTACAGTTTGTGGGAGAATCCCACAGATTGTTTCTGTTTGCGGGTGGAGCCAATTGTAGTCGCAGTTTGCGAGCGTTCAAACACTGACGGATAGACATGGTAGGCATGAATACCGTGTCGCCAGGGCTTCTCCATATAGTCGTCGACCGGCTCGATAAACAGCTGGGCATTGTCCAGGAAACTTTTTGCGGCAACCGGTGTAATGATGTAAGCGCTGGTACCGCAGGTGCCTTTTCGGTAAACACCGATTGAGTGGGTATCTGAGACAGCAAACAGGGCTTTAAATGTATTTGGCTGATGCGCTGACAGTTTAATGTAATGGTATTGTTCAATGTATGGCTGAATGTCAGCCAGCACGGAGTGAACGTCGTCAGCCAGCACGTTGACATTGTCTTCGAGGATCAATATTGGCGTATCCAGTTCAAGGCACTTTTCCCACAGGGCATAGTGACTGGCAAAACAGGCAACTTCAGCCGTGACCAATTGATAGCCTTTTCGTTTGAAGGTTAGCGCTGGTGTAGCCTTTTCACTGTGCAGGAAATGTTCAGAGTCAATGCCATCAACGGCATCAAAAAACTGGAAAGGAACCTCAGCCTGAGCCATTAACGTTTGCATGTGCTCACGGCGATGAGAAGACCGCGCTAAGCTGACAACGAAAGTTGGTATAGTCATCAAATCAATCTTTTTATACAAGTCAGCGACACCCAGAGCGAATCAGGGTGTCGCTGAAAGGTTTGTTAGTATTAGTTGTTCAGAATCGCCATATACTCAGCGACGCCTTCGGCAACGGTTTTAAACGCTTCGTTATAACCCGCGGCACGGACTTTGGTCAGATCTGCCTGAGTATAGGCCTGATAGCGGCCTTTCAGGTGCTCAGGAAACGGAACAGATTCTACCTGACCTTTACCGTGATGCTTGATGACTGCATCTGCTACGGCCTGAAAACTTTCTGCCCGGCCAGTGCCGCAGTTGAAAATGCCAGAGACGCCATTTTGCCAGAACCACAAATTCACTTTGCAAACATCGCCAACATAAATGAAGTCGCGTTTAAAGGTGTCTGACCCTTCGAATAACTTCGGCATTTCGCCTTTTGCAATTTGTTCATTCAGGTGGAAAGCCACTGATGCCATGCTGCCTTTGTGTTGCTCACGCGGGCCGTAGACGTTGAAGTAACGGAAACCGGTGATTTGTGACAGCGTTTCACCGTGCGCTTCGGCGTCTTGCCACAGGCGGCGGACATAGTTGTCAAACAGCTGCTTGGAGTAACCGTAAACGTTCAGCGCACCTTCGTAGGCTTTTTCTTCAATGAAATCACGGTCACGGCCGCCGTAGGTCGCGGCGGAAGAGGCATACAGGAACGGGATCTCGCGCTCCAGGCAGAAGTGCAGCAGCTCTTTGGAATACTCGTAATTATTGAGCATCATGTATTTGCCGTCCCACTCTGTGGTAGCAGAGCAGGCGCCTTCGTGGAAGACGGCTTCAATCGGGCCAAAGTCATCACCCGCCATGATTTGGGTGATGAAATCTTCTTTGTCCATATAATCGGCGATATCCAAATCGACCAGATTAGCGAACTTGGTACCGTCTTTGAGGTTGTCGACGACCAGAATGTCGCTATACCCTTGTTCATTGAGCGCTTTTACAATGTTGCTGCCGATCATGCCGGCGCCACCAGTCACTATAATCATGGCACTTCCAGTTTTGTCAGATGGACCCGGTAGTAAGAGGCCAGAAGCGTAGCAGAAGAACTGCACCACCGCGTCAAAATTTAGTCAGTAGTTATGATAACATCATCAGGGTTTGTTGATCTTGATTTTGACCCACATAAGATAACAAACCGAGACTGCCCAGGGCGACGCAAGTGAGAGGCTTATGAAAACCCGCGATAAAATCATTCATGCTGCATTGGAGTTGTTTAATGACGGAGGGGAACCCAACGTCACCACCAACCATATTGCGGCATATATGGGCATCAGCCCAGGCAACCTGTATTACCATTTTCGTAATAAAGAAGAGATTATACACAGTATTTTTGATGAATACGCTCAGGATTTGCGGGTTCGCTTCCAGCCGCGGGAAGAGGCGGTGTTGTCTGCTGACAGCCTGCTGCAATACCTCGATGCGGTATTTATGCTGATGTGGCGTTACCGTTTCTTCTACGCCAATCTGCCCGACATTCTCAGCCGGGATCCTGTGCTACAGCATAAGTATCTGGAAGCGCAGGAAAACCTCCATCAGGATATCATGGTGGTGATGCGCCATTTTCGTTCCTTAGGGTTGGTCACCCTGAACGATGATGATTTGCTTAGCCTGGCAACCACGCTCAAGCTGGTGGCAACCAGCTGGATCAGTTACCAGACCGCGCAGGCACCTGAGGCTAAAATTACCAAAGCTGTCATCTATCAGGGGGTGCTGCAGATGCTTTCAGTAATAAGACCTCTGACCAGTATGGAGGGGCGGGATGTCGTTCTTCAACTTGAATCACATTATTGTGATCAAGTGGAGCGGGATGTTTCATAGTTGTCGACTGAGTAGAGTTTAGCTCTTAGAATCCGGCAAACTTTGTAACATTGTGGCGAATGATTGCTAATTTAATAGTAGGTTGTTCGCTAAAAGTGGCAAATACGCCTTTACATGTTTGGAGAGCAAGATGTCAGCTGCCTTTTATCAACAGATCGCCGATCAGATTCAGGAAGTGAAAGCAGAAGGATTATACAAAAGTGAGCGTGTAATCACTTCTGCTCAGGAAGCCAATATTGCGATTGCCAGCGGTGATCAGGTGTTGAATTTCTGTGCCAACAACTACCTGGGTCTGGCTAACCACCCGGCGTTGATTGAGGCTGCCAAACAAGGCATGGATGAGCACGGTTTTGGTATGGCTTCAGTGCGTTTTATCTGCGGTACGCAGGACGCACATAAAGAGCTGGAGAGTAAGCTGTCGGCCTTCTTAGGCATGGAAGACACTATCCTTTACTCTTCGTGTTTTGATGCAAATGCAGGTCTGTTCGAGACCATTCTCGGCCCTGAAGATGCCATTATTTCTGATGCGCTGAACCACGCTTCTATCATCGACGGTGTACGTCTGTGTAAAGCAAAACGCTTCCGCTACGCCAACAATGACATGGCCGAGCTGGAGCAACAGCTGATCGCTGCCAATGAAGCCGGTGTGCGCCACAAGCTGATTGTAACCGACGGTGTCTTCTCTATGGATGGCGTGGTAGCAAACCTGCCGGCTATCTGTGATCTGGCGGACAAGTATGATGCGCTGGTAATGGTCGATGATTCCCACGCCGTAGGCTTTATGGGTGACAATGGCCGTGGTACTCATGAATATCATGATGTGATTGATCGTATCGATATCATCACAGGTACGCTGGGTAAAGCCCTGGGCGGAGCGTCAGGCGGTTATACCGCAGGTAAGAAAGAAGTGATCGACTGGCTGCGCCAGCGTTCTCGTCCGTACCTGTTTTCTAACTCGCTGGCCCCGGCGATTGTGTCAGCCTCTATCCGCGTGCTGGATCTGCTGGCAGAAAGCAGCGATCTGCGTGCAACGCTGTGGAAAAATGCTGAGCAGTTCCGCACCCGTATGTCTGATGCCGGCTTCACGCTGGCAGGTGCCGATCATGCCATTATCCCAATCATGCTGGGTGATGCTAAAGTAGCCGCCGAGTTTGCTGAGCGTGCACTGAAAGAAGGCATTTACGTGGTGGGCTTTTCTTACCCTGTGGTGCCGAAAGGCCAGGCGCGTATCCGTACTCAGATGTCTGCCGCGCACAGCGCAGAGCAGCTGAACAATACTATCGATGCGTTTATTCGCATTGGTAAAGAGATGGGCATCATCTGATAATCACTGAATTTGCTGCAGGAGCGGTGTGATACCGCTTCTGGGCTACTTGTGGAAAGCATCATGAAAATTAAAGCATTAGCAAAACTGAAGCCAGAAGAAGGCATCTGGATGACAGAGGTCGACAAGCCTGAACTGGGCCATAACGATCTGCTGATCAAGATTAAGAAAACCGCTATCTGTGGCACTGACGTCCATATCTATAACTGGGACGAGTGGTCACAAAATACGATTCCAGTGCCTATGGTGGTGGGTCACGAATACGTGGGTGAAGTGGTCGCGATTGGCCAGGAAGTCCGTGGTTTTGACATCGGTGACCGTGTTTCCGGCGAAGGCCATATCACTTGCGGCCACTGCCGTAACTGCCGTGGCGGCCGCACCCATCTGTGCCGTAACACTATCGGCGTGGGTGTCAACCGTGAAGGGGCCTTTGCTGAGTATCTGGTGATTCCGGCGTTCAACGCATTCAAGATCCCGGACAACATTTCTGACGATCTGGCGTCGATTTTTGACCCGTTCGGCAATGCTGTGCACACTGCGCTGTCTTTCGACCTGGTAGGCGAAGATGTGCTGATCACAGGTGCCGGCCCTATTGGTATCATGGCGGCGGCGGTTGCCAAGCACGTAGGTGCCCGTCATGTCGTGATTACTGATGTGAACGAATACCGGCTGGATCTGGCCCGCAAGATGGGTGTGACCCGTGCGGTCAACGTGGCAGAGCAAAAGCTGGAAGGCGTGATGGCAGAGCTGGGCATGACAGAGGGCTTCGATGTCGGTCTGGAAATGTCGGGTGTGCCTGCTGCGTTTAACAGCATGCTGTCGAGCATGAACCACGGCGGTAAGGTGGCTATGCTGGGCATTCCGCCATCGAGCATGGGTATCGACTGGACTCAGGTGATTTTCAAAGGTCTGGTGATCAAAGGTATCTATGGCCGTGAAATGTTCGAAACCTGGTACAAGATGGCGAGCCTGATTCAGTCTGGCCTGGATCTGAGCCCAATCATTACCCACCACTATAATGTGGATGACTTCCAGCAGGGCTTTGATGTCATGCGCTCCGGCCAGTCCGGTAAAGTCATTCTGAGCTGGGACTGATTTCCCCTCAGATGCAAACAAACGGAACGGTGTGCCTCGGCACACCGTTTTTTTGTCAGCTGCCGGCGGGAAACAGCTCAGACAAGCGAACCAGGGTGACCTGTTGCTGAATTTCGGGCAGCATGGCAGTGAGTGTCGATAGTGTGATTGGGTGCGGGTGGCCTATCGCGATCACAGTGCCTTGTTTTTTCGCCTGTAAGACGGCCTGTTTCAGCTGGCGGCGGATGAAGGTTTCGGTCGGGACATGATCCAGGAAAACATGGCGGCGCAGGGCGGGAATGTGAGCCGCCTGAGCTTGCGATTGCGCGACGGATCTGGCCGTGGTGCGGCTGTCGAGAAAGGCCAGATGCTCTTGTTTCAGCACTTCCATCACCCAGCCCATCGCGGTCGGATTCTGGGTCAGGGCACTGCCCATATGATTATTGACCGCAACCGCACCCGGCACGCGTGTCAGCGCATAGCGGAGCTTACTCTGAAGTTCTTCCTTGCTCATGGCCTCGGTCAGGGTCGTCATTTCAAGTGGCGCCGTCCTGCTTGGCTGCATCGGCATGTGGAGCAGCACGTCTCTGAATTCCCGCCGGGCCTGGTGGGCGGTCAGCTGGTCATAAGGTGTCTCCGGCAAGATGGAGACACTGATTTGTGGCGGGAGTGCTGATAACGGGGAAGGCATATGCTGATAACCCAGATCATCAATCACAATCGCCAGTCTGGCCGCTTGTGCCGGCGATGCCCAGAGCCACAGCCAGACCAGCCCTACACTGAATAACCCCTTCATTCGAACCATCCTTGTTCTGCTACTGGGTGCTGCGTGTCATAAAATGCGGTTAACGGGTCAGCCAGGGCTGCGGATTGGTTGGCGTGCCTTTACGGCGGATTTCAAAATACAGTCCCGGTGATTCCTGCCCGCCGCTGTCGCCAACCAAGGCAATGGCTTCGTTACGCTGCACGGTATCGCCCACTTTTTTCAGCACGGTCTGGTTATAACCGTAGAAGGTCATATCGCCTTGGCCGTGATCCACGGCAACCATCAGGCCGTAGCCGCGCAACCAGTCGGCAAAGACGACTTTCCCGCCATGTACGGCTTTTACTTCGCTGCCCACAGCTTGACCGATCACCATGCCTTTCCAGCGCAGCTCACCCTGAAGCGGGCTACCGTATGCGTGGCGAATTCTGCCCGAAACCGGCCAGGGCAATTTACCTTTGTATTTGCCCAGTCCATCCATACTGACTCTGGCCTGACGCGCCGCGTCCTCGGCCGCTTTGCGGGCTTTGGCAATTTCGGTGATCAGGCGTGATTCATTGCTTTTCAGTTCAGTTAAGTAGCGTTTATCTGCGTTCAACTGGCCCTGCAATTCCCTGACCGTGCTTTTACGCGCCTGCTGGCTGCCCAGCAGTGTCGCCCTGTCTTTTTTCAGCTGGCTAAGCAGGGTTTGCTGCTCATTACGCTGTTCGCTTAACTGATGTTTTTTGAGCTGCAGTTCGGTATCCGTGGCGGCCAGTTCATCCAGCGCATGGCTGCGAGCCTGGCTGAGGTGCGAGGCGTAGATGGCCATTCGGTCTAACCGGGCAGGGTCGCTTTCGCCCAGCAAGTTGGCGAGCGGCGAGGATTTGCCCATTTTGTACTGGCTGGTGAGCAGTTCTTTCAGCAGCTCACGCTGGCCAATCTGGCGTTGTAGCAGCGCCTGCTGTTCTTTTTCCAGTTGGCTGATAGAAAGTGTCAGGCCGTCGACCTTTTGCTCGGCGGCGTGAATATTGCCGGCCGCTCTGGCGATGGCCAGCTCCTGTTGTTTCAGGGTTTTCTGGACATCGTTGAGCTGCTGTTTTTTATCGCTCAGCTGTTTTTGCTGCCGTGCGATTTCCTGCTTCATGCCATCAAGCTGATTCTGACCGTCAGCAGACACGGATGCACTGAACGCCAGGCATAACAAAGCGCCAGTGCCTAAGGCACTGGCGCGGAGTGTACCGATGACACAATAAAATAATTCCCGCATGGCAGGGATTATTTCAGATCGTACAGCACCTGACCAGTCATCTCTGACGGGATTTGGAGCCCGGTCAATGACAGCATGGTTGGCGCCAGATCAGACAGCTTACCGCCGTCTTTCAGGCTGATCTGCTTGTCGCCGACATAAATCAGCGGCACAGGCAGGTTAGTGTGGGCGGTATGAATGCCCCCGGTTTCCGGGTTCACCATCATTTCAGCGTTACCGTGGTCAGCGGTGATCAGCAGCTGTCCGCCCGCTTCTTTAATGGCTTCAACCACGCGGCCGATACTTTCATCAATCGCTTCACAGGCTTTCACCGCCGCATCGTACACACCTGTGTGGCCGACCATGTCGCCGTTCGGGTAGTTACAGATGATCATATCGAATTCGCCGCCTTTGATGGCCGCGACCAGCTTGTCGGTCAGCTCAGGGGCGCTCATTTCAGGCTGCAGATCATAAGTGGCGACCTTAGGAGATGCCACCAGAGCGCGGGACTCGCCGTCAAACTCGGTTTCGACACCGCCGTTGAAGAAGAAGGTCACGTGGGCATATTTCTCGGTTTCAGAAATGCGCAGCTGGGTTTTGCCTTGTTTCGACAGCCATTCGCCCAAGGTGTTGGTCAGGCTTTCCGGCGGGAACGCGGATGGCAAATCGATATCGGCGGCATATTGGGTCAGGGTCACGAAGTGCAATGCCGGGAACTGTTTGCGTTCAAAGCTGCTGAAAGCAGGCAGGAAGGCGCGGGAAATCTGACGGGCCCGGTCGGCACGGAAGTTCATGAAGACAACTGCATCACCGTCCTGCATGGCAGCATCAGGCTGGCCGTCGGCACGCAGCACAGTGGCTTTGACGAATTCGTCGTTTTCTTCGCGGGCATACGCAGCCTGCAGGCCTTCGACGGCAGAGGCGGCGGTGAAATCCCCTTTGGCTGCGGTCAGCAGATCATAGGCAGACTCGACACGCTCCCAGTTGTTATCCCTGTCCATGGCGTAGTAACGGCCAATCAGAGAGGCGGTGCGGCCTTTGCCCAGCTGGGCAAACAGCGCGTCGAAACGTTCCAGAGAGGCTTGTGCGCTGCGCGGTGGCGTGTCACGGCCGTCCAGGAAACAGTGCAGGTAAATATGCTCGGCACCGCGTTCTGCCGCCATTTTCACGGCCGCTTCAATGTGATCTTCGTGGCTGTGAACACCGCCCGGTGACATCAGGCCCATGATGTGAACGGCTTTCCCCGCTGAGATAGCGCTGTCCATGGCTTTCACCAGTGTAGGATTATGCTGGAATTCACCGTCGGAGATGGATTTGGCAATGCGGGTCAGATCCTGATACACCACGCGGCCGGCACCGATATTGGTATGGCCCACTTCTGAGTTACCCATCTGGCCATCAGGCAGACCCACGTCCAGCCCGGAGGCCTGGATCAGGGTGTTGGCTTCATGCGCCATCAGGTTATCCAGTACCGGGGTGTTGGCGTTGGCAATCGCGTTATTTGCGGTATCTTCGCGGTATCCCCAACCGTCCAGAATCACCAGAGCCAGTGGTTTCTTAGCAGACATAAGCTGTCCTCTCCATAAATGTGAACAATCTGAAAATGTAGACCAATTACCTCAACATCCGGCTGTAATGTCGTATCAAGGCGCTCAGGTAAGTAGTCAGGTCGGTAATTTTACTACAAAATCACCGCTACTTTGTAGTTCAGATCAAACATTGCTGTAAATGGTTTGTTATCTTTACTACCTAGAATATATTCATTTCTACTGTGTAACGTAAGATCTGAGAATGCGTTTTTTTCTATTGTAGTTATAGGCGGCGCCTTGCGATGTGTGGTTATTGCGCAGAAAGCAGTGAGCCGTGACGCGTAAATGTGGCGGGTGGCTGTACATCATTCCGGCCACAGGTATACTCAGTTTCCTTAATTTTGGTTGAATCTTGCCACTGTGCGGGAATCCGGCAGGCAGTAAAGGTTAATAGAGCGAAAATCATGCAGCAATTCATAGAGTTTGTTACGAGTAATCCCATTTTGTCACTGGTCTGGGTTGGCCTGGTTCTGGCCCTGATATCTTCCATGGTGAAGCAAAAAACCGCGGGTTATGCCGTTGTCACCCCTAATCAGGCGACAGTGCTGGTCAACCGTGAAGACGGCGTGTTTGTCGATATTCGCAGCAAAGATGATTTCCAGCGTGGCCACATTGCAGGCGCACTTCACATTTTACCAAGCGAAATTAAAGCCGAGAACTTTGGACTGCTTGAAAAGTATAAGTCAGCCCCCATCATTGTGGTATGCAAAACAGGTCAGACGGCGCAGGAAAGTGCCAGCCTGCTGCACAAAGCGGGTTACGCTAAAGTTAGCCTGCTGAAGGACGGATTGATTTCCTGGAATGAGGCCAATTTGCCTCTGGTGCAGGGAAAGAAATAAGTTCTTGAACTCTCAGGTGGCTGACGGTGTCAGCTGCCCTTTATTTCAGGCCGGAAGATTCCGGTAAAAATGACAGATTTCTTAACGAAATCATCAAAAAAGGACAATAACATGGCTGAAGCAGCGACCAACGAAGCGCAACAGAACTTCCAAATCCAACGCATTTTCCTGAAAGATGTGTCTTTCGAGGCGCCAAGCTCGCCGGAAATGTTCCAGAAAGAATGGAACCCTGAAGTGAAATTGGATCTGGATACGCAGAGTCGTGAGCTGGCGGAAGGTGTGTACGAAGTCGTACTGCGTCTGACAGTCACAGTGAACAATGCGTCAGAAGCGGCGTTCCTGTGTGAAGTTCAGCAGGGCGGTATTTTCTCTGTAGCCGGTATGGAAGCGCCACAACTGGCCCATTGCCTGGGTGCATTCTGCCCGAACATCTTGTTCCCGTACGCACGTGAAACTATCTCCAGCCTGGTTGTCAAAGGCACTTTCCCGCAACTGAACCTGGCACCGGTTAACTTTGATGCCCTGTTCATGAACTACCTGCAAAGTCAGGCGGAAGGTAACCAGGAAAGCACTCAAGCCTGATTGGCGACACAGCATGACCTCAATCACTGATAACGCAATAACGATGACAGTGCTGGGTGCCGGTTCTTACGGCACCTCGCTGGCCATCTCGCTGGCCCGTAATGGCGCTAATGTCATTTTATGGGGCCATAACGCTGCGCATATGGCGCAGCTGGAAACAGATCGGGCCAACGAGGCATTTCTGCCTGGCGTGGCCTTTCCGGACTCGCTGATCCTAAGTGTGGATCTGGAAGCCGCCGTTAAAGCCAGCCGGGATTTACTGCTGGTGGTGCCCAGCCATGCTTTTGCCGATGTGCTGAAACAGATGAAGCCTTTCCTGCGTGATGATTCGCGGATCTGCTGGGCCACCAAAGGGCTGGAGCCGGAAACCGGACGTCTGTTGCAGGATGTCGCCCATGAGATCCTGGGCGAGGGGGTGCCTCTGGCTGTCCTCTCCGGGCCAACGTTCGCGAAAGAGCTGGCCGCCGGTTTGCCCACCGCGATAGCGGTGTCGTCACCGGATGCCGGGTTTGTTAAAGATCTGCAGGATAAAATTCACTGCGATAAAAGCTTCCGGGTCTACAGCAATAACGATTTTATCGGTATGCAGCTGGGTGGCGCGGTGAAGAATGTGATTGCTATCGGTGCCGGAATGTCAGACGGGATTGGTTATGGTGCCAATGCCCGCACCGCTCTGATCACCCGCGGACTGGCCGAGATGTGCCGTCTGGGTGCGGCGCTGGGTGCTCAGCCGGAAACCTTTATGGGTATGGCCGGGCTGGGCGATCTGGTGCTGACCTGTACCGATAACCAGTCGCGCAACCGCCGTTTTGGCTTGGCACTGGGGCAGGGAAAACAGGTTGATGAAGCGCAGCACAGTATCGGCCAGGTGGTTGAGGGGTATCGTAATACCAAAGAAGTCTGGGTTCTTGCCCAGCGTTTTGGTGTGGATATGCCGATCACCGAGCAGATTTATCAGGTGCTTTATCAGGGTAAAGATGCGCGCGAGGCCGCCAGAGATCTGCTGGCACGGGCCAAGAAAGACGAGTGAGCGGCTGGAAAAGTTGCCTTACCGGAACAACACAGCGCGGGCAAAAAAGCCCGCGTTGTTTTTTTTTCTGAGAAGTTTAAAGTTATAACCATTATCAGCAGTCGATACTCATCAGGTGAGTAGGGTGCAGGCTATGGTGCAAACACATAAAGGATATACAGGGGACGACGTGAGGGAGTGTCAACAGCAAGCCGTCTGGGAGACGATCAAGCAAGAGGCCAAGGTGCTGACTGAGCAGGAGCCCATGCTGGCCAGTTTTTACCATGCCACCATCATTAAGCACGATAATCTGGGTGCCGCACTCAGCTATATACTGGCGAACAAGCTGGCTACCCCTTCCATGCCTGCAATGGCAGTGCGGGAAGTGGTGGAAGAGGCGTATGTTGCGGACAGTATGCTGACGGAATCGGCCGCGTGCGATATTCGCGCCGTCGTTGACCGTGACCCTGCTATCAACAAATTTTCTGTGCCGCTTCTGTATCTGAAGGGCTTTCACGCTTTGCAGGGCTATCGTGTTGCCAACTGGTTGTGGAAGCAAAAGCGCGAAGCACTGGCCATTTATCTGCAAAATCAAATTTCAGTGACTTGTCAGGTGGATGTGCATCCGGCGGCCCGCATCGGTCAGGGCATCATGTTTGACCACGCTACAGGTATCGTGATTGGTGAGACGGCAATTATCGAAAACGATGTGTCTATCTTGCAGGATGTGACGCTGGGCGGGACAGGCAAAGAGTGCGGCGACCGTCACCCTAAAATACGTGAAGGGGTGATGATAGGCGCCGGTGCCAAAGTGCTGGGGAATATTGAAGTGGGTGAAGGGGCCAAGATCGGTTCGGGCTCAGTGGTGCTGGCACCTGTGCCGCCTCATACCACAGTGGCCGGAGTACCGGCGAAAATTGTCGGCCGTCCGAGCAGCGACAAACCTTCCATGGATATGGACCAGCAGTTTAATGGCATTTACCAGACTTTTATTGCCGGTGACGGTATCTGAGTGCCGATTGCCTTCAATATCTCATCGTGAAAAAGGGGTCGGCAGACCCCTTTTTTTGTCTTGCTGCCCGGGCTATCTGGCTCCGGCAAAATCAAACTGGCGCCAGGCCTCATAGGCAATGATGGCGGCTGCGTTGGAGAGATTCAGGCTGCGGCTGTCCGGATGCATAGGGATGCGCAGCCGCTGCGCCTGGGGCAGGCTCTCTATGACAGCTGCCGGCAGGCCGCGGGTTTCCGGGCCGAACAACAGTATGTCGCCGTCCTGAAACCGGGCCTGAGTGTGGTACTGGGTGGTTTTGGTGGTGCAGGCAAACAGGCGGCGACCGGCAGTGGCGGCCAGGAAGGCCTCAAAGTTGGCGTGACGATGCACATGGGCCAGATCGTGGTAGTCCAGACCGGCACGCCGTAATTTCTTCTCTTCCAGATCAAAGCCTAACGGCTCAATCAGGTGCAGATGCGCACCGCAATTGGCGCACAGGCGAATAATGTTGCCCGTATTGGGCGCAATTTCAGGTTCGTACAGGGCGATATCAAACATGATCAGGCTACAACAGCGACAAAAACACTATTGTAGCCTGCATTCATGGCTAGGAACCAGTGTTGAGCGCTGCCCAGGAAAACAATGTGTTGGTCATCAGAATCAGCCCGACGACCAGCAGGACACCAAACACCAGCTTGCTGAAGTGCGCCTGATCGATACTGTGGTGCAGCCGGTTACCGATACATGCCCCTATACCGACACAGGGTGCCAGCCAGAGCAAGGTTTCCCGGTAGGGTGCCAGTTCGCCGGCCTGGATAAAATACAGGGTCAGACAACCATTGAGGCTGAGCCAGACCGTCAGCAAGGTTGCCCTGAACTGGGTTTTATCCAGCGAGGTGCGGGCCAGCGCATAAACCAGCAGCGGGCCGCCGGACGCGAACAGGCCGTGGGTGATCCCGGCCGCCGTGATGGTGGAGTGCCGCCGCAGTGAAGGCATCTCAACCGCTGCTGGTTGCAGCAGGGCTCGGGCGGCGAACCAGATGATCAGGCCGGCAAACAGGGTTTTGCTCAGCAGTTCGGGGACATAGGGGGTCAGCCCGACGCCGACGGCTGTGCCGACCAGCATCATGGGCAACACGGAACGCAGCAGGAATGAAACCTGTATGTGCTGTCTGAGCTTCCAGACCAGCGGCGCCGTCATCAGTAGATTCAGCGGCACCAGAATATGAACCAGTGATGCCAGATCCATGACCAGCGCCCCCAGCGACAGCGCCAGCACTATACTGCCAAATCCCGTCATGGCTTCAATACCAAAGGCCAGAATAATCGCCAGGCCCAGCCACACCAGTGTCATGGTTTGACCTCAAGCTCAGTGGCAAATTTCCGGCTCATCAGGTGCAGAAAAACCCGCGGCAGCAAACGGTACAGCAGGCTGGAAAAATGGGTAAAGGCATCCGGGAACAGCCGTTGTTTGTCTTGCCTGATGGCAGTGACAATCTGCTCGGCCATCCACGAACTGGGGCGTATTTTACCGACCATAGAGCGTTGATGGCGACTGCGGCCCCCGTCGCCATTGAGGGCGTTGCGCTCTATGGGGGTATCGAGAAAGCTCGGGTAGACCATCAGAACTGTCACGCCGTCGCTGTGCATTTCAGCCCGGAAAGTTTCAAAATACTGGTGCAGGGCTGATTTAGAGGCGCAGTAACCGGCCCGGCCCAAAACAGGCATCCAGCCTGCCATCGAGCTGATGTTGACCACTTTGGCCTGGTGTTGCACCAGCAGCGGCAGCAGCCCCTGGGTCAGGCGGACCGGCGCGAAGAAGTTCACCGCCATGACTTTTTCTATCACTGCCGGTTGTGTAATGCGGGACAGCGAGCGGTGGGTAATACCGGCATTGTTGATCAGCAGCGCAATCTCAGACTCGCGCTGCCGGATATCAGTAATCAGCGTGTCTATGGCATGGCTGTCAGCCAGATCGCAGACAAAAAAACGGCTGTCTTCCAGCGTGGCGGCCAGTTCAGTCAGCTTATCCTGGTCCCTGTCTATCAGATACAGCCGGTAGCCATATGACAGACGAATCGCCAGATCGCGGCCCAGCCCTGAGGCGGCGCCGGTGAGGATGGCAACAGGTTTGTGCTCAGTCATGCTGACACCCCCTGGCCGGGATCAACCCTTGCTGGCTGGCATAATATTCGAACACCTCCAGCGAGGTTTTTTTCGGGATATAGCCAAAATCAAATTTCAGCGCGTAGTTTGCCAGCACGGGGCGATAGCGAAGAAAATCCAGTTGCTCGGGTCCGTATTGGGTCATACGCAGCAGCTTGCCGACCCGCAGGGCGCTTTTCAGCAGCCAGGCCGGTAAATCACGGGTGTCTTTACCGAGAATATCGGCGATTTGGTGAACGCTGAGGGCACCGTCTCCCGCCAGATTGAATTGCCCGGATTTACTATGGCTGACCCCCTCGGTGATGATATCGACGACGTCCTGATCCCAGATGAAGACAAACGGCGACGGCGAGCCTTTAACGGCCAGTAACTTGTCTTTGCGAAACAGGTCAGTGATCAGATTGTTGGTCTCAGCGCCCAGCACAGTGCCCGGGCGCAGGATCAGCTGCTGCAGTTCCGGGTAGGCGACGCGGTATGCGGCCAGCATCTCTTCCACCAGTCGTTTGTGGTAGCTGTAGGAAAAATGCCGGTTGCCCCGCAGCGGGTCGGATTCACGCAGCCACTCGGCATTGTCGGCATGATAGCCGTACGCAGCGCCGCTGCTGGTGACCGTCAGATGGGCGACCTGATGATTGATACAGGCTTTGAGCAGGTTTTCCGTCCCGTTGACATCAATGTCATAGTCTCTTTGCCTGTCACGGGATGGCTGCACAATACTGGCCAGATGGATGACATGGCTGATGTGGTGACGTCCGATGAAATCGCTCAGCGCGGCAGAACGAATGTCCATTTTCTGGTAGGTGACGCCCTCAGGCTGAGCATCATGAATATCAATACCAAATACCTCGGCGTGCTGGGCGAGGCGTACACTGAGCTGCCGGCCCAGATAGCCCTGGCAGCCGGTGATTAAAATTCGCTGTGTCATAAGGTCCCTTTATGCTGTTCGCGAGTGGATGAAACAGGTGAGGTGAGGGCAGCGCGGCGGTTATCCAGCCGGTGCCAGCAGTAGCACAGTCCCATGCCACTGATCAGATGCCAGATCCCCCAGCCAGCGGCAATAATGGCCATACCGGTCAGATCGCCGAAAAAGGTGAAAATGATGCCCAGTCCCAGGCCGGAGTTCTGCAGGCCGACTTCCAGTGTGATCGCCCGGCGATCAGCAACCGGCAACTTCATGACCCAGGCACAGAGCCAGCCGATGGCCAGCGCCAGAGCATTGTGGAAGATAACGGCCAGCAGGAAGACACTGGCGCCGGCGATAAAGCGCGGCCAGTTAGTGATCAGCGCGATAGCCACAAAACCGAACAGGGTGAGCAGCGAGATGATGCGGAAAAAGGGTTCGCTGCGTTTGGCAAAGCCGGGGGCCATCTGGCTGCAGATCAGTCCGAGCGTCAGCGGTAACGCCAGCACCAGTGCCACCACAATAAACAGGCTTTCCGGTGGTACGGCAATTTGCTTCAGTAACTGGGCGGTGTGCGGGTTCATGCTGGCATAAAACATGAAATTAAAGGGGGTCATGAAGGACGCGGCGACACTGGCTATCCCTGTCATACTGATGGACATGGCCGTGTTGCCTTTGGCCAGATAGGTGACGATATTGGAAAAGCTGCCGCCGGGACAACTGGCGACCAGGATTAATCCCAGCGCCACTTCGGCGGGCATGGGCACCAGCAGGGTGAGCAGCCAGGTCAGCGCCGGCATCAGCACAAACTGGGCAGCCAGCCCGGTCAGGGGGCCTTTGGGCTGGCGAACAACCTGGCGGAAGTCGGCCGGTTTGAGACTCAGGGCGATGCCAAACATCATCATCGCCAGAATCAGATTCAGTAACAGCAGGCTAGTGCTCGACATTCAGCTCTCCCATTGCAGCTGGCGAATTTCGTGGTTCAGCGCCGCCAGATAATCGGCTTTGTGTACATAGTAGGCCATGCGTTCCAGATTCAGGTACGCAATACCGCCATCAATTCTGCGGCTGGCCTGCTGGCGGACTTTGTGCATGAATTTTTCTGCTGCGGCCGGTTTCTCATGGCGGGCCCGGATAAAACGGGCCACCAGCTGAGCCTGATCATCGCGTCCCTGCCAGCCAAGACCTGAGGCTTCTACCATCCCCATCACAAACAGGTTGTCATGCTGTGGCGTGAAAATATTAAGGTACAGGCCAGGTGCATCACCGTTCCAGTTAAGGTGCTGGCGGTCAATAAAGGGGTAATGCAGAGAGTAGCCGGTGGCCTCAAGGATCAGATCATACTCTGCTTCCTGCCCGTCCTGAAAACGCGCACCAGTCGGCAACAGTTGCTCAATCGACGGGCGCACAGTGATATCACCGTGCCCTATGTGGTGCAGGAACATGGAATTGACCACAGGGTGGGATTCATACATACGGTAGTCGGGATCTGGCAGGCCAAACTGGCTGGGTTTGCCGGAGATCAGCCGGACCAGGGTGCCGTCGACCATTTGCTTCAGCCGGTTCGGCAAGCGCACTTTGCCACCCAGGGTATCTGTGGGTATGCCCGCCACAAATTTGGGCAGGAAGTAATACCCGCGGCGGATCACCATATCAACCGAGCGGGCGCGGTGCACGGCATCCACCGCAATGTCGCAGGCACTGTTACCACAGCCGACAATCAGTACACGTTTACCGGCAAAGACCTCGGCGCTTTTATAATCGCTGCTGTGAAATTGCTCACCCTGGAAGTCACCACCAAAGTTGCCCCGTCTGGGGTGATGTAGCGTACCATTGGCCAGCAATACCCCGGATGCCATCAGGGTAAAGGTCTCACCATGCTGACGGTAAGTGACCAGCCAGTTGCCCTGGCAAGGTTCCACCTTTTCCACCCAGGCATGGAAACGATAGTGACCATACAGATTAAAGTGCCGTGCATAATCCTGAAAATAGCGACAAAGCTGATCATGTTTCGGGTAGGTGGCCACATGATCCGCCATGGGAAAATCAGAGAATTCTGTCATTCGCTTGGAGGAAATCAGGTGAGCCGATTGGTACATGGTACTGGTCGGGCTGCTGATGTCCCACAGTCCGCCGACATCGGCATGGGCTTCCAGCCCGATGACAGGCAATCCTTGTTCGGCCAGGCGGCGCACTGTGCACAGGCCCATAGGCCCGGCTCCAATCACAACGTAGGGATGCATACTGAATGACTCTCTGTTTAGGTCCTGAATACTATCATTAACTTTTTGTTAACACTTTGCTATGGCCCAGACGGGACGTGAACAGGTTAATTCGGGACGTAATGGCCCGAAATAACAGCCGGGTTCCGAGCCGTATCACAGTGCTCGCCGGCGGGCCTGTGGTATAACGGCGGTAAGTATGATCAATTGACTGCCCGGGTTAGCGCTATGTACCCCAGCACTGTTACATCAGGATTCAGCAAAGCGATTCTTAAATTTCTGCCGTCTTTGGGGATAGCTCTGCCGGACGCGCTGCGACGTCAGGTGGCTGCCTGTCCGGCCGGTGAGCGCTTGCCGCTGTCGCTGCAGGATCAGCTCTGGCAGGCGATTGCGGATCACGCCGATTGCGACGGGGTCGGGTTGCGGATTGGCCGCCAGCTGCAGATCGATCAGTTTGATATGCTGGGCTTTTTGTTACTCAGCAGTGTCAATCTGGCCGGTGCGGTGGACAATTTGCTGCGTTTTTCTGATCTGGTCGGAGAAGGCGGACGCTTTGCCCGGTTCCACAGTCAGGAAGGCTGGCACCTGGTCTACCGTCCTCATTTTGAAGCGGCCAGAGCCGCGCGGCTGGAAGCCATTTTTGCCAGCGTGATGCAGGGCGCTGCCGTGGTCGCCAGCGGCCCGGTGATCCCAAAGCTGGTCGCGTTCGAGCATTCGCCTCAGGCGCCGTTAGCCCTGTACCATGAGGTGTTTGGCGATACCCAGGTCTGTTTTTCCCGGACAGGGAACTACATGGTTTTCAGTGATCAAGACTGGCTGTGCAGCCGGCGTGACATCCAGCCGGAATTGCAGGCTCAGCTGATACGGCTGGCCCAGCAGCAGATGAAACGCCTGGCTCCAGCGTCTTTTCTGGAGCAGATCAGCCATCTGCTGACACAGCAACCCAGCCTGACCCGCGCCCAGACCGCGGCCTTGTGTAATCTCAGCGAGCGCCACCTCAACCGCAAGCTGGCGGATTTTGGCGTCAGCTTCAGGGCATTGTCTGAGCAGATAAAAAAACAGCAGGCGCTGCAGATGCTGAACCAAAAGGGCAGCACACAGGCTAACCTGGCGCTGTACTTTGGCTATGCGGACGACAGTGCGTTTGCCAAAGCGTTCAAACGCTGGACCGGCATGGGGATCCGGGACTATCGTGCTTCCGGCTGTGACAACGAGTGACGCTGGCTTTTCTGTGCCAGCGGCAGCAGCAGGGTCACTCTCAGTCCGCCCAGCGGACTGCGGCTGGCGGTGATGCTGCCATTGTGCTGGCGAATGGCATTTTCTGTGATGGCCAGCCCCAATCCGGTGCCGCCGCTGTGGCGATCCCGGGCGGTTGATACCCGGTAGAAAGGCCGGAAAATATCTTTCAACTGATCATCGGGCACCCCTTCGCCGTTATCGTCTATGGTCACGGTCAGCGAGTGGTCATTGGCGCTGAACTGAACTTCGATGCGATCTTTGCTGTAGTAGATGGCATTACGAACGACATTTTCCAGGGCACTGATCAACAGCTCGGGGTTTCCGGCCAGCGGCCAGGGCAGCAGCGGGCTGTAGGTCAGGCTTTTCTGGTGCTGACTGGCTTCAAATTCGGCATCATCCAGCATCTCCTGCCACAGGCTGACCGCATCACTGTATTCGCGGGTTTCCTGCCCGTGTATCTGCATCCGCGACAGTTCCAGCAGTTTGGCGATCATGGCTTCCAGTCGTTCGGCTTCGGTATCAATCCGATCCAGTTCCGGACTGTTGCCCTGCTTGCGCTGGGCCAGGGCGGTCGCCATGCGAAGCCGGGTCAGGGGAGAGCGCAGCTCGTGAGAGATATCCGACAGCAACCGCTGTTGCCCGCCTATCATCTGATTGACCGAGGTGACCATCTGATTGAAGCTGGCACCAGCCTGGCGAAATTCGCGCGGCCCGGAGGATTCGAGTGCCGGATCCTGGGTGAATTGTCCGCTTGCCACCCGCTGCGCCGCTTCCTGCAGTTTGCGCGCCGGGCGGCTTAATGCCCAGGCCAGCCACAACAGCAGCGGCGTACTGATCAGCATAGTCAGCAGCAGCAGATGAAAAGGCTGATCGAGAATGCGCAGAAAGAAAGGCGGTGGCCGGTGCGACACCCTGCCGATATACATCAGCGCGCTTTGCTGCTGATCCTTGACCAGAAAAGGCCCGGCCACCATCCAGCGGCCGTAGAGTTTCTGGCGCGGCGCGTCCGGGCTGTCGGCACTGGTAATGAAATTGCGCAACGCTTTGGTGCGCTGATGCGGCGTGAGTAGCTCGCCGTCGTCATTGGTGAAATACAACTGCATACCTTTGTGGCGCTTGGGATCAGCCAGCGGCTGCAGTTTTTCCAGCAGGGTGCCGGGTTGACTGCTCAAGCGCTCAGAGATGCGCTCCGCCGCGTCCTGATAACGATTCAGTTCCGGCTGAGGAATAGTGTGTTGCGAGCGTGGGTCAAGGTGCGGTAACAGTAATAGCACCACAACGACCAGCATCAGGGTCAGCCAGAAAATCGCAAAGATCCGGCTGGAGAGCCGGTTGAAAATGGGCAGGCTGAACACAGGCAGGTTAAACAGGGGCCGCTTCATCCCGCCTCCACAAACAGATAGCCTTTGCCGCGCAGGGTTTTTATTCTGGGCTTACCGTCTTCGCGCGGGGGGAGTTTTTTACGCAGGTTTGAGACATGCATGTCGATGGCGCGGTCAAACGGCGCCAGGCGTTTGCCCAGCACTTCCAGGCTGAGATCCTGTTTGGTCACTACTGTGCCGGGGTGGCGGATCAGGTGGCTGAGCAGGGCCAGCTCAGTCGCTGTCATGTCGATCAGCTCACCGTTACAGGTAACTTCCTGGCGACCGGGATAAATGGTCAGATCCAGATAGGTCATGCAGTCTGGTTCGCTCTGGTTGTCCTGCACCATGCGGGAGCGGCGTAAAATAGCACGCATGCGGGCCAACAGCTCCCTGTCACTGAAAGGCTTGGGTAAATAGTCATCCGCGCCCAGCTCGAGTCCCAGCACTCTGTCGATCTCTTCGCCTTTAGCGGTCAGCATCAGCACTGGCGTGCTGGTGGTTTCGCGGAGTTTACGCAGCATATCAATGCCATTCATGACTGGCATCATGACGTCCAGCAGGATCAGATCTGTGTCTTCATCAACCATTAACAGCCCTTGCTCACCATTGTGCGCGACGCGCACTGTGAAGCCTTCCAGCAGAAGGATGTCATTGAGCAGTGCTGTCAGTTCATTATCGTCATCGACCAGAAGAATGTTTGCCATACTGATTCCATACCCTCTAAATGATTCAGGTTAAGTATCCCCTATGCCCGAAAGCAGGCCAAGCCGGATGACAGTGCTTTACCCAGCTTTACGTTTTCACGACAACAGTTTACCTGCTAGCGGGTAGTATTTGCTTATCGGACATCAACAGAGCGAGAACAGGATATGAATAAGACTATGACCCGGAAAATGAAAACGACAGTCGCTATGGTATTAGCGGTACCTATGCTGCTGGGCTCCGTTTCGGCACTGGCGGAAGGGGGCAAGTCTCATGGTAAAGGTCATTATGGCGACTGTGGTGGTCATCGTGCCGAGCGCGGCGTTATGCAGTCTCTGGATCTGACCGACGCGCAAAAAGAGCAGATGCGCAGCCTGCGCGAGAGCAATAAGGCAGAGATGCGCGAAAACATGGCCCAGGGCCGTGAAGCCATGAAAGCAAATCACGACAAGATGCAAGATTTGCTGCTAGCCGACAACTTTGATGAAAATGCAGTGCGTGATCTGGCCAAGCAAATGTCAGATCAACAAATTGAGCGTCGTGTGAGCATGATGAAAAAACGTCATGACATGCTCAACATTCTGACAGCGGAGCAGAAAGCACAGTACAAGACATTAAAAGCTGAGAAGCAGGCAGAGTGCATGGCGAAATGGAAAGAAAAACACAGTGAATAATGCTGCATTTGACTGAAAATACCGAAGCCACAACGAAATGTTGTGGCTTTTTTTGTTGTCACCATGAGCTTAACTTGTCAATTTTGTTATTAAATTTCATCACAAAACCGCTATACTGCGAATAATATTTAGCTGTCCATGTGGCCGGAAACCATACTTACCGTCAGGGTTCGGGAGAATTTGCCGGCGAGGCGGCCGACATTGCGAACTAAGCATATACTTAGTGGCATATAGCCTGGCGGCAACCTGGGGTACAAAACACACTCGGGGTTCCAGTATGCCAACAAGGCTGCCGACACATGGCAAGTTTACGTGATATGAATCAATACATCGTTTTTCTAAATTGTAATACTCCTACATTAGTAGGAAAGTTACAGTTTACGCGAGTCGCCACCGTGAGGGAGGCGAGGCGGAGTCGCTGACTTGGGCCAGCTCGCAAAGGAAAGGATTTTCATTTCCCAAAGTCAGAGGGTAACCATGATTAAAAAGATTGGTGTTTTGACCAGTGGCGGTGACGCCCCAGGTATGAACGCGGCGATTCGCGGAGTTGTTCGCGCAGGTTTATCAGAAGGCCTGGAAGTTTACGGTGTATATGATGGCTATCAGGGCCTGCATCAGAACCGTATTCAGAAACTTGACCGCTCCAGTGTCTCTGACGTGATCAACCGGGGCGGCACGTTTCTTGGCTCTGCCCGTTTTCCTGAATTCCGTGATGAGAAAGTCCGTGCTCAGGCGATCGAAAACCTGAAAATTCACGGTATCGATGCGCTGGTGGTGATCGGCGGTGATGGCTCTTACATGGGGGCGAAAAAGCTGACCGAGATGGGCTATCCGTGTATCGGCCTGCCCGGCACCATAGACAACGATGTGGCCGGTACTGATTATACGATCGGTTTTATGACGGCGCTGAATACCGTAATTGATGCGATTGACCGCCTGCGTGATACCTCATCGTCGCACCAGCGTATTTCGATTGTTGAAGTCATGGGCCGTCATTGCGGCGATCTGACCCTGATGGCATCGATTGCCGGTGGCTGTGAGTACATCATCACCCCGGAAACCGGCCTGCACAAAGAGCAGCTGCTGGCCAAAATCAAAGAAGGCATCTACAAAGGTAAGAAGCACGCAATTGTGGCGATTACCGAGCTGATGACAGACGTCAATCAGCTGGCTAAGTATATCGAGACGGAAACCGGCCGCGAAACCCGCGCCACCGTGCTGGGCCATATCCAGCGTGGCGGACAGCCAACTGCCTTTGACCGTATTCTGGCTTCTCGTATGGGTGCTTACGCGGTTGATTTGCTGATGCAGGGCGAAGGTGGCCGTTGCGTGGGGGTGCAGAATGAAAAAATGGTCCACCACGACATTATTGATGCCATCGAAAATATGAAACGCCCGGTGCGCACAGATTTGTACAAGGTTGCCGATAAGCTGTTCTGATCATTTCAGGACGGGACAAGTGAATAAAAAAAGCCGACGCTGCTGTGGTCGGCTTTTTTGTGCTCCTGCCTGAGACAGGATGCTGCCGGAGCGGCGTGTGCCGCCCCTGATGGTATCTTATTTCTTGGCTTCAGCTGCTGCTTTCGCGATAGCGGCAAAGCCTTCTGCATCCAGCGCTGCACCGCCAACCAGGGCGCCGTCGATGTCTGGCATCGCAAACAGCTCAGCGGCATTGCCAGCTTTAACCGAACCGCCGTACTGGATCACTACGTTTTTCGCGACTTCCGCGCTGAAAGACGCGATGTGGGCACGGATAGCGGCGTGAATGTCCTGTGCCTGCTCGGCAGTCGCCGCTTTACCGGTACCGATGGCCCAGATAGGTTCATAGGCGATGATGGCACCGTTCAGGGCTTCAACACCTTGTGTTTTGATCACAGCGTCCAGCTGGCGGGCACAAACGGCAACCGTTTCGCCGGCTTCGTTTTGCGCTTCAGATTCACCGATGCACAGTACAGGCGTCAGGCCGTTCTCTTTCAGGAAGGCAAACTTCTGAGCCACGAACTCGTCCGACTCGTGATGGTACTCACGACGCTCTGAGTGGCCGATGATGATGTGGCTGGCGCCGAAATCTTTCAGCATCTCAGGTGAGATATCACCTGTGTAAGCACCGCTGGCGTTCACATCAACGTTCTGGGCACCCAGAATGATCTTGCTCTTGCCCTGGCTGATCAGACGCTGTGCCAGATCCAGGTACATCACAGGTGGCGCGACTGCCACATCAACGCCCTCAACGCCAGCCAGCGCGGCATCCAGACCTGTCAGCAGGTTGGTGACCATTTCTTTGCTGCCGTTTAGTTTCCAGTTACCCATAACTACAGGATGACGCATAAGATTTTCTCCATATCTATGTGATGTCTAAAGTCAGACTAAACTGAGTACACCGCTGTCAGGCAGTAGTGTGTTCAGTGCAGCCTGCCTGATAATGCAGGTTTAAACGTCCGACAGTATACGCCCGATAGACGTAAACTTCCTTAATCTCGAACAAATCCATGCCCGGTTGTACCTGTTTCAACGGCAAAAGTGAACTCTGAGCTGTAATAAATTTTCACTTTCAACTCAGAGCGGCTAGCCACATTGATGGTGAAAAGTGATCAACAGGGAATTTCTGCATGCCCGTGTCGCTGTCGTCAGTAAAATCGGCTAAGTTATGCGCCAGTTAATGGAATATCGGGTCGCCCCTGACCAACAAGGAGAGTTGTATGCCCCACCTGAAGCTGGAATTTGCCGATCCCGTTGCTGAGCGCGTTAACGTTGCAGCCTTACTGGAAGATCTTCATCAGTCATTGCTAACCTGCGGGGTATTTGAACCCGCCTCTGTGAAATCTCGCGCCTATCCTTGTCATCAGTGGCAGGTGGGAGAGGGCGGTGATGCTCATAATTTTATTCATCTGGAACTGGCTTTGTTGTCGGGGCGTGACGATGACTGTAAGCGCGGACTGGCAGAGCGTCTGATGCCGCTGCTGGAGCAGCACGCTGCGACGATTGACAGCCTGACGATTGAAATCCGGGATATGGAAAGCGACACCTATTTGAAGTCGAAAAGATAGCTGAAGCTGAAAAGACAGCTGAAGCTGGAAGTGGAGATCCTATCTTTAACTCTCAGACCAAAAAAACGGGCCAGCATTCAGGCTGGCCCTCGGTATTCGTATCGCTGGCATTATGCCTGACGGCGAAACGGCATCACTTTCGCTTCATGTTCTGTCAGGGTTTCCGGCGCTGTAAGTGAGCGGGCAAAGCGCTGTAATTGTTGTTGTAATTCAGCCCGCAGCAGCATATTGGTATGGTTCGGGTTTTTACCCCGCGCAATGACCTGGTTGATGTGGCTCATCTGCGCGCGCAAGCGTGGTTGCATGGCTGGGCTGGCGTTTTCAATGATTTCCTCGCTCATTCGCAGTCGCAAGGCTTCCAGCTCTTCAGGTGCCGTTTCGGCCAGTTTTTTGAGTTCATCAAAGGATGGTAACGTCTGCATAACTCATTCCCCAAGCGTCAAATCTGTGACTTACTTAACACTAGATGGCGGGGAATGAAAAAAACGTCTCATTGATGAGACGCTCAATAAAAGTGACCTGAGTGTACAGGGAATAAGACTGGCAGTGGCTTCTGAGCCTGCTACCAGCCCGGTTACCAATAGTGCTCGACGGTGATCTGGCCGGGCTTACGGCGCAGGTTTTTCACAAATCCGCGCGCTTCCAGTACCGCCTTGGTGTCTTTCACCATCGCCGGGTTACCGCACAGCATCAGTTGCGAGGTTTGAGGATTGAGCGGTATGCCGACATGGCGTTCCAGCAGGCCGTCTGAAATGGCCTGAGGAATGCGGCCGGTGAGCGCAAGTGGTGCCGGCTCGCGGCTGACAAAGGGCTGGACGATCAGCTGTTCGGGATGGGCTGCTTTGAGCGCGTTGATTTCTGCCTGATAGCTGAGATCGGCGGCAAAGCGAACGGCATGCACCAGTACGATTTTACGAAAGCGCTGCCAGGCGGTGGCTTCACGCAAAATGGACAGATATGGCCCGATGGCCGTCCCGGTTGACAACAGCCACAGGCTATCCCCGTCAGGCACTTCATCTAAGATAAAGAAGCCGTTAGCCCGGGCGGTGATGAAGACTTCGTCTTCGGCTTGCAGGGCGTGCAGGCGAGGGGACAACAAACCGTCAGCCACTCTGGTGGCGTAGATTTCAATCTGATGGCTGCTGGGCGGATTGACAAAGGAGTAGGCGCGTTGGATCATTTTGCCGTCGCATTCCAGCGCCAGCTTGGTAAATTGCCCGGCTTTAAAGGGTTCAATATTCGCCTCCAGCGTTAAACTGAACAGTTCGCTGTTCCAGTGACGATTACTGATAACCTTGGCAGGGATCCAGTCAGCCATTGTGATCTCCTTCTTACATAGTCAGATTCTCAGGACGGATTAATGCGGTAGCTGCATCTGCGCTGTCCGGCAATAATGTGTTCGTTACGCTCTATTGTCACACTGTCTCCCAGCAGACGCTGGAAGACCGCCAGTTCAGATCGACAAAGAGAGGGGCAGCGCTTCGCGGCATGGCAGATAGGACAATGGTTCTCAATCAGAATGAAGCCGTGTTCATCGGACTCCAGCTGTGCCATGTAGCCTTCCTTTTCCCTCAGTGTAGTCAGAATCTGAAGTTTTTCTTTTAAATCTGTGGCCTTTGCAATGGCCTGCTGATACTGGTTCAGCGTGCCTTCTTCGCGCTGCAGCAAAATCTTCTGCAAGCCTTCCTGACCGAACAGATTTTCCACTGAATCCAGCATTTGAATGATCAGGTCACCGTGACGATCGGCAAACTGCTCATGGCCTTGAGCCGTCAGGTGCCAGTGACGGGTTGGCCGGCCGACTTTGGCTTTGATATCTTCAAACCCCACCAGACCGTCGTCTTCCAATCCCTGCAAGTGCTGGCGCACTCCCATAGTCGTCAGGCTCAGCTCCTCTGACAGGGCTTTGGCAGTGACCGGGCCGTCTTGCTTCATTCTATGGAGAATTTTATCTATGGTTTTCATAGTCGTATTACTTGTATTCATGCGCCTATTATGTGGCCAGCTAAGTATATAAAGCAATGGCTTTACTAAATAGCATAGCCCAGCTTTATAAAAAAAGCAGTGAAAGTCTTATTATGATCAGGCGGTTATCCCGGTACTTATCACATACCGGGACGGCAGAGCGCTGTCAGAGAATATGAGGCAGAATAGCCGGGTCTTTTCTGTCCAGGTAATGAATCGACTTGATTCGGCGGATCGTGCGGCATTTACCGCGGATTAGCAGGGTCTCTGTGGTGGCGATATTGCCATTGCGGGTAATGCCGTCCAGCAAATCGCCTTTGGTGATACCCGTACCGGCAAAGATCACATTGTCGCTTTTCGCCATTTGCTCCAGCGGCAGGACCTGATTGGGTTCAATACCCATTTCGCGGCAGCGGTCCATTTCCTGCTGGCCCATGCGGTAATTGTCATCACTGCCGCCTTTGACCAGAAAACGTGGCAGCAGGCGCCCTTGCATATCACCGCCTAACGCCCGGATGGCCGCCGCCGAGACCACACCTTCCGGCGCACCGCCGATGCAGTACATTACGTCGACTTCGCTGTCTGGCATGCAAGTGAGAATGGAAGCGGCTACATCGCCGTCCGGCACGGCATAGACACGAATGCCCATGGCCTGCATTTTGGCAATAATCTCGTCATGGCGAGGTTTCGCCAGTGTGGTCACCACCAGGTTTTCTAACGGCTTACCCAGCGCGGCGGCGATATTGACCAGGTTGTCTTCCAGCGGCAGATTGAGATCTATCTGTCCCTTGGCTTGCGGGCCGACCACCAGTTTTTCCATATACATGTCAGGTGCTTTGAGAAACGCCCCTTTTTCACCGGCCGCCAGCACCGCCAGCGCATTGTTCTGGCCCATGGCGGTCATCCGGGTGCCTTCTATCGGATCGACCGCGATATCGACCGCATCGCCACCGGCACCCACCTGCTCGCCGATATACAGCATAGGGGCGTCGTCAATTTCCCCTTCACCGATAACAATCTCACCGGTGATCTCGGTTTTGTTTAGCAGGGTACGCATGACCTCGACAGCAGCGCCGTCAGCGGCGTTTTTGTCGCCACGGCCGAGCCATTTGTAACCTGCCAGCGCGGCACCTTCAGTGACACGGGAAAAAGCCATTGCCAAATCGCGTTTCATGGGAACTCCAGAACTACTCAGTAAAAAGATATCAGGTCAGTCACAGATATCGGGGTGTCGATTCTCTGCGCGAATTGTAACACAGACGCCAGCGCAGCGTTTCCTGCTGCAAGGTATCGATAAAAAAACAAGCCTGCGGGAAGGGCAGGCTTGTGGTCAGAGTTAAAACACTCTGCGTGAAAAGACTCGGCGTGACAACGGCTCGGCGGGGATTACTCGTCCTCGTCGATGGCCCAGCCTTTGGCGCATTCCACGGCGCGCTTCCAGCCTTTATAGCGTCGGGCGCGTTTGCTGTCATCCGGACACGGGGTGAAACTGCGCTCCAGTACGGCTTTGTTTTTCAGCTCATCAATGCTGTCCCAGAAGCCCACCGCCAGACCGGCCAGATACCCGGCGCCCAGTGCGGTGACTTCTGTCACCACGGGGCGGTGCACTTCGGTGTTCAGCAGATCAGACTGGAACTGCATCAGGAAATTGTTGGACACCGCACCGCCGTCCACTTTCAGTGCGGCCAGATGGATCCCTGAATCCGCCTGCATGGCATCCAGAACATCACGGGTCTGGTAAGCAATGCTTTCCAGTGTGGCGCGGATCAGGTGGTTGTTGTTGACACCTCGGGTCAGGCCGACAATGGCGCCGCGCGCATACGGGTCCCAGTAAGGGGCGCCTAAACCGGTGAAGGCCGGCACCACATACACACCGTTGGCACTGCCCACTTTTTCTGCAAAGTACTCAGAATCTTTGGCATCGCCCAGCAGTTTCAGCTCATCACGCAGCCATTGGATCGAGGCACCGGCCATGAAGACCGCCCCTTCCAGTGCGTAAGCCGGCTCGCCTTTCGGGCCGCAGGCCAGGGTGGTCAGCAGGCCGTTCTGCGAGTTGACTTTCTCTTTGCCTGTGTTCATCAGCAGGAAGCAGCCGGTGCCGTAGGTATTTTTGGCCTGACCCGGTTCCACACACATCTGACCAAACAGTGCGGCCTGCTGGTCACCGGCAATACCCGCGATAGGCACACGGGTGCCGCCTTTGCCGCCAATGTTGGTCTGACCGTAGATCTCGGAAGAGGCTTTCACTTCCGGCATCATAGACAGCGGGATATCCATGACTTTGAGCAGTTTTTCATCCCACTCCAGCGAGTTGATGTTAAACAGCATAGTCCGGGAGGCGTTGGTGTAGTCGGTGACATGAACACGGCCTTGGGTCAGTTTCCAGATCAGCCAGGTATCTACGGTACCGAACAGCAGGTTACCTGCTTCGGCCTGCTCACGGGCTCCTTCGACGTTGTCCAGAATCCACTTGATTTTGGTGCCGGAGAAATACGGGTCCACGACCAGGCCTGTGTTGTCACGGATGTAGGCTTCCAGATCCTGTTGCTGTTTCAGCTGCTGGCAGATGTCGGCGGTACGGCGGCACTGCCAGACAATGGCGTTGTAGACAGGTTTGCCTGTGTTCTTGTCCCAGACAATGGTGGTTTCACGCTGGTTGGTGATACCGATACCGGCAATCTGATCGGTGCGGATACCGACTTTGGCCAGGGCTTCCACCATAGTGGAGCTCTGGCTGGCCCAGATTTCCATCGGGTCGTGCTCAACCCAGCCCGCTTTGGGGTAGATTTGAGTGAATTCGCGCTGCGCAGTGCAGACTATGTTGGCGTCATGATCCATGATCACAGCGCGTGAACTGGTGGTTCCCTGATCGAGTGCGACGATGTACTTTTGTTCTGTGGTCATCTGAGGGTCCTCTTCTCTGATTAATTATAGATAGCGCTGCAATCAGGCTTGCGCGACTTCTTTCTCATTGTCTGATTCACATTGGTTCGGCAGGGTACAGCGGTTGCCCGGCAGATAGACACCAATGACTTTCGGGTACAGCCAGGCACCGAAGCCGGCACCGGCAATCGGCGCCAGAATAGGGATGATAAAGTAAGGAATATCTTTTCCGCCAGTCAGCGCCATGTCGCCCCAGCCAGCCAGGTAAGCAAAAAACTTGGGGCCAAAATCCCGGGCCGGGTTCATGGCAAAGCCAGTCAGTGGGCCGAGTGAGCCACCAATCACGGCGATCAGTATACCTATCAGTACCGGGCCAAGAGCACCACGGGGAGTACCGTTTTTCTCATCACCTATGGCCAGAATGGCAAACATCAGCACAGCGGTAATGACAAACTCGACGGCAAAGGCGCCGCTCAATGACAGGGCAGGATTCGGGTAGGTAGAAAAAATGCCAGCCGTGGCCAGGCTTTCGACACTGCCGCGAACAATCCCATGCGTGCTTTCGAATTCGGTGAACAGATTGCTGTAAAGGCCGTATATCAACGCGGCCGAGCAGAAGGCGCCAGCCAGTTGAGACAGGATGTAAGGGAGTACTTTTGCTTTATCAAAACCGTGAAAAATGGCTAATGCAATGGTGACGGCCGGGTTAATGTGCGCGCCGGAGACACCCGCCGTGCAATAAATCGCTATGGTGACTCCAAGTCCCCACATAATACTGATTTCCCATTGACCGAAGTCAGCACCTGCTAACACCAGCGCAGCGACACAGCCTACTCCAAAGAAGATGAGCAGTCCGGTGCCAATGAATTCTGCCAGGCATTCGCCAAGCAGCGTAGGGGGTTGTCGTTTTGTCATGTGCCAATCCTTGTGTCGAGTGATAGGTAATAGAGTTGTTATCGTTATGTGACCAAAAAATACTCGAATGGTGATTTCTTCGAAAGGGTTGTGAATTAAAAATGTGCGTTCGAGCATATAATTTGTTTGATTGGTCGATATCGAAAGGAAAGCGAAAGGTATGAATAGAGTTAATACTCTATTTCGTGCTGAGAGGCGCGAACACTAGCATGTCAGCCGCAGTGGTTCAAAATGCGCAGGGGAAAACTGAGTGATCGCTAACAGTTCACTGTGTCTGGCAGCGCGCGATGCCTTACTGAAGGTAAAATGTTGTGGAAGTTTGGATGATTTTTATCCGATTGTGGCAAAGCGTGGTATTAGTAGATGCCAGACGAATAAGGCCTAGTTAGAATAGGGGCTACATTGGAATTGTAATTTGCCTGGTAGACGCAGTTTAAGCTGCGGTCTTGCGCAGGTGCTGATAGGGTGAAAATTATGTCTTTAGAGATGCTGGAACAGCTGGAAGCCAAAGTGCAAATGGCTGTCGATACCATTTCCCTGCTGCAGATGGAAGTGGAAGAACTGAAAGAGAAAAACGATAATCTGGTAAACCTTGCTCAGGAACTGCGCGCAGATCGTGAGTCACTGGTCCAGGATAACGAGAAGCTGCGTAATGATCATCAGGCGTGGCAGGAGCGTGTCCGCATGCTGCTGGGTAAAATGGAAACGGTGGAATAATTTCCACAACAACTGCCACCCGCAAGAAAAACAGAGCCATTTGGCTCTGTTTTTCTTTAAAGCGCACAGAATGTCAGCGGGGTATCAGTCGATATCCAGAGGTTCCGGAGACAAAATTACCCCGGTGTTGTCTGCATAGAGATGATCTTCCGGCAGGAAGGTGACTCCCCCGAAATTAACAGCGACGTCTACTTCCCCCGTTCCTTGCTTGTCAGCGCCGACTGGAATTGAAGCCATGGCCTGAATACCGATATCCAGCTCATCTAATTCATCGACATGGCGCACACAGCCATACACTATGATGCCTTCCCACTCACTCTGTACTGCCATTTGCGCCAGTTCGGCATCAATCAGCGCGCGACGAAGCGAACCGCCACCATCAATTAACAGGACTCGTCCAGCGCCCGGTTCTGCCAGCACAGTCTGAAGCAGACCATTGTCTTCAAAACATTTTACTGTGGTGATCTGGCCTCCGAATGAGCTTCGGCCACCGTAAGAGCTGAACATTGGCTCAACCACGTCAACCAGGTCGAGGTAAATATCACAGAGTTCAGAGGTATTGTATTCCATAAGCTCGCTTCTTTATTGGCAGTAATATTAAGCAGGACAGGAAGCAGAAAGCGCCCATTCACTAACTTGCTGAAAGTATAACCAGCTCAGGCTGCATTGCAATCTCGACGCCATGCTTTAGCGGTCGGCAAGCAATCCGATGGCAAACAGCAGGTTAGTCATCAGTGCTATTTTAGCCAGTAAGGCCAGCATAGGAGCCAATGATTGCGCTTTTTGCGTGGCCAGCACGTTAGCGGCATGCGCCAGCAACCAGGGGGCGGCCAGCAGAAACAACCAGCCCCACGGTGAACGGGCCGTCAGCAGGGCATAGGCCGCAAAGCCGAGCAGGCTGGCTGCCATGAGCAGCAGGTGATACCTGCGGCCTGCTGTCGGACCGAGTCTTGCCGCCAGAGTGAGTTTTCCGCAGGCCTTGTCGTTATCAATATCACGCAGGTTATTGAGATTCAGTACCCCGACCGCCAGCAGTCCGCTGGCCGTCGCTGGCAGTAAAATGGCCCATTGGAACTGTTGGCTCTGCAGATAATAGCTGCCGCCGACGGCGACCCAGCCGAAGAAGATCAGTACCGCAGGATCGCCCAACCCGCGATAACCATAAGGTTTCGCGCCTAAGGTATAGGCCAGTGCTGCCAGCACAGAAGCGACACCCAGGGCCATAAAGCTGAGCAAGACGGTGAGGGACGGTCGGGCCAGCCAGAGCAGGGCGATGCCGCTCAGGGTGGTTAACGTCAGGGTCACGGTTATGGCTGCACGCATGGCAGGTAGGGAAATCCGGCCCTGCTGCAGTCCGCGCTGCGGCCCCAGTCGGTGGCGGTTATCCGTTCCTTTGCGTACATCGCCATAATCGTTGGCCAGGTTAGACAATATCTGGAGCAGCAAAGCTGTCAGCAGAGCCAGCAGGGCGATCGCCGGTGAAAAGTGCCCCTGGGCAGCGGCCAGGCTGTTACCGCACAGCAAAGCGGCCATGGCCAGCAGCAGGGTTTTGGGCCGGGTCGCATCCAGCCAGACGGAAAGAGAGGACAAAGCCATGATCCCAAGATAAAGACAGTATAGGGTGTGAGTATGGCCCGATTACAGAAAGGAATGTTGTTCTGGCGCAACAAGAAGATAAAAAACGAGATGCCGGTCGATAATCTGGCATCCCGCTGAGTAAGGATAACCGAGTGGCTAAGTTAACTACTCGGGTTACAGGATGAAGCGGCTGAGATCTTCGTCTTCCACCAGCTCGCCCAGATGGGCATGCACATAGGCTTTATCGATGATCTGCTCTTTACCGCCCTGCTCGGAAGCATCATAAGAGAGCTCTTCCATCAGGCGCTCCAGCACAGTGTGCAGGCGGCGGGCACCGATATTTTCCGTACGCTCGTTGACCTGCCAGGCCGCATCGGCAATCTGGGCAATGCCATCTTCGGTAAAGCTGATGGTGACATTTTCCGTGGCCATCAGGGCGCGGTACTGCTCGGTCAGCGACGCATTCGGCTCGGTCAGGATACGCTTGAAGTCTTCGCTGGTCAGGGCTTCAAGTTCAACACGAATTGGCAGACGGCCCTGCAGCTCCGGGATCAGATCAGACGGACGTGCTACCTGGAAGGCGCCGGACGCGATGAACAGGATATGATCGGTTCTGACCATGCCATGTTTGGTCGAGACCGTCGAACCTTCCACCAGCGGCAGCAGGTCACGCTGGACCCCTTCGCGGGACACATCCGGGCCTGAGCTTTCGCCACGCTTACAGATTTTGTCGATCTCATCAATGAAGACGATACCGTTGTTCTCAACTGCGTGGATAGCCAGCTCTTTCAGCTCTTCCTGATTAACCAGCTTGGAGGCCTCATCTTCGGTCACCGCTTTGAGTGCATCTTTGATTTTCATCTTGCGCTTTTTGGTGGTGTTGCCCGCCAGATTCTGGAACATGCCCTGCAGCTGATTGGTCATTTCTTCCATGCCGGGAGGGGCCATGATCTCGACACCCATCTGAGGGGCGGCCACGTCAATTTCTATTTCCTTGTCATCCAGCTTGCCTTCGCGCAGCTTTTTGCGAAATGACTGACGGGTGGCCGAATTGGTGTCGCTTTCTTCATTCTTGCCCCAGGCATCACGCGGGGGCGGGAGCAACACATCCAGGATGCGGTCTTCTGCCAGCTCTTCAGCGCGGAAGCGGACTTTTTCGGTGGCCTGCTGATGGGTCATTTTGACCGCAACGTCAGTCAGATCGCGGATAATGGTTTCCACTTCTTTACCGACATAACCGACTTCGGTGAATTTGGTGGCTTCAACCTTGATGAAAGGGGCGTTGGCCAGTTTTGCCAGACGGCGGGCGATTTCGGTTTTACCGACACCGGTCGGCCCTATCATCAGGATGTTTTTCGGGGTCACTTCAACGCGCAGCTCTTCCGGCAGCTGCATGCGACGCCAGCGGTTACGCAGCGCAATAGCCACAGCACGCTTAGCCTTGTCCTGGCCGATAATATGGCGGTTCAGTTCATGAACAATTTCGCGGGGAGTCATTTCAGACATGGGGAATCCTTACTGGGTATCGAGTTCTTCAACAGTCTGGAAGTCATTGGTGTAAACGCAGATATCACCAGCAATGGTCAGCGACTTCTCAGCTATGGTGCGAGCATCCAGCTCGGTGTTTTCCAGCAGCGCCCGGGCTGCGGATAACGCAAAATTACCGCCTGAGCCAATGGCAATCAGGTCGTTTTCCGGCTGAACCACATCACCGTTACCTGTGATGATCAGCGAGGCGGTGGCATCCGCAACGGCCAGTAAGGCTTCCAGGCGGCGCAGGCTACGGTCGGTACGCCAGTCTTTTGCCAGTTCGACCGCGGCTTTCATCAGGTGCCCCTGGTGCATTTCCAGCTTGCGTTCGAAACGCTCAAACAGGGTGAAGGCATCGGCGGTACCGCCGGCGAATCCTGCCAGTACCTGATTGTTGTATAAGCGGCGGACTTTGCGGGCATTGCCCTTCATGACGGTATTGCCCAGTGAGACCTGGCCATCACCGGCGATGACGACTTTTCCATTGCGACGTACAGAGACTATGGTTGTCACGGTATTACCTCTTAGCATCAGTCCGGCTCGTGGGCCGGTATGGGTATAGCCGCAGATCTGGGGATGGTGGTTTCCGATTTCAAGGCAAACGAAACAATCTGCGCGGTGGAGGCCATAAAAAAGGATGCCTTGGCAGCGTTTTGTCTGCTTCAGCATCCTTAATCAGTGTAGTTAGCCGTTATCAGGTCAGCAAACGACTCAAGCGTCCCAGTACCAGATGGCGCAAGGTTCGATCCCAGCCCGTCGCAGCATATTGCGATCGCTTTCGGCTTTGCGTTTCTGAGGGTATGGGCCGAGTACCACGCGATACCAGCTGCCTTTTTCACCCTGAGACACTTTGATCTGGCTGGTAAGCCCCTGGAAAGCAATCATGGCTTTGCGCTCCTCCGCCTGACCTGGCGAGCGGTAAGCGCCACACTGCATCAGATAAGGGCGACCCGGCTTATCCGGAACCTTCTTCGCTTCCACCTGCACTTCTTTATTTTCCAGCTCTTCAATGTAGCGCCATTTTTCTGCAGGCTTAGGCGGTAATTTTTCTTGTTGCTTAGGCGCAGTCACAGGCTTGGTGTCGACTTTGGTGCTGGTTTCCTGCTTGGGTTTGGTGGCTGGTGCAGGCGGCGTTTTGTCTTTGACCGGCGCCGGCTTAACCGGGGTCGCATGGGGTGCTGCAGGCTTGGGTGACGAAGACAGAAAATATAAGCCATAGCCGAGGGCAATAACCAGGCACAGGGCAATCAGTGCCCATTTTACCGGGAACTGGCCACTGGGTTTACTGCTGCGGGAAGGCGTTCTTCTGGCGGGCTTTTTCGCGGCCCGGCCTCGCTTGACGTAATCTTTGGTTGCCACAATGTCTTGATGATTGTTGGACTAATGGTCTGACATGGTACAAAGAAGTGTCCACACTGGCTAGTGTCGGGAAGCCTGTACCTGCCACAGAGGCAGAGCTTCCCGATCATTCTGTGACCTTTTGCTCAAAGTGGTGATTTTTTCAGCTCAGGTCGAGGTGGCTATTGCGGCTTGGTTGGCGGTGGCGCGGCACTTTCCCGGATGACCAGCTTGGCATCCAGCAGGCGCGAACCGGCAGCTATGTCCTTACCTTGCAGTATGTCCAGCAGCATCAGCATCGACTGACGGCCAATTTCATAGCGTGGCTGCGACACTGTGGTCAGCGGCGGATCGCAGTATTCGGCGAACTGGATATCATCAAACCCTACGATAGACAGGTCCTGAGGGACATTGATCCCTAATCGCTTGGCTTGCTGCATGGCGCCGATGGCCATGACATCGTTGTGGCACAGCAGGGCGGTCGGTGGCTCCGGCAGCGATAACAGGGTGGTCACAGCGCGGGCACCGCCGGCAAAGGTGAAATCACTTTTTACCGTGTAAGCCGGATTCAGTTCTGTGCCGGCACGGCGCAGGGCCTGCTGATAACCCTGAGAGCGGAACTGGCAGAGCATGGCACTGTCGGGACCTGTGATTTGGGCAATGTGTTTGTGGCCCATCTGGGTCAGGTAGTTCACGGCTTCAAATGCTGCGGTCAGGTTATCAATGTGGACGGTCGGCAGCTCCAGCTCAGGGGCAAACTCACAGGCCATCACCATAGGAGGCAGGTTTTTCTGTTCCGGTTTGCTGATATCAAAGGGTAAATCCGTGCCCAGCAGTAACATGCCGTCTGCCTGCTTGGTGAACACCAGATTCACGAATGAGTTCTCCCGGCTTTTCTGCTGGCCGCTGTCGCCCAGCAGTACCAGGTAGCCATATTCCATCGCTGCTTCTTCAATCCCCCGGATAATTTCCGTGAAATAGGGATCGCAGATGTCGGGGACGATAGCGACAATGGTTTTGGATTCATTGCGCCTAAGGTTACGAGCCAGGGAATTCGGGGAATAGCCAGCATCCATGACAGCCTGTTCGACTTTTTTACGGGTCGAGGCTGACACTTTTTCCGGGTTCATCAGAGCGCGCGACACAGTCGCGGTAGAGACTCCGGCTAGCTGGGCAACATCCTTCATTGTCGCCATAAATAGTTCCTCTCTAAGACATTTCTCTCAATAATGCTGGAGGATCGCAGCCAAATCGGTGCAGAAACCTGGTCCAACAAGCCTGTTATTGTAGGCGCTTTATGCGGGTTTAAACATGTGCCAAATAGCATAAATTACATTGGGCTTGTGATCCAAATCGCATTAATTATCTTATCTTCAGCTTAAATCCTGAGGTTCGACGTCTAGCGACCAGCGCACTTTCCGCGCCAATGGCAGCAAGTTAATGGCAGGACGGGCCACAGACAGCAGAGTTTGCAGGGTTTTCCTGTCGGGCGCCTGCAGCAGTAACTGCCACCGGTAGCGACCGGCGCGGCGGGAGAGAGGCGCCGGATTGGGGCCCAGCACCAGAGTGTGAGCCTCAAACAGCGGGCTGGCCTCCAGAATGCCGCGCATCTGATGCAGAAACTGCTCGGCCAGCTCACTTTGCGCTGCTTCGGCTCTGAACAGTGCCAGATAAGTAAAAGGCGGCAACATGGCCTGACGGCGTTCTGTCAGCGCCTGAACAGCAAAGTGGTCGTACCCTTTGTAGAGCAGGGCCTGAAGCAGGCTGTGTTCCGGATGGTGGGTTTGCAGCAGCACTTCACCCGGTTTACTGGCGCGGCCAGCACGGCCTGCGACCTGGATGAACAGCTGTGCCAGCCGCTCCGCAGCCCGAAAGTCATTACTGAACAGGGCGCTGTCGACATCGACCAGCGCTACCAGGGTCACATCCGGAAAGTGGTGACCTTTGGCCAGCATCTGGGTGCCGATCAGGATCTGGTACTCCTTGTTTCTGACCGCCTCAAGGTAATTGTCCAGGCTGCCTTTGCGGCGGGTACTGTCGCGATCAATGCGCACGGTACGGAACTCAGGAAACAAGCTGGCGAGCTGGTGTTCAAGCTGCTCGGTGCCGACCCCGACGGTTTGGAGCTGAGTCGAGCCGCACTGCTGACACTGGGGCATGACAGGACGCTGGGTCTGGCAATGGTGGCAGCGAAGCTCGCCGGAGTGCTGATGGTAAGTGTAATACGCATCGCATCGCTTACACTCCGCCAGCCAGCCACATTCGTGGCACATCAGCGCCGGCGCGAACCCGCGGCGGTTGAGAAACAGCATCACCTGATTGCCAGCGCTCAGATGCTGGCGCATACGGGCAATCAGCGGTGCGGACAGTCCTGCCTCCAGATGGAGTCCTTTCATGTCCAGTACCCCGTGACGGGCGGCCTGAGCGTTACCGGCGCGGCGGGTCAGATGCAGGTGGTGGTATTTGCCGGTTCTGGCATTGTGCAGGGTTTCCAGTGCCGGCGTGGCTGAACCGAGCACAACCGGAATGTTTTCTTTGCTGGCCCGCAGCACGGCCATGTCTCTGGCGTGATAGCGCAGGCTGTCCTGTTGCTTATAGGACGAGTCATGCTCTTCATCGACAATAATGATGCCGAGATCCGCGAACGGGGTGAACAGGGCAGAGCGGGTACCAATAATGATGCCGGCCTGATTGTCGCGCCCGGCCAGCCAGGCGCTGAGGCGCTCGGTATCATTCAGGCCGGAGTGAATGGTGAACAGCGGCACATTAAAGCGACGCTGAAAACGGTTGATGGTCTGCGGCGTCAGACCAATTTCCGGCACCAGCACCAGGGCCTGTTTACCGGCGGCCAGCACCGGCTCAATCAGGTTGAGATAGACTTCGGTCTTGCCTGAACCCGTCACACCTTCCAGTAAATAACAGGCATAACCCGGATTGGCATTGATACTGGCAATCGCCAGTGCCTGCTCTTCGTTGAGGCGGGGTTTCTCTTCGGTGACGGCGAAATCCGTTGGCCAGTGGCCGCTGGATGCTGTGGTGTGAAAACTGTCGACCCAGCCTTTTTCTGCCAGCGTTTTCAGGGTGGCGCTGTTAACCTCCTGGTCGAGTAAGGCATCGTGACTCAGCGCGCCATGGCGCAGCAGCGTCAGCACTTTAGCCTGCCGCGGTGCCCGTTTGAGCGCTGCCAGAGGTTGTTCCTGGCCTTTTTCTGTCAATTGCCAGTAACGAATCTCGGCATTGGCCGGTCTGCCTTTACGTAAGGCCGAAGGCAGGGCATTGGCCAGCGTATCGCCCAAAGGGTACTGGTAGTAGCGGCTGGTCCACTCCAGCAACTGAAACAATGGCGGTTGCCACAGCGGTTCGCTATCGAGAACGGCTTTGAGGGGCTTGAGCTGGTCGCGGGGAAAATCGGACTGCTCCGTCAGGGCAATCACTATCCCGGTGAGCTGCTGACGGCCAAATGGCACCCGTACCCGGCCACCGACCACGGGCCGTTGGCCTGATGGGATCAGGTAGTCGAAGCTTTTGTCCAGCGGAACGGGCAGGGCAACCCTGGCAATGGTGGCAGTCATGGGTATTGGCTGATATCACTTATACTTACAGGTAGATGGCAGTGTACCTTGCACAAGGGGTGAGGCAAAGCAAGACGACACTGCGATTGCAGGTTGATCTGTGTCGGCTGATTGATTATCATACGCCGCCTATTTGTCCAGCGCCTTTGGCCTGGCAGTATTTATTAACCACGTGTGGTGCCCGGCTTTGGATCGGGAGAGCGACACGGCCTTAGCTTAGAGGTTTCCCATGAAACAAGGTATCCACCCAGAATACACAGCTGTAAACGCAAAATGTTCTTGCGGCAACGCTTTTGTCTTTAATTCAACCATGAAAAAAGACATCAGCCTGGATGTGTGTGACAAATGTCACCCATTCTACACTGGTAAGCAGCGTCAAGTGAGCACCGGTGGCCGTATCGACAAATTCAACAAGCGTTTCGGCGCTCTGTCTAGCAAGTAATTGCTTTAAGACACTGTCGAGAAAAGGGACGCATATGCGTCCCTTTTTGCTATTTGCTGTTTCTTCCCGCCTTTAATGACTGATTTATTTGTAGTCATTGACTCCAACCTGTCATCCCCTGCATATCTTCTGGCCTGTCACGGTTATTGTCTTGGTATTACCAGCTTGTGCGAACTAGGATTTTGTGCTGCTATCGAATATGATTGATTGTTCAATACCGAACCGAACAGAACATCCATCCATTCAGGATTCTAATAATTATGTCTGAAGATTTTCGTCAACAAGCACTTCACTATCATGCTTACCCTGTCCCCGGGAAAATTTCGGTTGAACTAAGCAAGCCTGCCAATACAGTAGAAGATCTCGCTCTGGCCTACAGCCCTGGTGTGGCTGAGCCGGTGCGGGAAATCGCCCAGAATGCAGAGAATGTGTATAAGTACACAGGTAAAGGCAACATGGTTGCTGTGATTACCAATGGTACGGCCATTCTTGGTTTGGGTAACCTGGGGCCGTTGGCTTCTAAGCCGGTTATGGAAGGTAAGGCCCTGCTGTTCAAGCGTTTCGCTGGCCTGGATTCGATTGATATCGAAGTGAAACACCGTACCATCGACGAGTTCGTTGATACTGTGGCCAATATCGCCGATACCTTTGGTGGTATTAACCTGGAAGATATCAAAGCCCCTGATTGTTTTGAGATTGAAAAACGCCTGATCGAACGTTGCCAGGTGCCTGTGTTCCATGATGACCAGCACGGTACGGCAATTGTAACGGCAGCCGGTATGCTGAACGCACTGGAACTGCAGGGCAAAGATATCAAAGAAGCAGTGATCATCTGCCTGGGTGCCGGCGCAGCGGCCGTCGCCTGTATGGAACTGTTGATCAAATGCGGCGCGCAGCGTGAAAAAATCTACATGCTGGATCGCAAAGGTGTGATTCACACCCGTCGTGATGACATCAACGAGTATAAGCAACTGTTTGCCAACAACACAGATAAGCGCACCCTGGAAGATGTTATCGAAGGCGCGGATATCTTTGTCGGTGTCTCAGGCCCGGATCTGCTGGCCCCTGAGTCGCTGAAACTGATGGCTGACAAGCCGATCGTGTTTGCCTGCTCAAACCCGGATCCGGAAATTAAACCTGAGCTGGCCCATGCGGTTCGTAATGATCTGATCATGGGAACCGGCCGTTCGGATTATCCGAACCAGGTAAATAACGTCATTTGTTTCCCGTTTATCTTCCGTGGTGCGTTGGATGTGCGTGCCAGCGAGATTAACGATGAAATGAAACTGGCTGCGGTGAACGCTATCCGCGAACTGGCCAAAGAACCGGTGCCGGCAGAAGTTGTTAAAGCAGCAGGTGTGGATAAGCTGGAGTTCGGTCCGGACTATATTATCCCTAAACCTATGGATCCGCGTTTGTTGCCACGGGTTGCCAAAGCGGTTGCGGTCGCGGCTGTGGAATCTGGCGTTGCCCGTATCGAAATGCCTGTGGGTTACATGGAAGTGTAATGACACACAGTGTGTGCTTATGATTGAAAAAACCAGCCATATGGCTGGTTTTTTTTTATCTCAAGGCGTTATGTTGATTATTCGTTGATGTCTTCGTACTCAATACCCAGGCTGTCCATGATGGCCTTAGCTTCTGCCGGTAAATCGTCAGGGCGATCTTTGCGGATATCTTCATCCGTTGGCAGTGGCTGGCCGGTGTAGGCATGCAGGAATGCTTCGCACAGCAGTTCACTGTTGGTGGCGTGGCGAAGGTTATTTACCTGACGGCGGGTGCGTTCATCTGTGAGGATTTTCAACACCTTTAATGGGATAGAGACAGTGATTTTCTTGACCTGCTCATTTTTCTTGCCATGTTCCGCATAAGGGCTGATGTACTCACCGTTCCACTTTGCCATTGTTTACCTTCTCAGCGATATAGGGTTTTGAAATATTGTATGGGGGGAATTTTAGCGGCATTTACTGCCACAAGCAAAGACATATAGACGTCTAGAAGTGTTGACGTCTTTTTTAAATCTCGCTAAGGTTGAAGCATCTTACTCTCGTCGGCCTCTGGCCTGGTCCCGGAAACAAGGAAGCAAATTACATGAGTGACAAGAAAACAGCTACTATCGCTGTTCGCAGCGGCATTGAAACCGATCAGCAATTTCGTGCAGTGGTGCCACCTATTTACTTGACCTCAACCTATGGCTTCCCTGAATTAGGGACTTTACCTCAGTACGATTATTCCCGCTCGGGAAATCCCACCCGTAATTTACTGGCAGACACTCTGGCGGAACTGGAAGGCGGAGCGGGTGGTGTGGTGACCAGCTGTGGTACAGCGGCGATTAACCTGCTGGCAACGGCGCAGCTGGGGCCGGATGATCTGGTTGTGGCCCCCCATGACTGCTACGGCGGTACCTACCGCTTGTTCAATACCCGTGCCGGCAAAGGTGACTTCAAGGTGCTTTTTGTCGATCAGGGCAACCCTAAGGCGCTGGCTGAAGCACTGGCCAGAAAACCTAAACTGGTGTGGGTTGAAACGCCGTCCAACCCCTTGTTGCGGGTGATTGACGTCGAGCAGCTGTGTTTGCAGGCGCATGACGCGGGAGCGCTGGTGGCGGTGGATAACACTTTCCTCTCGCCGGCGCTGCAGCAGCCCATCGCGCTGGGCGCGGACTTCGTGGTGCATTCCACCACTAAATATATCAATGGGCATTCCGATGTGGTTGGCGGGGTGCTGATTGCGAAAGACAGCGAGCACGCCGAGAACTTGTCCTGGTGGGCCAACTGTATCGGCGCCACCGGCGCGCCCTTTGATGCTTACCTGACCCTGCGCGGCGTACGTACTTTGATGGCACGTATGCGTGTCCATGAAGAAAATTCCGCCCGGCTGCTGGCCTATCTGCAAACCCAGCCGCTGGTGGGTAAGATTTATCACCCCAGCCTGGCAGATCACCCAGGTCATGAGATTGCGGCCCGGCAGCAAAAAGGCTTTGGCTCCATGCTGAGTTTTGAGCTGGCCGGCAGCATGCAGCAACTGGAAGTTTTTGTGGCGTCTTTGCACGATTTCTCTCTGGCTGAGTCACTGGGCGGCACGGAGAGCCTGATTGCGCATCCTGCCAGCATGACCCACCGTGCCATGTCGGATGAGGCGCAGCGCGAGGCCGGTATCTTGCCGTCGCTGCTGCGTCTGTCTGTGGGCCTGGAAGATGCCGATGATTTGATTGCCGATCTGGCTCAGGCCTTTACCAAAGCGGCGGAGGTCAGTGAATGACCCTGACACGTCAGTTGCACAAATTTGGCGGCAGCAGTTTAGCGGATGCCAGCTGTTACCGTAATGTCGCCCATATTCTCGAGCAGTATTCCAGCGCCGATGATCTGGTGGTGGTCTCGGCAGCCGGTAAAACAACCAACCGACTGATTCAGTGGCTGTCTTTGCTGAGCAAAGATGGCCGGCTGGCGCATGAAAGCCTGCAGGATTTGCGCACCTTCCAGCAGCACCTCATCGAAGAGCTGTTAGAGGAAACCGTGGCGGATGAGCTGTTAACCTCGCTGCATCTGGAGTTCAGTGAGCTGGGTCAGCTCACTGACAGCGAGATCACCCCGGCCAGACAAGCCTGGGTACTCGGACACGGTGAACTCTGGTCCTCCCGATTACTGGCCGCACTGCTGACACACAAAGGCATGGCGGCACGTGCGCTGGACTCGCGGAGTTTCCTGCGTGCCGAGCGCGCCGCTCAGCCGGAAGTTGACCGTGGCCGTTCACTGCCGTTGCTGCAAAATGAGCTGGCACAGCACAGTGGTCATCGCATGGTGATCACAGGTTTTATGGCCAGCAATCAAGCCGGAGAAACCGTACTGCTGGGGCGCAATGGTTCGGATTATTCCGCCACTGTTATCGGCGCCCTGGCCGGTGTCAGCCGGGTGACCATCTGGAGTGATGTCGCCGGTGTCTACAGTGCGGATCCCCGTCTGGTCAGTGATGCTTGTCTGTTGCCCTTGCTGCGACTTGATGAGGCTGACGAGCTGGCTCGTCTGGCGGCTCCTGTGCTGCACAGCCGCACGCTTCAGCCTGTGGCCCAGAGTGCCATCGACCTGACACTGCGCTGCAGTCTGCTGCCGGAATCTGGCTCGACTCGTGTGGAGCGGGTACTGGCATCTGGCCGTGGCGCCAAAATTATTACCTCTCTGGATGAGGTCTGTCTGCTGGAGCTGTCTGTCTCCCGAGCCCAGACGCTGGAGCAGGTGGAGCGCGAGCTGGCGACTCTGCTGCCGAAAGCGCAGCTGATCCCGCTGGCTCAAGCGGTGGAAACCGACAAAGGACAGATTCTGCTGGCATATACCGCTGAAGTGGCCAACGGGGTACTGGCACTGCTGCAGGACAGCGGTTTACCAGCCGAGATCCGTTTGCGCGACGGTTTTACTATGGTGGCCGCGGTAGGGGCCGGGGTGGTGATAAACCCTGTGCACTGTCATGGCTTCCAGCAGCAGTTGAAAGGCCAGCCGGTCGAATTTATTGCCGAAGCCGAATCCGGGCTGAGTCTGGTGGCGGTGCTGCGGCAGGCCGATACCCAGGCCCTGGTTCAGCTGATTCACCAAAATTTGTTCCAGGCGCAAAAGCGTATCGGTCTGATCTTGTGCGGCAAGGGCAATATCGGCAGCCGTTGGCTGGAGTTGCTGGAAGAAGAAAAGGTGGCACTGGAAAAGCGTCACGGCATGAGCTTTACCCTGATAGGGGTGGCCGATAGCCGGCGCTACTGGCTTAATCTGCAGGGCATTGAGCCAGTTCAGGCTCTGACCCGGTTTGATGATGAAGCCACAGACGGCACGGACTGGCTCCCGGCTCTGGGGCAGCATGACTATGATGAGCTGGTGGTACTGGATGTCACCGCCAGCAAAGCACTGTCTGAGCGTTACCCGGAATTTGCCAGCCACGGCCTGCATCTGATTTCTGCCAACAAAGTCGCAGGCTCAGCAAAAGGCAAAGTCTACCGCGCTGTGGTTGATGCGTTCGAGAAAAGCAGCCGCCACTGGCTGTATAACGCCACTGTGGGCGCCGGATTGCCGGTCAACCATACGGTCAAAGATTTGCGCGACAGCGGGGATACGATTATTGCTGTATCCGGCATTTTCTCGGGTACTCTGTCCTGGCTGTTCCAGCAGTTCGACGGCAGCCTGCCTTTCAGCCAGTTGCTTGAACAGGCCTGGCAGCAGGGGCTGACGGAGCCGGATCCCCGCCACGATCTGGACGGCAGCGACGTGATGCGAAAGCTGGTGATTTTAGCGCGTGAATCCGGACTGGCACTGGAGCCTGAACAGGTCAAAGTTGAGTCATTGGTGCCAGAGGAGCTGGAAGCCCTGAGCCTGGACGCCTTTTTTGAGCAAAGTGATGTGCTTGATGAGCGCTTGCAGGCGCGCCTGAGCAAAGCGCAGCGTGAGGGAAAAGTCCTGCGCTATATCGCGCGGTTGGACAAAAATGGTCACGCCGTGGTGGGCCTGGAAGCGCTGGAGCCTGAGCATGCGCTGGCGAACCTGCTGCCGTGCGACAACATCTTTGCGATTGAAAGCCGCTGGTACCGGGACAATCCGCTTGTTATCCGCGGTCCTGGTGCGGGCAGGGATGTGACGGCAGGGGCGTTATTGTCGGATTTGAACCGACTGGCCCGGCTTTTGTAAGATTTTCCCGTTATGAGATAGATCCAAAGGGTAGCCTTGCGCTGCCCTTTTTGTTTCTTGTTGCTGTTTTTTCCCAGCATTGGTGCTGCCTGGCGGGCAATCGGCATAGTAAAACTCTGGACTTGAATAAACTGGGTTTTGATGTTGAGAAAAATTCATGTTCACGCGGTTGACATTAATTTGGTTACAAGACATTCTGTGGACATATAGACGTCTAAATGGTTGTTTGGCGTCAGAGTTCAGAGGGAAGGCCGCAGGCCAGCAGCAGGAAGGTTTCAATTATGGGTTATTCTTACGCCAGTCACTTGGATGCGTTAAATCAAAACATCGCCGATTTGAACGGCGCAATCAATGTTTCATTTGAATTCTTTCCGCCAAGTTCGCCTGCGATGGAAGAAACCCTCTGGTCATCAATACATCGTCTGAAAACGCTCAAGCCGAAATTTGTGTCTGTGACTTACGGCGCCAACTCAGGCGAGCGTGACCGTACCCACTCGATCATCAAAGACATCAAAGATCAGACCGGCCTGCTGGCCGCACCTCACCTGACCTGTATCGATGCCACGCGTGATGAACTGCGTGCCATCGCCCGTGACTACTGGAAAAGCGGGATACGCAATATCGTGGCGCTGCGGGGCGATTTGCCGCCACAGGGCGGTAAGCCGGATATGTATGCGGTCGATTTAGTCGAGCTGTTGCGTGAAGAAGCGGATTTCGATATTTCTGTGGCGGCTTACCCTGAAGTGCACCCGGAAGCGAAAAGTGCCCAGGCCGACCTGATTAACCTCAAGCGTAAAGTCGATGCCGGTGCCAGCCGTGCAATCACTCAGTTCTTTTTTGATGTTGAAAGCTACCTGCGCTTTCGTGATCGCTGTGTTGCCGCCGGTATTGATGTCGAAATCGTCCCGGGCATCCTGCCTGTGGTGAACATGAAGCAGGCCAAGCGCTTCGCGCAGGCCAACAATGTGAAAATCCCTAACTGGTTAGAGAAACAATATCAGGGGCTGGATGACGATTTACTGAGCCGTCAGATGGTCGGGGCCAGTAACGCGATTGATATGGTGCGGGTACTGAGCCGTGAAGGGGTTAAAGATTTCCATTTCTACACCCTCAACCGTGCTGAGCTGACTTATGCGATTTGCCATACCTTAGGTGTGCGTGCCGAAGCTGACGTCATTGCCTGATGACAGTAGCGGGCAGGAAAAGAAAAAGCCGCATTGCGGCTTTTTTTGTATCTGGCTGGCACATGATGAATCGGCCCTGATGAGTAGCTGAGGAGCCGATAGGTCACTGATGCCAGTGTATCAGTGTCTGCAGGGTTACTCAGCGGCCATGGCGACATTGCTGTCGGCGCTGTCGATATCTTGCAGTTCCACCAGGACTTCTTCCGCCCAGTCGATCCAAGCCTGTCGGTTATGGATACCGCGACGCAGTGTCAGGCGATCGAGGCGCGACTGACGATCCATTTCTTTGTAATTGGCGAAATGGACTTTTTCCAGCTCGTGGTAATGGTTCATCAGGGTGTGTGATTCCTCGATCAGTGCTTCCAACTGGCGCTGCATAGGCAGTGAGTTGTGTACACCGCAAACCAGGAGTTTGGCAGAGAATTCATCACGAATGGTCGGATTGCGGGCAGGCTCCTGGAACCACTCAAACAGCGCCTGACGGCCCAGATCAGTGATAGAGTAGACCTTGCGATCCGGCTTGCCTTCCTGAGGTTCCAGTTTGCAGGTAACCTGATTGTTGGTGGCCATTTTGTTTAGCTCACGGTAAACCTGCTGATGACTGGCTTTCCAGAAATAGCCGATACTGTGAGAAAACTCTTTTGTTATGTCGTAGCCGGTCGCGTCGCGCGAACTCAGCACGGTCAATATGACGTGTGGTAGTGACATCTCTTCTATCCGTTAAAATACTACAAAAAAATAAACCGACCAGGCATAACGTTACCCTTCCGCTCTCAGGCGTTTTTATAATCGTCTTGTTGCAGTGCCCGGTCGAGATCACATAGGATATCATCAATTTATTCTCTGCAACCACTGGAAGCATAAATATTCCATGATGAACAGTGAGCAATTACTTATCTTGTGACGCTCGTCCAATTATGTAGACTGCGCGCAGTGCACAAAGTTTCAATCAAATTGATTCACAGCACTCATATAGACCTTAGTTGAAAGGAAGAAAGTTATGCTGTCTAAATTATGGACAAAAAAACAGGCCACCTGCCGGCGGCCTGTTTGATGTTGCGAAGAGGTGAAGTATTAACCCGTATTACGCATACCGGCGGAAATGCCGGCAATGGTGACCATCAGGGCTTCTTCCAGAATCGGCGATTCGCTCTCCAGCTGGCGGGTACGGTGCAGTAACTCCGCCTGCAGCATGTTGAGTGGCTCAACATACACATTGCGCAGCCGGATAGATTCTGCCCCCCAGGGATCCTGCTCCATCAGGTGATCGCTGTTTTCCACGTTGAGAACCACCTTGATATCCTGTTGCAGTTGATTGCGAAGTTCCTGTCCCAGCGGCCATAAACTCTTATCGGTCAGCCGCTGATCATAGTATTCGGCAATCTGGATATTGGTTTTGCTGTATACCATTTCCAGCATACCTAGTCGCGTTGAGAAGAATGGCCATTCACGGCACATTTCTTCCAGCAGCTCAGAATGGCCCTGATCGATGACATGCTGAATTGCTTTACCGGCACCCAGCCAGGCTGGCAGCAGCAGACGGTTCTGACTCCAGGCGAAAATCCACGGGATGGCGCGTAAGCTTTCTACGCCGCCCTGAGGATTCCGCTTGGACGGGCGAGAACCCAGTGGCAGTTTACCCAGCTCCATTTCAGGTGTGGCGGCGCGGAAATAAGGCACGAAGGAATCATGGCCGCGGACCACCGAGCGATAGGCTTCGCAGGAGACATCTGACAGCACGTCCATCACATCACGCCACTGCTGTTTAGGCGCCGGCGGCGGCAGCAGGTTGGCTTCCAGAATGGCACTGGCGTACAGGTTCAGGCTGTTGACGGCCACATCAGGCAGACCCAGTTTAAAGCGGATCATCTCGCCTTGCTCGGTCACCCGCAGACCACCTTTGAGGCTGCGCGGAGGCTGAGACAGCAGGGCCGCGTGCGCGGGTGCGCCGCCACGACCAATACTGCCGCCACGACCGTGGAACAGGGTCAGTTCAACACCTGCGTTATCACACACATTGACCAGGGCTTCCATCGCGCGGTATTGCGCCCAGCCTGCCGCGGTGACACCGGCATCTTTGGCTGAGTCGGAATAGCCGATCATCACCATTTGATGATTCTGGATGAAACCTCGATACCAGTCGATGCTCATCAGCTGGGTAATCACAGACTCCGCATTATTGAGGTCATCCAGAGTTTCAAACAGCGGGCAGACATCCAGACGGAAGGTGCAGCCGGATTCTTTCAGCAGCAAATGGACCGCCAGTACATCCGAGGCGGTACGGGCCATGGAAATTACATAGGCCCCCAGTGCCTGGCGCGGCTGTTCAGCTACGACACGGCAGGTATCCAGCACTTCCTGTACCGCTTCCGATGGCTGCCAGTTACGTGGCAGCAGGGGACGATTTGACGCCAGCTCACGAACCAGGAAGGCCACTTTGTCCTGCTCGCTCCACTGATCGTAGTCGCCCAGCCCCAGATAGCGGGTCAGTTCAGAAATGACATTCGAATGGCGTGTGCTTTCCTGACGGATATCCAGGCGCACCAGGTGGACGCCGAAGCATTGAATACGGCGCAGGGTATCAAGCAGTAACCCATCGGCAATGATAGACATGCCACACTCATGCAGTGAGCGGTAACAGGCGTGCAGCGGTTGCCACAGCTGATCTATGTCTTCCAGGATGGCCACTTTCGGCACGCTGTCGCTGCCTTTGATCTGAGCATCCAGCACATCGCGGGTCTGGGTCAGTAAAGTCCGCAGGCCTTTGATGATCTCACGATAAGGTTCGTGGGCACCATTGGCCAGTTCGCGCACTTCGCTGTTGCACTCGACCATAGAGAGCTCGCTGACCAGCTCCTGGACATCATTGAGATACAGGTCGGCGGCTTTCCAGCGCGACAGCAGTAAGACTTCGCGGGTAATTTCGGCTGTCACAAACGGGTTACCGTCACGGTCGCCGCCCATCCAGGACGAGAACTTGACCGGTGCCGCGTCCAGCGGCAGGCTTTCGCCAAGGTGCTGGTGCAGTTTCTCATCAAACTGACGCAGAAACTCCGGTACTGCCTGCCACAGTGAATTTTCAACCACGGCAAATCCCCACTTGGCTTCGTCAAGCGGGCTGGGGCGTTGTTTACGGATCACATCGGAATGCCAGGCCTGAGCGATCAGTTGCTCCAGGCGGCGCTCGGCTTTCTGGCGCTCACTGTGGGACAGTTCGCTCAGCTCGAGTTTGGACAGGCATTTGTTGATTTGCACCAGCTTGTGAATCATGGTGCGACGCGCAATTTCGGTCGGGTGGGCTGTCAGCACCAGTTCGATATTCAAATCGCGGACCGCTTGCAAGGAGTCGAGTTCGCCGATCTTTTCATCTTTAAGCTTGGCGAACAGCGAGTCCATTTCATCCGGATTACACACCAGCTCCTCGCAATGGCGAGAAATCGTATGATACTGCTCGGCGATGTTGGTCAGGTTGAGGAACTGACTGAACGCGTGAGTCACAGGCAGCAACTGATCGTCCGGCAGGTTCTGCAACTCTGTGATCAGTTTTTCCCGGTCATCGCTGTTGCCGGCGCAGGCCGACTTAGACAGTTTCCGAATGGTTTCTACTTTCTCCAGCAGTTCGCTGCCATGGGCGTCCTTGATTGTATTACCCAGCAAGTGACCAAGCATACTGACATTGCTTTTTAACGCACTGTACTTTTCGTTCATATCGCATCCATATCGTAATTTTGTTACATCCAATCGCCAAGGCGTAGCCAACAATCTAGCCTTCATTGGGGCGAAAGGTCAATAAGTGCACCCTTTTTAGACCAAAATCCCACCAGTTTATCCTGCATAAGGGCGTTACGTGTCTCATTCCTGTAATTTACTTTCTTTATCTTTACAGCTCTAGCGTGCGCTTTAACACTGGTGTTGCGCCAGCAAAGGCATTTTTTCTTCTGCTTCACTTGACACAAAAGGCAGGAAAAGGTAAATATAAAAATTCATAATAAGTGAATAAAAATATTTTCTGCTGTTGTAGGGTTCGCTCGAACCTTTCTCGCCAGAGAATCACGTTTCACAACCCTTTTATCCGAATGACCAGAGGCCATCAGTAGTAGTATGAACCAGGCGATGAATTACAAGCAGTATTCCTTCCGACGACGCTAAGTCTCTATCGCCTGGTGCCTCTGGCACCTTTCTATTGCGCCTGCCGGCGCCACACGCTAATCACAGTAATCATATTTTCTTGATAGTGAATTTCACAACGATGACAACGGGATCCAATATGTTGAACACATCTATCATCGGTGCCAGCGGTTATACCGGCGCAGAGCTGGCCGCTATGGTCCATAAACACCCCCATCTGCAATTGGCCGGACTTTATGTGTCTGAAAACAGTCTGGACGCTAATAAGGCGATCAGTGAGCTGCATGGCCAGTTGCGCGGGCAGATTGACCTGCCACTGCAACCTTTGACGGATGTGGCCGCGGTGGCACAGGCTTCCGATATTGTGCTGTTGGCAACGGCGCATGAAGTCAGCCATGACCTGGCCCCTGTTTTCCTGGCGGCTGGTTGTCAGGTATTTGACCTGTCCGGTGCTTTTCGGGTGAAGGGCGATGAATTTTATACTCAGTATTACGGCTTTGCGCATCAGCACGCGAACTGGCTGGATGCGGCTGTGTACGGTCTGGCGGAGTGGAATGCTGAATCGATAGCCACAGCCCAGCTGGTGGCCGTGCCCGGCTGTTATCCGACTGCGTCCCAACTGGCCCTGAAACCGCTGCTGGCAGCGGGATTGCTCGATACCCAGCAATGGCCTGTGATCAATGCGGTCAGCGGTGTGTCAGGTGCTGGCCGTAAAGCCAGCATGACCAACAGTTTTTGCGAAGTCAGCCTGATGGCATACGGTGTCTTTACTCACCGTCATCAGCCGGAAATTGCCGCGCACCTGGACACTGATGTCATCTTTACCCCACATCTGGGCAATTTCAAACGGGGCATTCTGGCCACTATTACTGCCAAACTGGCACCAGGGGTGACCCCGGAAGTGGTGACCGAAGCGATGGAAGCGGCCTATAACCAGCCGGGTAATCAGGCGGTGCGTTTGCTGGGCAATAACGCAGCACGTTTGCAGGATGTCGTTAATACTTGCTTTTGTGATATTGGCTGGAAAGTGCAGGGGCAGCATGTGATTCTCACGTCGGCTATCGACAACTTATTAAAAGGCGCATCGTCTCAGGCGATGCAATGCATAAATATTCGCAATGGTTTTGCGCCATTGACTGCGCTGGCTGGTTAAGTCTGGCTGTTAGAGGAGAACCGGGATGGAACAGTCGCCGTTAGTAATCAAATTGGGTGGAGCAGTGCTGTCGTGCACCGACACGCTGGAAAAAGTATTTGGTGCCATCAATGCCTATCAGGCCAAGGCCAACCGGCCTTTGGTGCTGGTCCATGGCGGCGGCTATCTGGTCGATGACCTGATGAAAAAACTGAATCTTCCGACGGTTAAAAAGCAGGGGCTACGTGTAACTCCTGCTGACCAAATTGGCGTGATTGCCGGCGCATTGGCGGGCACGGCCAATAAAATGCTGCAGGGCCAGGCCATCAAATCCGGCGTGAAAGCGGTGGGATTAAGCTTGGCAGACGGTGGTCTGTGTCAGGTCACTGAGCTGGACCCTGAGCTGGGTGCAGTCGGCAAAGCCGCACCGGGAAACAGCCACTTAGTGTCCGGCATCATAGCGGCAGGTTATCTGCCGATTGTCAGCTCGATTGGCCTGACGGCTGACGGTGAGCTGATGAATGTCAATGCCGATCAGGCGGCGGTGGCGGTGGCCGCGGCGCTGGATGCCGAGCTGGTGCTGCTGTCGGATGTCAGTGGCGTGCTGGATGGCAAAGGGCATCTGATTGCCTCGTTGAGCGAGCCTCAGGCAGATGCGCTGATCCAGCAGGCCGTGATTACCGACGGCATGATTGTCAAAGTCAAAGCGGCATTTGAGGCAGCCAAAGGGCTGGGACGTGCAGTGGAAATTGCTGGCTGGCGCTACCCGGAACAATTGGTGAATCTGTTTGACGGTGAACAAATCGGCACCCGATTTGTGCTCTGAACCAGCAGAATTGAGTACAAACGCTGGCGGTAACCCGGCGTTTGGATATAAAAATTACCCTTATTTTGTTTGATGTTTCAAACAGTAAAGACTGATATCGCCTGAACGGGTAGACCGTCGAGCAGGCAACAAAGGAGAGTAACAATGAGCAAGGTGAACAAAGTAGTATTGGCTTATTCCGGCGGTCTGGACACTTCGGCCATCATTCCATGGCTGAAAGAGAACTATGACTGTGAAGTGATCGCCTTCGTGGCCGATGTGGGCCAGGGAGAAGAGGAACTGGTCGGCATTGAAGAGAAAGCCCTGGCGTCAGGTGCATCGGCTTGTTATATCGCCGATCTGAAAGAAGAGATGGTCAAAGACTATATCTATCCAAGCCTGAAAACCGGTGCTGTCTATGAAGGGAAATACCTGCTGGGTACCTCAATGGCCCGTCCGATTATCGCCAAAGCCCAGGTGGAATGTGCGCTGGAAGTGGGCGCCGATGCCCTGTGCCACGGTTGTACCGGTAAAGGCAACGATCAGGTGCGTTTTGAAAGTGCCTACGCGGCCCTGGCACCACAACTGACTGTGATTGCCCCGTGGCGTGAATGGGATCTGCGCAGCCGTGAAGCCCTGCTGGATTATCTGGCCGAGCGTAAGATTCCAACCACGGCAACGCTGGAAAAAATCTATTCCCGTGACGCGAATGCCTGGCACATTTCAACCGAAGGCGGCGTACTGGAAAACACCTGGAACCAGTCCAACGAGCTGTGCTGGGTGTGGACCAAAGATCCGGAAGATGCGCCGAACACCCCGGAAGAAGTATCTGTACTGATTGAAAAAGGCGAAATTGTGGCGGTAGATGGTAAAGCCATGTCGCCGTATGAAGCTCTGGTGTATCTGAACAAAAAAGGTGCCGAGCACGGTGTCGGCCGTATCGATATCGTCGAGAACCGTCTGGTCGGTATCAAATCCCGTGGCTGTTATGAGACGCCGGGAGGCACCATCATGATGGAAGCCCTGCGTGCCGTTGAACAGCTGGTACTGGACAAAGAATCGTTTGAATTCCGTGAAAGCATCGGCCTGAAAGCCTCGCACCTGATTTACGATGGCCGTTGGTTCACGCCTCTGTGCCGTTCACTGCTGGCCGCGGCCAATGAGCTGGCGCAGGACGTCAATGGCGAAGTGGTGCTGAAACTGTACAAAGGCCAGGTGACTGCTGTTCAGAAACGTTCGCCGAACAGCCTGTACTCGGAAGAGTTCGCTACCTTCGGTGAAGACGAAGTGTACGACCACAGCCATGCGGGTGGCTTTATCCGCCTGTACTCGCTGGCAAGCCGTATCCGTGCCCTGAACGAACAGAAAAAATAATCTAACTAGCGTAAAGCGCATTACTAATAAGACATGTGAGCAAGTCGGTCGTACAGCAAAGGAGAAGTACCATGGCACTATGGGGCGGACGTTTTAGTCAGGCAGCAGATACTCGGTTCAAGCAGTTTAACGATTCCCTGCGTTTTGATTACCGCCTGGCGGAGCAAGACATCGTTGGCTCGGTGGCCTGGTCAAAAGCACTGCGTCAGGTCGGGGTACTGACCGAAGAGGAGCAGCAGAAGCTGGAGCTGGCACTCAATGAGCTTAAGCTGGCTGTGATGGAGGATCCGCAACAGATCCTCCAGTCTGACGCCGAAGACATCCACAGCTGGGTTGAGCAGCAGCTTATCCACCGTGTGGGGGATTTGGGCAAAAAGCTGCACACCGGCCGTTCACGTAACGATCAGGTGGCGACCGATCTCAAGCTGTGGTGTCGTCAGCAGGGACACCAGTTACTTATGATGCTGGATCACCTGCAAAGCCAGCTGACTACGGTGGCCCGTGAGCATCAGGCTACTGTGCTGCCGGGATACACCCACCTGCAGCGTGCCCAGCCGGTAACGTTTGCCCACTGGTGTCTGGCTTATGTGGAAATGTTTGAGCGTGACCATTCACGTCTGAGTGATGCGCTGCACCGGTTAGATACCTGTCCGTTAGGCTCCGGTGCGCTGGCCGGTACGGCTTACCCGATTGACAGGGAAGCCCTGGCTCACAGTCTGGGTTTCCATCGGGCCTCGCGCAACAGCCTGGATTCTGTGTCTGACCGTGATCATGTGATGGAGCTGTTGTCGACGGCGTCGATTTCCATGCTGCATCTGTCCCGTCTGGCAGAAGACATGATTTTCTACAACTCGGGCGAGTCCAACTTTATTGAGCTGGCCGATACCGTCACCTCAGGTTCTTCCCTGATGCCGCAGAAAAAGAATCCGGATGCGCTGGAGCTGATCCGCGGCAAGTGCGGCCGGGTCTACGGTTCACTGGCGGGCATGATGATGACGGTCAAAGCGCTGCCGCTGGCGTACAACAAAGACATGCAGGAAGACAAAGAAGGCTTGTTCGACGCACTCGACACCTGGCACGAATGTATGGAAATGGCCGCGTTGTGTTTTGACGGTATTAAGGTCAACAAAGACCGCACCTTAGAAGCGGCAATGCAGGGCTATTCGAATGCTACTGAACTGGCCGATTACCTGGTGGCCAAAGGCATTCCGTTCCGCGAAGCACACCATATCGTTGGCGTGGCTGTGGTGGCGGCTATCGAGAAAGGCTGTGCACTGGAAGAATTGTCGCTGGAGGAGATGCAAGCCTTCTCGCCTGTGATTGCTGAGGATGTGTATCCGATCCTGACGATTGAATCCTGTCTGGAGAAACGCTGTGCCCTGGGCGGCGTGGCGCCTAATCAGGTCGATCACGCCATTTCACAGACGGAAAAACGGCTGTCGAAACGCCATGCACCGGGTGTGAAAGTGCGTGGTGCACGCCTTACCGATCTGGACGCCATTGAAGGTATGGTGGCGTACTGGGCCGGACTGGGAGAGAACCTGCCTCGTCCGAGGAACGAACTGGTGCGTGATATCGGCTCATTTGCGGTGGCAGAAACTCAGGGCGTGGTCACAGGCTGTGCATCGCTTTATGTCTATGACTCAGGTCTGGCGGAAATCCGCTCGCTGGGTATTGAGGCCGGTTGGCAGCATCAGGGGCAGGGCAAGGCACTGATACAGCATTTGCTGGAAAAAGCCAGCCAGATGGCCATCAAGCGGGTGTTTGTGCTGACGCGTGTGCCTGAATTTTTCATGAAGCAGGAGTTTATTCCGACCTCAAAATCGCTGCTGCCAGAGAAAGTCATGAAAGACTGCGATATGTGTCCGCGTCAGCATGCCTGTGACGAGGTGGCACTGGAAGTCAGATTGGATCAGCAGCATGTGATTCCGAGCGTCAACGTCGCCTGATAAGCACACTGCAACTGTGAGTGAATAACAAAGCGCCGGTTATCCGGCGCTTTTTTGTCACCCCTAAACTACCGCCTATGGCGGTGGTGATTGTTTCCCGTCAATGTTATTGGGGTTACATTAACAGCCGGGGCCGCAGTCCATGCAGTGTTTGATCATTTCAGGTCCCAGATGCAGTTTGGCGTTGAGATCACGTAGTGCGGTACGGACACCTTCCTCGATCACCGGATGGTAGAAGGGCATATCCAGCATTTGCGCCACTGTCATTTTGCTCTGGTGTGCCCAGGCCAGTAAGTGCGCCAAATGCTCAGCATTTGGCCCTATCATCTCTGCCCCCAGAAAACGGCCTGTGCCATGTTCGCCGTAAAGGTTCAGTATGCCTTTGTTACGCAGCATCACCCGCGAACGGCCTTGATTCTCGAACGAGACAGTACCTACCTCAAAGCAGCCACAGTTACCGAGCCGCTCGGTAATATCGCGGCGACTTTCCCCCACCATGGCAATTTGCGGCTCGGTGAACACCACGGAAATTTTCGAGCGACGCAGTCCGGCGCGAATATCCGGGAAGCGGCCGGCGTTGTCACCGGCGATCCGGCCCTGATCGGCTGCTTCGTGCAGCAGAGGCAGCTGGTTGCTGGCATCACCGGCAATGAAAATCGACGCCACTGAGGTTTGCAGGGTGAAATGATCGGCGATCGGTACGCCACGCTCATCCAGTTCCACACTGGTGTTGTCAAGCGCCAGTTTGTCGGTGTTCGGGCGACGGCCGGTTGCGGCCAGCACATAGTCAAACATCTGAGTTTCCAGCTCGCCCGATTTGCTGAGGAATTGAATCTCAACCCTGTCGCCAACACGTTTCATGCTTTCGACTTTGACATCGGCATCCAGGTACAGCTCGTCATTGAAGGCGGTATTGGCATATGACATGACCTCATCGTCTGTCAGCGGGCCAACCTGGCCGCCGAGACCGAAGATCTTGACCTTAACCCCGAGGCGATGTAGCGCCTGACCCAGCTCCAGTCCGATCACGCCCGGACCGAACACGGCAACCGAAGCCGGCAAATCGTCCCAGTTAAAGACATCATCGTTAATCACCAGGCGATCACCCAGCTCATGCCATGCGCCCGGATAGGCAGGTCGGGAGCCGGTGGCAATCACAATCCGCTGGGCTTCAATGCGGGTGTGGCCGTCGACCTCAAGCGTTGTGTCATCGATAAATCGGGCGTAGCCGCTGATTTTGTCTTCTGCAGCAATCTCATCGACGCTCTCCAGCACGAAGCCGACGAAGCGGTCACGCTCACGTTTGACACGGTCCATGACTTCGCGGCCGTTGATCTGAATCTCGCCTTGTGGATGAACACCAAAGGCGGGGGCTTTTTCAATGTTGTGGACGCTTTCGGCCGCCGCAATCAGCAACTTTGAGGGCATGCAACCCACACGGGCACAAGTGGTGCCGTATGGGCCACCTTCTATCATGACCACGCTGTCTGTGTGCGCTTTGGCTGCGCGGTAAGCGCCCAGACCAGCCGTTCCACCACCAATAATGGCCACATCCACGGTTAAGGTTTTCATCTTTTCTCTCCAACGACATTCAGTTCAAGGGTGTGCAATACCGGCAGGGCGCTTAGCCCTGCCTTGGGGCATGGATTAGCCCAGGTAGGCTTCCAGCTCTTCGCTGCCACCGATGTGCTTGCCACCAATAAAGACCTGAGGCACAGTGCTGCGACCAGAGACAGCGCGCAGGCTTACCGTGGTGGCATCTTTACCCAGAATCACCTCTTCAAACTGAAGACCCTTGTCGATCAGGTTTTGTTTCGCCTTGGCACAGAAAGGACAGCTAGGTTTAGTGAAAACGGTGACCGACTCCTGCAGTTTATGATCAGGGGCGATGTAGTTCAGCATAGTATCAGCGTCAGAAACATTGAACGGGTCGCCCGGCTCGTCGTTCTCGATAAACATTTTTGTGACAACGCCGTTTTTCACCAGCATGCTGTAGCGCCATGAACGGTCACCGAAGCCCAGATCGTTTTTCTTCACCAGCATCCCCATGCCTTGCGTGAATTCTCCGTTGCCGTCTGGGATGAAAGTAATGTTGTCTGCATCCTGATCGGTTTTCCAGGCATTCATCACAAAGGTATCGTTGACTGAGACACACAGGATGTCATCCACACCGTGTGCAGCAAAGACGGAAGCCAGCTCGTTGTAACGCGGCAGGTGGCTTGACGAACAGGTCGGCGTGAACGCTCCCGGCAGGCTGAACACGACAACGGTTTTGTTGCTGAACAGCTCATCGGTTGTGACGTCAACCCACTGATCGCCCTGGCGGGTACGGAAAGTAACCTGTGGAATTGCGTGACCTTCTTTTGATGTAAACATGTTGTTCTCCTGATAGATGTTTTAATTTCAATATTTTGTGGAACGTTTTTGTCTTGTTCCTGTTGATGGAGCTAGTATGCAAAATTTGGATTGATAGCTATAATCGTTTGCTGTTATCTTATTAATCGTTAATTTCTATTAAATGAAATGGGAACCGATTGATGAATATCCGAGACCTCGAATATCTGGTGGCTCTGTCTGAGCACCGTCATTTTCGTAAAGCGGCAGAGGCGTGCTTTGTCAGTCAACCGACCCTGAGCGGCCAGATCCGTAAGCTGGAAACCGAGTTAGGGGTGTCTTTGCTGGAGCGGACCAGCCGCAAGGTGCTGTTTACGGATGTCGGGCTCAGTCTGGTGACTCAGGCGAGAAAGGTGCTGCACGAGGTCAAGGTACTGGCAGAGATGGCCAGTCAGCAGGGGGAAAGTATGGCCGGCCCGCTGCATGTCGGCTTTATTCCCACGGTCGGCCCTTATTTATTACCCCTGATTATTCCAGCACTTAAAGCGGCTTTTCCCCAGTTAGAGCTGTATCTGCATGAAGCGCAGACTCAGGTGCTGGTGCAGCAACTAGAAGAAGGCAAACTGGACTGCATCATTCTGGCTGCTGTAAAAGAAAGTGAGCATTTCAAAGAGCTGTCTCTTTACCATGAACCTATGGTGTTGGCGGTGCCAGAGGGGCATCCCTGGGCCGATAAAAGTGAGCTGCCAATGCAGGAGCTGAATGGCCATACTCTGCTGATGCTGGGGGATGGGCACTGCCTGCGCGATCAGGCGATGGGGTTTTGCTTTGCTGCCGGTGCGAAGGAAGACGGCAGTTTCAAGGCGACCAGCCTGGAAACCCTGCGCAATATGGTGGCGGCTGGCAGTGGTATTACCTTGCTGCCTAAGCTGGCAACGCCTCACACGGCCAAGCGCGATGGCGTGTGCTATCTGAAAGCCTGCGATCCTGAACCGAGCCGTTTGATTACACTGGCCTATCGTCCCGGCTCGCCGCTTAAAGGGCGCTATGAGCAGCTGGCAGAGCAGATCAGGCGCAGTATCAGTCTGCACCTGGACAGCTGAGATAAAACAAGCGCGCCCAGGGGCGCGCTTGTTTTTCCTTATTCAGAATCCGTGTTCAGCACAGTGGGTCAGAACAGTTCGTCCGAGCTGTCGGATTCAAAAAGGCCGCCGTCGCTGCCCCCTTCACCGACATAATCTTTCGGTTCACTTCCCTGAATGAAGTACTCGAACATAGAGGTAAAGTCATTTTTCTTGGTCAGCTTGCCCGTGTCACGGTCGATACGCACCTGAACAATGTTGGGCGGTAACTGCTTGCGTTGTTCCGGCACATCCTGCAGCGCCTGCTCCATGAAGCCAATCCAGGCGGGTTGCGCCGTTTTGGCGCCAGCTTCTGCACCGGCCGTTTGATCATCAGTAATGTTAGGGTTAGTGCTGGTGCGGCCCAGCTCGCGGCTGTGATTATCAAAGCCGACCCAGGCGGTGGCAACGATACCCGGCCCGAATCCTGTATACCAAGCATCTTTGGAATCGTTGGTGGTGCCGGTTTTCCCCCCGATATCACGGCGTTTCAGTACCTGACCCCGCCAGCCTGTGCCGTTCCAGCCGCTGCCGTGGCGCCAGTCACCGCCACCCCAGATATTGCTTTCCAGCATTTCACGGACCAGAAAAGCGTTCTGCTCGGTGACAACTTGTGGCGCGATACGAATCGGTTGCTGGTCGGCTTCAGTGGCACTGCCCGTCGGGCCCAGTTCTTCTTCACTGATGGCGATGTCATGCATCACAGCGCGGCTGGCCACCACATGGTTACCGGCCAGCTGTTCTTTTCGCTGGCAATCATCATTACAGACAACATTCGGATGGGCCTGATACACCAGGTTGCCGTAGGCATCTTCTACCCGTTCGATGAAATAAGGCTCAACAAAATAGCCGCCATTGGCAAACACAGAGAAACCCTGCACCATTTCCAGCGGAGTCAGGCTGCCTGCACCCAGAGCAATGGCTTCTGCCCGGGGGATATCTTTACGCTTGAAACCAAAGCGGGTCAGGTAGCTTATGGTGTCATCCAGCCCGACATCCTGCAGGACGCGGACCGCCATGACGTTTTTCGACTGCGCCAGACCGATACGCAGGCGGGTAGGGCCATTGTATGTCGGCGGTGAATTTTTCGGACGCCAGGCGGTGCCCATGCTTTTATCCCAGCTGTTCACCGGTGCATCGTTGATCAGGGTCGCCAGTGTCATGCCAGAGTTGAGGCCGGCTGAATAGATGAACGGCTTGATGCTCGAACCTACCTGGCGGATAGACTGGGTGGCGCGGTTAAATTTGCTGTGTACGAAGTTAAACCCGCCCACCATAGCCTGTACGGCACCATTGTATGGCGAAATGGCGACAAAAGCAGTGTTGGCATCGGGCACTTGGCTCAGCACCCAGCTCTCGCCTTTGTGCTGCACCCAGATTTGCTGGCCGGGTGCCAGGATCTCAGTGGCTGTTTTCGGTGCCGGGCCCTGGCTGGAGTCGGTAATGAAGCGACGCGCCCATTTCATGCCGTCCCAATCCAGATTCTGATGCTGGCCGCTACGCAGGATGACCTCCGCATTTTTCTGACCGACCTTAACTACCACGGCAGGTTCCAGTTCACCGTAGCTTGGCTGTTTGGCCAGATGATCCAGAACCATCTGCTCATCCCACACCGCCTGTTCCGGCATCCACAGGGTGGCTACCGCACCACGGAAGCCATGGCGCTGGTCATAATCCATCAGGTTTTGTATGGCGGCATGTTGCGCCGCCCGCTGCAGTTTGGGGTTGACAGTGGTGAAGACTTTCATACCGGAGGTATAGGCATCTTCGCCGTAACGATCCAGCATCCAGGCTCTGGCGCGCTCGGCAAAGTAAGGGGCATTCAGCGCAATTTCCGCACCGTGATACCGGGCTACGATTGGCTCTGCTTTGGCCTGTTCGAATTCGGTCCGGGTGATGTAGCCTTCATCCAGCATACGGCTCAATACCACATTGCGGCGTGTGGTTGCCCGATCCAGCGAGTAGATAGGGTTCATGGTGGAAGGCGCTTTCGGCAGGCCGCCAATGATGGCGATTTCGCTCAGCGTCAGCTGGCTGACATCTTTACCAAAATAGACCTGTGCCGCTGCACCAACACCGTACGCCCGGTAACCCAGGTAAATTTTGTTCAGGTACAGTTCCAGGATTTCATCTTTGCTCAGCAGCTGTTCAATGTGAACGGCGATGAAAATCTCTTTGATTTTACGCATGATTTTTTTCTCATTGCTGAGGAAAAAGTTACGCGCAAGCTGCTGGGTAATGGTACTGGCGCCTTGCTTGGCCGATCCTGAGGTCGCCACCACAAAGGCCGCACGGGCGATGCCGATAGGGTCAATGCCGGGGTGGTCATAATAGCGGCTGTCTTCGGTTGCGATCACCGCGTTGATCATCTGCTGAGGTATTTGATCCAGAGTCAGCGGGATGCGGCGTTTTTCACCAAACTGGGAAATCAGTTCGCCGTCAGCACTGTAGACCTGCATAGGTGTTTGTAACTCAACGTTTTTAAGCGTTGCGACATCAGGGAGATTCGGTTTCAGATAAAGGTAGAAACCAAAAATCGTGCTGACTCCAAGAATGATGCAAATGATTGCAAAAATAAATAATCGCTTTATGAACTTCACTTGAGAATTCCCGTTACACCTTCGTTAGGCCATCCGCGCTATTTCAGTCAGTAGTATAAAGATAACTCAAATAAATTTAACGCCGTCAGAGGTGTTTATTCGAATAATTTTGCCTTGTCTTTACCAGGGGAGCATACCACGCCATGTTGCACAAGCCAGTCTGGACCGGGATAGATATCGGCCACCATAGTGTAAAGGCGGTCGTGCTTAAGCAAAATAAAGGGCGGCTTGCGTTATTGCATTACGCTGAAGTCGTTTTGTCTCCTGCAGAACTTGCCGGGACGTCCCCCGGTGGCGGGTTCCATCACAATAGCCTTTCCGGACCTATCTTGTTGTCAGCCTTGCGTAAAATACGGACTCTGCTTCCAAAGCGTTCTGTTCGCACTGTGCTGTCACTGCCGGACAGTGAGGTGGTGCAGCGGGAACTTACGCTCGAACAACGCTGGGGACAGGATATCGGAAGCGAACTGGCAAAGATACTGGCGGATACCTTGTCGATGGAGCCGGAGGCACTGAGCCTGGACTATTATCCATCCCCGACTCCCGGGCAGGAGGCGGCGGACAGCGGATTGCGCTTTCAGGTCTTTGCGGCCAAAACTCATCTAGTAGAAGCAAGAACCCAGAGTGTGCGTGAGGCGGGTTTTGAACCTGAGATCATGGAATTGCAGGCACGTGCACTCTTGTGGCTGCTGGAATATTGTCACCGGCAGGCAATCACGGCTATGGGAGCGAATCCTGCGCTGGTTTGTTTGGGAGCTGAGGAAGCGGATCTGGCCGCTGGTTTCTCGCACAACCTGCCGCTGCATCGTACCTTTTTGCTGAGCCGGTCTGGTAATGCGCCCTCACCGGAACTGATCCGGCAACTGCAACATTATCATTCCCTGTCGCCGTTAACCGGGCTGTGGCTGACGGGCCGATCATTGTCTGACAAGGAACTGGCTTTGTGGCAGCAAGCGTGTGGATTGCCAGTTGCTTTTTTGACCCCCGGGCAGGTGTTTCCTTTATGGCACAACTCGACGGCGGTGGCTGTGCCGCTGGATACCGTCTGGGCCAGAGCGGCGGCTTTGGCGGTCAGAGGGGCGCTGACATGTTGATCCCGGTCAATCTCTTGCCCTGGCGTGAAGCGCAGCGTATCGCGCATGCCCGCCGGTTTTGGTACTGCCTGGCGGCGACAGTGGTGCTGGCGGTGTTGAGCATGGGGAGTTTGCGATTTTATTACGGGGAACGGACGGCGCGCCAGACAAGCAGTAACGATCGCATTCAGCAGCAAATACTCGCGCTGGCGCCCGATCTTGCCAAACTGGCTGATTATCAGCGTCAGCATCAGATGTACCAGTCTCGCTTGGCGGCGGTTAGCCGCTGGCATCATGCGCGTTTTCCCTTGATTCACCTGCTTAATCATTTGCCTGATCTCCTGCCGCTGTCCGCCGGGCTGGAGAGGCTGACACTGAAAGATAATGCCATAGTGCTGGCCGGTCAGACCCGGCAACTGGCGGCGTTGCCGGACTTTCTGGCCCGGATCGAGCGCCAGGAGTGGGTGAGCCGCAGCCAGCTGCATTCTGTGCAACGCGATAACTCGGCGGGATCTGGTGAGCCGCTCACAGCCGGCGACGGAGCCTTTCAGCGATTTTCCGTCACTATGACTCTAGTGTCGCCGCTATTGGGGGATGTTCATGACTGACTGGCGGGATCTGACACTGGAGTCGATGCCCGGCTGGCCACTGCGTTATCAGTTGGTTGCCTGTCTGGGGGGGCTGGGGATGCTAAGTCTGGTGTTTTGGCATTGGAGTATTAAAGCGGTGATCCAGCAAGAGTACGAGCTGCAAGAGCAAGCCCGGTCACTGAGGACGCAGCTTGCCTGGCAACGCACACAGGCGGAGTTATTGCCTGAGTGGTCGGCGCGGACAGATAAGATGATGGCCCTGTACCGGCAGCAATCTGCCCGGCTGCCAGATAAATCAGCCTGGCCGCAAGTACTGGCGGAAATTGAAATACTCAGTGTGGATGCCGACGTAGCCTTGCAGCATCTCCGCTGGGGGAAAAGCGAAAATCACCAGTGGTACAGTGTGCAGCCTTTGCACTTTGAATGGCGGGGCGACTATGACTCGTCAGGGACATTGTTAGCCGGGCTGGCATCCATGCGCTGGCTGCTGGTGGTCAATGAGCTGACAATGCAGTCTGTCGACGGGCAATCAACTGAGCTGCGGGTCACTGGAAGTGCGCACCTGTACCAGATAGCTGTGCCGTCCGGAGACACGATTCTGACTGATGAGCAGAGACTGGAGATGCACCAATGATCACTTTTTTCCTCCGCCATTTATTCCTCCGCCCCTTTTTTTACCGTCTCTTTCTTTATCGCATGGGCAGCTTTGCTTTGCTGTTAGTGGCTGTGCCCGTCACAGGGTTCAGTCTGGCAGAGGCGCCTGAATATAACGTCAGTCCGCTTGGTTCTCCGTTTCAGCGCTTTGAGGCGACTGAGGCCGAACCTGTAGCGTGCCAAGCATCGGCAAGCGACATGCTGGTTAAGGGGCTGATGATGAAGGGCAGCGTCAAGGATGAGTACGGATGGGCGGCGCTGCTGAGTGCTGAGGACGGGCGGCTGTTCAAAGCCAGGCCAGATCAGGTTATCGGGCCCAGAGTCAGAGTACTCAGCGTGGATGCCGGGCAAACCGGATTAATTTTACAGACCCGCGGTGTGCCCGGTTGCCCTGTTGTGACTCATCACATTCTTCATCTGTCTCGGCGGGGTGGGCGGTTGATTGCGCCAGAAAACCCCTCCTGACTCCAGTCTGAGCAGAATTATTCAGGAAAGAAAAACATGCATACTTTTTGTGCACTGTTCATGCTGACATACTGCATGATCTCTGTGCTTGGCACTGCCTCGGCAATGGCAGGGTCTGAGGGACTATCTTCTGCGAATGGGAAGCGATTGTCGCTTAATTTTCAGGATGTCCCAGTACGCCAGTTATTACAGGTGATGGCTGAACACCAGCAGCATAACTTGGTGGTTTCCGATGAAGTGCAGGGCAATATTACCCTGAATCTCAAAGATGTGCTCTGGTCTCAGGCGCTGGATATTGTGTTGCAGATGAAAGGACTGGCCTATCAGCGGCACGGCAATATCATGGTGGTGGCGCCAAGAGCGGCAATGGCTGCTCAGGAGCCGCAGGCTATCCGTCAACCCTTGCAGGACGGGGAACTTAAAACCGAAGTGGTTCTTATCCGTTACGCTAAAGCCACGGATTTAGCGGACATGCTGGCAGGTAAACCCGGCCAATCGGGGTTGCTGACCGAGTATGGTGCTTTGCATGTGGATGACAGAACGAACGCTCTGGTTGTCAAGGAAGTGGCTGACAGCATGGAGACCCTGCTTGCTATCATTGACGCCTTGGATAAACCGGTCAAGCAGGTGCAGATAGAAGCGCGCATTGTCAGTATGAATGAGAAGGATATCACGGATCTTGGCGTACGTTGGGGGATGTTAGATACCAGTGGCAGCGTGACGCTCGGGGGTTCCATTGAAGGAAACCTGGCGGCGCTGGGGGCTGATAACCTTAAACCGGATGTCAGTGATTATCTCAATGTGAACCTTGGCGCTCAGGCTGGCGCTGCCAGAATGGCCTTTCAGGTGGCAAGGTGGGGGGATCAACTGCTGGATCTGGAATTGTCGGCCCTGCAGGCTGAGGAGAAAGCAGAAATCATTTCCAGCCCCCGACTGGTCACAACGAACAAAAAAATGGCCTATATTGAGCAGGGGACAGAGATTCCCTATCTCGAAGCCTCGTCAAGTGGCGCGGTGTCTGTTTCCTTCAAGAAAGCGGTGCTGAGCCTGATGGTGACGCCGCAGATCACCCCGGATGACAAGCTGGTGCTGGATCTTGAAGTCACACAGAATAAGCCCGGCGAGACGGTGATGACAGGCACAGGAGAAGCGGTGGCGATTGATACCCAGCGGATTGGCACCCAGGTGCTGGTGGACAATGGCGAGACCATAGTCCTGGGCGGCATTTTCCAGCACCAGTTCAGTCAGGCCGTGCGTAAAGTTCCCTTGCTGGGGGACATCCCCTTAGTGGGCAGTCTGTTCAGGCAAGAGCTTGAACGTGATACCAGACGTGAATTATTAATTTTCGTGACCCCGAAAATCCTCCGATAGTGAGGCCAGGCGCAGGCGCAGGGGGTGTTTATTTTGCTGAGATTAGACGCTTGACTGAGACTGGCTATTGCCAAACAGCAGTGAGTCCTGAGATAATTTTCGGTCTTATCACGAATGAAATGTGAGGAAGTTGGCGCCTCAGGCTTGTAAATCAATAGCCTGTGGGCGGTTTTGTCTATTTTTTAATCGCGCGTATATTTGCTAAACATGGCTGAAAAACGAAATATTTTCTTGGTAGGACCAATGGGGGCCGGTAAGAGCACCATTGGCAGACACCTTGCACAGCAGTTACATATGGAGTTTCTTGACTCAGATACTGTGATCGAAGAGCGTACCGGCGCCGACATCAGCTGGGTCTTCGACGTAGAAGGCGAGGAAGGCTTCCGTGCCCGTGAAGAAGCGGTCATCGACGATCTTACCCAGGAGCAAGGCATAGTCCTGGCGACCGGGGGAGGCTCGGTGAAAAGCAAAGAGAGCCGAAACCGTCTGTCAGCTCGTGGTATCGTGGTGTATCTGGAAACCACCATTGAGAAACAGCTGGCACGTACTCAGCGTGACAAGAAGCGCCCTCTGCTGCAAACCGACAAACCTCGTGAAGTGCTTGAAGCGCTTGCAGAAGAGCGTAATCCATTGTATGAAGAAGTAGCGGATTACACAGTACGTACCGACGACCAGAGTGCTAAGGTCGTTGCTAATCAAATTATCAAAATGCTGGAAGAGCGTTAACGACGGAGAAACAACGAGTCATGGAGCGGATTACAGTCAGTCTGGGTGAGAGAAGTTACGATATTTCAATTGGCACCGGATTACTGTCTGATCCGGACTATTTCACCTCTGTGACTGGTCGACGGGTTGTTATCGTCAGTAATGACACTGTCGCCCCTCTTTATGCCGACACACTGCAGGCCACGCTCAGTCCACTGGCAAAGGACGTGGCCCTGCTCAACCTCCCTGACGGCGAGCAGTACAAAACCCTCGATACTTTTAATCAAATCATGACATTTCTGCTGGAAGGCAGTTACGGCCGCGACGTGGTGCTGGTAGCACTGGGCGGTGGCGTGATTGGCGATGTCGTGGGCTTTGCCGCTGCCTGTTTCCAGCGTGGGGTGGATTTTATTCAGGTTCCGACCACCCTGCTGGCGCAGGTGGACTCATCAGTCGGCGGTAAAACGGCCGTCAATCACCCTTTGGGTAAAAACATGGTCGGGGCATTTTATCAGCCTCAGGCGGTGATCATTGACACTGACTGTCTGAAAAGCCTGCCTGCCCGCGAGTTTGCTGCCGGTATGGCGGAAGTGATCAAATACGGCATTATCGTTGATCAGGATTTCTTCCAATGGCTGGAACAACATCTGGATCAATTGCGTGCGCTGGATGCCAAAGCACTGAGTCAGGCGATTGCCCGATGCTGCCAGATCAAAGCGGATGTGGTTGCTGCTGACGAGAAAGAGTCAGGTGTGCGCGCGCTGCTGAATCTAGGTCACACTTTTGGTCATGCGATTGAAGCTGAGATGGGGTATGGTAATTGGCTTCACGGTGAAGCTGTTGCTGCCGGTACGGTACAAGCAGCACAAACGGCTTGTCTGTTAGGTTTGATGACATCAGCAGAAGCGGAAAAAATCCGTTCATTGCTGGTGCAAGCTGACCTGCCGGTCGTTGCACCGGAAACTATGAACTTTGACCATTATATCAAGCACATGATGCGGGATAAGAAAGTGTTGTCAGGTAAGCTCAGGCTGGTATTACCGACTGGAATTGGTCGTGCTGAGGTCGTTTCTGATGTACCGAATGATATCCTGCGTCAGGTGATAGAACCCTGATGTTGTAATAATACATGACGATAGCCGCTTCTCTGACGTCTCTGGATCTGGACAGCCAGATCCAACTGCTTTCCCGGGTACAGTTTCTGACCCGATTCAGCTCCCATTTGATCCAAATCAGCGGCGAACCCGGGGCCGGTAAATCCTGGCTGGCGCAGCGGTATCTTGAGCAATGGGCCGACTCAGACGGTATTAACAATACCCGACAGGCCTTGCTGATGTGTCACCCGGCACAGAATGACAACCAGCACAGAACCATATTGCTTAACCAACTGATCCCGGGCGCAGTGTTTAACGAGAGTGATCCCCTGCACCAGAGTGTCGAGCGTCTGCTGGCTGGAAAACCGGTCGAGCTGCTGCTTGTGATCGATGATGCCCATATGCTCAGTCCGGCACTGATTGGCGAACTGTGGGCTCTGGTGGTGAAAGCACAAGATTCAGCAGACTGGCAGGTGAATGTACTACTCTTTAGTCAGACTGGTCGGTTAACCAAAGCCTTGCATCAGGTCTCTCATGGTCAGGGACAGACGCCACTGGAGCTGGAAATTCCCTTACTGCCTGAACAGGAAGTACAGGCGTTTCTGGAATTGGTTCTGGCCACCCATTCACTCGATGCCAACCAACGTCGGGCCCTCAAAGCGCAGGCGGAGGATGTGGCGCCGACACCCGGCGCGTTGTCGGCACTCAATCACACGGAGGTGGTGTATATGGCCAATACAAGCTCCAGAGCTTTTTCCCCGGCCGCACTCTTGCTGTTGTTGCTGGTTATTGCGGCGGCCGGCCTGGTGTTCTGGTACTTCCCCGATCAGACGGCATCATCTCAATCCGATACGGAATCACCCAGCCCGGATATGACGGCAGCAGATGAAGTGCTGGCGCAATCGGCCGATGGCCTGGCTGTGTTACCGGATGAGCATGATGAGCTGCCACTTGCAACGGACAGCGGAGCCGCTGGCCTCACAGACAGTAGCGATAGCCAGATAGCAGAAGCGGGGTCGTCCGCACCTGCTGAGGCAAATGCGGAGATCTTACCTGAGCCGGTCAAGATTGAAGGATTGACCGTTGGCCGCAGCAATACCGCAGGCCAGCGCGTGGTGGTGCCATCGGATGTGGTGGATGCCATGCTCACCGAGCAGGAAACCGGTGGCTCAGGCGAGCTGGCAGTGGCAGCCCAGGGCGCTCTCAGTCAGGCGGCTAATACTCCCGCGGCTGAGGGGGGAGAAACCGGCATTCCCGCCGCCGCTTCGACGCCAGAGCCAACGGCAGATGCGGCTCCAACAGCACCGCAGCTGACCGGCCTGCAGGCAGCAATGGCAGAAGATAAAGATACCCTCAAGTCGGTCAATAGCCGTCATTATGCGCTGCAGCTGGCCGCTATGCATTCGCTGGACGCCACCCGCAGTTTCCTCAATGAATACGGGATTGAAGATACCGCCCAGGTGTATCAGACCCAGCGGCAGGGTGTGCGCTGGTATATTGTGGTCACCGGTGATTACAGTAGCGTAGCTGCCGCCCGCCGGGCACAGGCGCAGTTACCGGCGAAAGTGCAATCGGTGCAGCCTTGGGTGAAATCTTATACGCAGATTCACCGTGAAATCGACCGGGTTCAGTAACCGCATGGCGCCCGGTCGGCAGTAATTCAGTTGTTAGGGGGATAATTGTCCCCAAGCAGTATGGGTCAGGTGAGAAATAGGTTACAATCCGCCACCTTTGAAAAGACAGTCGTTATGGGTGGTAGGTTAACCAAATGAAAAAGCAGCGTGCCTTTCTGAAATGGGCCGGAGGCAAGTTTTCTCTGGTCGAGGACATCAGACGACATCTGCCACCTGCACGAAAACTGGTTGAACCTTTTGTCGGTGCGGGTTCTGTGTTTCTTAACACGGACTACGACGACTATCTGCTGGCTGATATCAATCCGGATTTAATCAATCTTTACAATGTGATTAAGCATGAACCCGAGCGTTATATCGAAGACGCTCGGCAGTATTTCACCCCGGAATACAACCAGAAAGGTGCCTATCTGGCTATCCGCGAAGCGTTTAACCAGACTCAGGATACCTACCTGCGTTCCCTGTATTTTCTCTATATGAACCGCCATGGCTTTAATGGCTTGTGCCGTTACAACAAGAAAGGCGGCTTTAATGTGCCGTTTGGTTCGTATAAAAAGCCTTACTTCCCGGAAGCAGAAATGTACCACTTTGCGGAAAAGGCCAAAAAAGCGACCTTTATCTGTGAAGGCTACCACCAGACCTTTTCCCGCGCCCGCAAAGGCAGTGTGATTTATTGCGATCCGCCTTATGCGCCGCTGTCAACAACGGCCAATTTTACCTCTTATGCCGGTAATGGTTTCAGTCTGGACGATCAGGCTGCACTGGCCGATGTGGCAGAAAAAGCCGCCACAGAGCGTGACATTCCGGTACTGATTTCCAATCACGACACTACGCTGACCCGCCGCCTGTATCACGGCGCGGCGTTGTCAGTGGTGCGGGTAAAACGCACGATCAGCCGAAACGGCGGTGGCCGCAATAAAGTGGACGAGCTGCTGGCGCTGTTCAGCCCGCCACAAAACGACTGATGATCACCAGCATTCCCACAAACAGAAAGATAGCGACCAGTCCTGCCAGAATGAAGGGCAGGGCACTGGGCTGGCTGAAATCCTGTTGCCGGCTGTGATCGGACTGAACCCCCAGCAGAGCAGCGCCCACGCTGCGCCACAGGTTGTTTTTCTTTGATGCGGGTTTGTGCTTCATGAGTAACTCCTGTCGTCTGCGCTTCCTTACGCTTTAGCTTAGCCTGTAAACACAGAGAGGGCTGCGGAACAAATCGGTAAGACATCGGGGTGGATATCGGGTAGAATTTTGCCCATTTACTGCCCCGTATAGCTATACCGCGCGGGAACCCACTCAAGTACAGAGGCTGAACATGACGGATTTTCTGATCGCTCCCTCCATTTTGTCTGCCGATTTTGCCCGTTTGGGTGAAGACGTTGAAAAAGTGCTGGCCGCCGGTGCCGATGTTATCCACTTTGATGTTATGGATAACCACTACGTCCCTAACCTCACCTTTGGTGCCCCCATCTGTAAAGCGCTGCGTGATTATGGCATTACTGCGCCGATTGATGTGCATTTGATGGTTAAGCCGGTGGATCGCATTATTCCGGATTTTGCCAAGGCCGGCGCGACTATGATCACCATTCATGCCGAGGCGACCGAGCACCTGGACAGAAGCCTGCAACTGATCAAAGACCACGGCTGTCAGGCCGGTGTGGTATTCAATCCGGGCACGCCGCTGCATTATCTCGACCACGTGATGGACAAGCTGGACATGATTTTGCTGATGTCGGTCAATCCGGGTTTTGGCGGGCAGTCTTTCATTCCGCATACCCTGGAAAAGCTGCGTATGGTGCGCGAGCGGATTGAGGCCTCTGGCCGTGAAATCCGGCTTGAAATTGACGGTGGGGTGAAAGTGGAGAATATCCGCGAAATCGCTCAGGCTGGTGCTGACATGTTTGTGGCCGGGTCGGCGATTTTTGGTCAGCCAGATTACAAAACCGTGATTGACGAGATGCGGGCAGAACTGGCCAAGGTGACGCGTTAATGAAAATTGAAGGCATTACCTTTATCGCGTTTGATCTGGACGGCACCTTGCTCGACAGTGTACCGGACCTTGCCGACGCTGCTGATAAAACCATGCAAGCGCTGGGCTTACCCGGCGTGACCGAAGCGCAGACCCAGACCTGGATAGGTAATGGTGCTGAGACTCTGATTGGCCGCGCCCTGAGTCAGAGTATTGAACTGGACCCGGCGCTGGATCCCGAGCTGCATCAAAGAGCACTGGTGATGTTTAACCGTTTTTATCGCGAAGGCGGTCACAAGAAAACAGTGCTCTACCCGGGGGTGACAGAAACGCTGGAAACCCTGCATCAGGCAGGGATCCCTATGGCGATTGTCACCAACAAACCCTCACAGTTTGTGCCGCATATTCTTGAAGAGTACGGGATCAGCCAGTATTTTACCGATGTGATCGGCGGCGATACCTTCCCGAAGAAAAAGCCGGACCCTTACGCGCTGCACTGGCTGATGGAAAAACATTGCCTGAGTTGCAGCGAGATGTTGATGGTCGGCGACTCCCGTAATGATGTTCTGGCGGCTCAGGCGGCCTCATGCTATGTTGTCGGCCTGACTTATGGCTACAACTATGGCCTGCCGATTAGTGACAGTCACCCGGACCGGGTGCTGGATCAGTTCAGCCAGTTGCTGGATGTAGTGGCTATCGCCTAATCGCAGCGTTGACTCGATCGGCGTCAGGTTTAGCCGGTCACTTATTGTTTTCAGGCGGCATAGGTGCCGCCGGATATGTTTAGGACAAACAGGAATATCCCATCATGAGTAAACCCATTGTATTTAGTGGCGTACAGCCTTCCGGTGAGTTAAGTATTGGTAACTACATGGGTGCGCTGCGTCAGTGGGAACAAATGCAGGATGAGTACAACTGCCACTACTGTGTGGTGGACCTGCATGCCATCACAGTCCGCCAGGACCCGGCGGCGCTGCGTGAAGCCACGCTGGATGCGCTGGCGTTGTGTCTGGCGGTGGGCGTCAGCCCGGAAAAGAGCACCTTGTTCGTTCAGTCGCATGCCCGTGAGCATGCTCAGTTGGCTTGGGTGCTGAACTGCTACACCCAGATGGGCGAGCTGAACCGTATGACGCAGTTTAAAGACAAATCACAGCGCCATTCGGAAAACATCAATGCCGGCCTGTTCTCTTATCCTGTGCTGATGGCGGCAGATATCCTGCTGTACGGCGCGCATCAGGTGCCTGTGGGCAATGACCAGAAGCAGCACCTGGAGCTGGCTCGTGACATCGCGATTCGCTTCAACAATCTGTATGGCGATACTTTTGTGGTGCCTGAGCCTTACATTCCGCCAGTTGGCGCGCGTGTAATGAGCCTGCAGGATCCGCTGAAGAAGATGTCCAAGTCAGACGACAACCGCAACAATGTGATTGGTCTGCTGGAAGACCCGAAAGCGATCACCAAGAAGATCAAGCGTGCGGTAACCGATTCTGAAGAGCCGCCACGTGTGGTGTTTGATATCGAAAATAAACCTGGGGTGTCGAACCTGATGGGTATCATGTCGGGTGTGACAGGCAAGAGCCTGGCCGACATTGAAGCCGAGTACAGCGATAAAATGTACGGCCATCTGAAGAAAGATACCGCCGAAGCGGTGGTGGCGATGCTGGAGCCGCTTCAGGCGCGCTATCACGCATACCGTGAAGATCGCGCTTTCCTGGATCAGGTGATGAAAACCGGTGCTGAGAAAGCCTCTGCACGTGCCGCCGAGGTGCTGAAGAAGGTTTACCAGGCCGTGGGTTTTGTTGCCCGCCCTTAATCATAAATCTCATTAAGCGTACAAATGTAAGCAGAAGGCAGCACCTTCTGCTTTTTTTGTGCCCGTTTACCGCGAATTACCTCTGCTGTTTTTTAGAGTAAGATCACTAAAATGAAGTCACATGGTGCATATGTGCAGTGTTTGTTAATGCTGTCACATTTATGAGATGTATAAGTGTTAAATAATGCATTCCTTTTTAGATATAGCTCTCAATAAATGTAAAGGATTGCAGACATGCTACGAACCACACTTTTGCCATTGGCGGCTGCCGTGGGCTTATTGCCTGTGCAGGCAATGGCCGACACCTTTAGCTGTGACACGCAAACCCTGATCCCGATTTATCAGCTTCAGGGAGACGGCCTCAAGAGCCCAGTGATCCCTGACGGCCAGTACACCAGCTCAGAGGCCTATTACGTGCGCGGGGTGGTGACGGCCAAAACGGACAGCCTCTATAAAGGCTTCTTCATGCAGGATCCGCAGGGTGATGACAACCCTGACACTTCTGACGGTATCTTTGTCTACACCGGCACTAAGGTGGCGGCGGATGTGCAGCCGGGAATGACGGTGTGTCTCAAGGCCAGGGTTAAAGAGCACTACGACCTGACGCAGTTGCTGGCCGAGCAGGACAAGCTGGTGATCGAAGCGCCGGGCGTTGTACCGGCACCTGTTGCCATTAGCGTCAGAGACGGTGAGCCGCTGGCTGATGCCATGGAGCGCTATGAAGGCATGCGTGTCCGGCTGGTAACAGACAGTCAGCTGAAAGTGACCCGCAATTTTGGTTTCGATTACTCCTCGTACCGTAACAATATGGTGCTGTCACACGCTGCGCCGCTAATGAAACCCACTCAGCTCTATGTGGCCGGCAGCGAGCAAGCCAAAGCACTGGCGGCAGCGAATGACCGCAATCAGCTCTACATTGATACTGATGCCAAGGCGCCGGATGGCGTGATGCCTTATTTTCCGGCACTGGATGCCGAGCAGGGCTATATTCGGGTGGGCGACACAGTCGTGAATCTTGAAGGGGTGATTGGCTACAGCTACGGCGAGTACCGTCTGCTGCCCACTAACACCCTGTCGGCAGCGGATTTTATCCACCATGACGATCGTACCCCGGCCCCGCAGGCGGTGCCGGATACGCAGCTGAAAATTGCCAGTTTCAACGTGCTCAATCTCTTTACCAGCGACAGTGACATAGGCGGCGCGCTGAATGCGATGTGTAAAGATCAGGCCGATGCCGATGCGGCCAATGGCTGCAACCGTGGTGCCAACACCCTGAGTGATTTCCAGCTGCAGCGCAGCAAGATAGTCAATGCGCTGACTGCCATGAATGCCGATATCGTCGGTATCATGGAAGTGGAAAATAACGGTTTTGGTGATGACAGTGCGCTGGCCAATCTGGTCACTACGTTGAACCAGCAGTTCAGTGATCCGGCGGATCACTACAGCTTCATCACTATTGAGCAGGCTGACATGCACCAGGGCCGGTTTCTGGGCTCGGATGCCATCACAGTGGCGCTGATTTACCGTCCGGGCAAAGTACAGCCGGCGTCAGCGGCGCAGGTCATTCGGATGCCGGAGCAGCACTTGTCCGGTGAGAGTCCTCAGGGCGAGACGAAACAGCTGGATAAGTACCAGCGTGACAGCCTGATGCAGACTTTCGCGGTGCAAGGCGCGGCGGACGCGCAGCCATTGACCGTGGTGGTGAATCACCTGAAATCCAAAGGCTCAGGTTGCTACGAAGATTGGGTCAGGGGTGAATTTGACAGCGATCCGGCTGATTTACAGGGCCACTGTAATGCGTTCCGGGTCTCTGCCGCTATGGTACTGGCTGAGACACTGAAAAATATCGAGGGTGATCTGCTGGTGCTGGGTGATATGAATGCGTACGCCAAGGAAGATCCTATCCGCATTCTGACTGACTATGATCCGGCCAGTGCAGAGCGCAAGATACTGTCGGCTTCCGGCACTTCGGTAGCCGGTAAAGTGCTGCATGAGCACGGTGTGGAAGCAGGCAAAGGGCTGGGCCTGGTGAATCTGGCCGACAAAGGCCACGACGTGCCGGCTTATTCCTACAGCTATGAGGGAGAGCTGGGCAGTTTGGATCACGCACTGGCTAACCTGTCGCTGGCCGGGAAAGTGGCGGGTATTGAAGAGTGGCACATCAATTCGGTCGAAAGTAGCTTGTTTGAGTACTCAGATAAGCACACAGGGGATCTGGTGAAATCGGCCGGGCCCTTTTCTGCCTCAGATCATGATCCTGTGGTGGTCAGCCTGCGCTATGCACAGCCTGATCCGCGCCGGTTTCAGCTGACGTTCAAAAACAAGAGTGCCCATCCTGTTTATCCGGTATTCAATCGCTGGTACTGGGACAGCACACAAACATGGCTGATGCCGGGCAAGCAGCGTCGCTACCGGGAGGACAATGTGTTCTTAAACCATGTCGGCATTGCTGCCGGCGATCAGGTGAGCCTGAGCCTGCTGGCTTACGGGGTGTTCGAAGTGCCTTGCAGCTACGCGCCGCTGCGCTTAACCGGCCGCCTGAAAGCTGTGTATAACGGTGACAGCTGTCAGATGAAGCACTGATCCTGCGCTTTTGGCGCTAAAAAGGCCGGCAGGAGGCAATCCTGCTTGCCTTTCTCCCTCCCTGTTGCAAAATAGGGCGCCGATTTTGCCAGGGCAGGGAGACTTATGCTGTTGATCATTGATAATTACGACTCTTTTACCTACAACCTGTACCAGTATTTCTGTGAGCTGGGTGCTGAGGTGAAGGTGGTCCGTAATGATGAGATAGATCTGGCGGGGATTGCTGCGCTGGCGCCGTCCCATCTGGTGATCTCCCCTGGCCCGTGTACCCCGGATGATGCCGGTATTTCCCTGGCGGCGATTGCTCATTTTGCTGGCAAACTGCCGATCCTGGGAGTCTGCCTGGGACATCAGTCGATGGCGCAGGTCTTTGGCGCCAAAGTCGTGCGCGCCCGGCAGGTTATGCACGGCAAAACCTCCCCGGTGCGACACAATAACCACAGTGTGTTTTGCGGTCTGAATAATCCCCTGACGGTGACCCGTTATCACTCGCTGGTGGTGCAGGCCGATAGCTTACCTGACTGTTTCGAAGTCACGGCATGGACAGAAAAAGACGGCAAGCCGGATGAGATTATGGGCATCAGCCATCGCACTTTGCCGCTGGAAGGTGTTCAGTTCCACCCGGAAAGTATTCTTACTGAGCAGGGTCATCAGCTGCTGGCTAATTTTCTGCGTCGCTGAAACCGGCTTTTACCTCTCTTGTTATCTGCCCCTTTCTTTCTCTTTTTTCGCTGCCAGGCCTTGTCAAATGTGGCTTGGCTAATGAGCCATTAGTCTTTCTAATGGGTGTTTTTAGCGATTTTGGCTGTCTCACAAGCGCGATCTGCATCACTTTTCTTAACATTGACTGAAAAATATTCATCCGGCCTTTGTCGCAAGCTTATGCATTTGGCCAAATCATGAACAGGGGCATTGATTCCTACAGGGAAAAACACCTTTCCTTAAAATCGTCTTAATAAGTTTTCCTTACTCGCGCATAAATATGTATCCATCGCAGTTATATGACGCACTTTCCGCAAAGGAAAAACATTTTCTGCTATTGGAATCGGTTAAAATTATGTAAATACTATGCGCAAAGCGATATACACAGAAGGAAAGTATAATGGCGACGGATCAAAAAGTAGGACGTCAAACCTTTGATGAGGTCATGGTACCTTGTTATGCCCCAATGCAAATCATCCCGGTGAAAGGTAAAGGTGCCCGTGTGTGGGACCAGGATGATCGTGAGTACATCGATTTCGCCGGTGGTATCGCGGTGAGCTGCTTGGGCCATTGCCACCCGGCTATGGTGTCAGCACTGAAAGAGCAGGGTGAGAAAATTTGGCACCTGAGCAACGTCATGACCAATGAGCCGGCACTGCGCCTGGCGAAAAAACTGACGGAAGTCAGCTTTGCCGAGAAAGTCTTCTTTGCCAACTCTGGTGCTGAAGCGAACGAAGCCGCACTGAAACTGGCGCGCCGTTATGCCGCCGACAAATTCGGTCCGGAAAAAGATGAAATCATCGCCTTTAAACAAGGTTTCCACGGCCGTACTTTCTTCACTGTGACCGTAGGTGGTCAGGCGGCATACTCTGACGGTTTCGGTCCTAAGCCTCAGGCGGTCACACACCTGCCTTACAACGATCTGGACGCGCTGGCAGCACACATCTCTGACCGCACCTGTGCTGTCATGATGGAGCCGCTGCAAGGCGAAGGCGGTATCGTCTCTCCGACTCAGGAATTTATCCAGGGTGTGCGTGAGTTGTGTGACAAGCACAACGCGCTGCTGGTTTTCGATGAAGTACAAACAGGTAACGGCCGTACCGGTGAATTCTATGCGTATCAGGGTCTGGGCGTGACGCCTGACATCCTGAGCACAGCGAAATCGCTGGGTGGCGGCTTCCCGATTGGTGCCATGCTGACCACCACTGAGCTGGCACAGCACCTGAAAATCGGTACTCACGGTTCGACTTACGGTGGTAACCCGCTGGCCTGTGCCGTGGCAGAAGCTGTGGTTGACGAAGTCAGCAAGCCGGAAGTACTGGCCGGTGTTAAAGAGCGTGAGCAATGGTTCCGCGACGGGATTGAGAAAATCAATGCTCAGTACCCTATCTTCGCTGAAGTACGCGGTAAAGGCCTGTTGCTGGGCGCTGCACTGAATGCTGAGTGGCAGGGCCGTGCACGTGATGTGCTACTGGCTGCTGGTGAAGAAGGTCTGATGGTGCTGGTAGCCGGTACCAATGTCGTGCGTTTCACGCCTTCTCTGGTGATTGAAAAATCGGATGTCGAAGAAGGTCTGGCCCGTCTGGAACGTGCCATCGCCAAGCTTTACAACCAATAATAAGACAAGGGCAGGCACAATAGCTTGCCCTGCTTGCTGCCCCGGGTGTCGCCCGGGGTAGTTTTTAGAAGAGAAAGAAATTACAGATATTCAGAGTTAGCAACCTGTGTTGCTACCTGCATCAGGAGGGAGTTCGATGCTGGTTATACGTCCAATTACAAAAGCTGATTTACCTGCACTGATGATGTGCGCCGACGAATCAGGTCACGGCTTCACATCATTGCCGGTTAATGAGGAGATCCTCAGCAATCGGATCGCGCATTCAGTGGAAAGCTTTAATAAAGACGTCACTGCACCGGGTCCGGAAGGCTACCTCATGGTGGCGGAAGATACTGAGACAGGCGAAATTGCTGGTACGACCGCCCTGGAAGCGGCAGTCGGACTGGATAACCCATTCTATACTTATCACCTCAGCACCCTGGTCCATAATTCACATCATCTGGATGTGCACAAAGTGCTGAAGGTACTGACGTTCGGTAATGACTACACGGGTGTGAGTGAACTGTGCACCTTATTCCTGCGTCCTCAGTGGCGTCAGGGACTGAACGGTAAGCTGCTGTCCAAGTGCCGTTTCCTTATGCTGGCCGAGCACAGCCACCGTTTTTCTGACACTGTGATTGCCGAAATGCGCGGTGTATCAGATGAGCAGGGAAATTCCCCGTTCTGGGAATGGCTGAAAGAGCACTTTTTCTCGATTGATTTTGTCGAAGCCGATTACCTGACAGGTATCGGTAAGAAAGAATTTATTGCCGATCTGATGCCGAAATTGCCCATTTACGTCAACCTGCTGAGCAAAGAGGCCCAGGCCGTGATTGGGCAGGTACATGACAATACGCGCCCGGCGCTAAAATTGCTGGAAGCAGAAGGTTTCGTCAACCGCGGTTATGTCGATATTTTTGATGCCGGCCCCACGGTGGAGTGCGATCTTCGCCATATTGAGTCGGTCCGTGCATCTCAGCGCTGTACGGTTGAGATCGGCGAACATCACAGCTCGCATAATTACATCATCAGTAATACCCGTTTTGCCGGTTTCCGTGCAACGGTAGGTAAAGCGGCACTGGATGGTGAACGTAATCTGGCCATCATTTCTCCGGAAATGGCCAAGGTGTTAGAAGTGAAAAACGGGGATCAGGTTCGCCTGATTGCTCAATAACTAGGGTGGAATACAAAATGACACAATGGATAGCAGGTAACTGGCAAGCCGGTCAGGGTGAAGCGATGCAGTCGCTGAACCCATTCAGCGGTGAAGTGATCTGGGAAGGTAAGAGTGCCACAACCGAGCAGGTTGAGCAGGCTGTGGCCAGCGCGCGTCAGGCACTGGTTACCTGGCGTCATACCCGTCTGGAAGAGCGTCAGGCTATCGTTGAGCGCTTCGCTGCCCTGGTCAAAGACAACAGCGAGCACATTGCCCGCACTATTGCCGAAGAAACCGGCAAACCGCTGTGGGAAACGCGTACTGAAGCCGGTGCCATGGTGGGTAAGATTGCGATTTCTCTGCGTGCTTACAATGAGCGTACCGGCGAGCGTGAAAAAGACGTGGCAGGTACCAAAGCTGTGCTACGCCACCGTCCGCTGGGCGTGATGGCCGTTTTCGGTCCGTATAATTTCCCCGGTCACCTGCCAAATGGCCATATTGTACCTGCGCTGCTGGCGGGGAACACTGTGGTGTTTAAGCCTTCTGATCTGACGCCAAAAGTGGCGGAAGAAACCATCAGATTATGGGAGCAGGCGGGTCTGCCAGCCGGTGTGCTTAATCTGGTTCAGGGTGCACGTGCAACCGGTGAAGCCCTGGCACAGTCTACCGGTATTGACGGTCTGCTGTTTACCGGTAGCGCTAATACAGGTCATATCCTGCACCGTCAGTTTGCCGGCCAGCCGGGTAAAATGCTGGCGCTGGAGATGGGCGGCAACAACCCTATGGTTATCTCCAAGGCGTACGGTGATCTGAAGTCTACTGTGTACACCATTATCCAGTCGGCTTTCATCAGTGCCGGACAGCGTTGTACCTGTGCCCGTCGCCTCTATGTCCCTGAAGGGGCAGAAGGTGATGCACTGGTTACGGCGCTGGTCGAAGCGGCCAAAGCCATTAAGGTGGACGGTCCGTTTGCCGAGCCACAACCTTTCATGGGCCCGCAAATTTCGACTCTGGCTGCCGATAATATCGTGGCAGCCCAGGAGCGTCTGATTGCTATGGGCGGCGAGCCGCTGCTGAAAGCCGATCGCGGCCAGGGCGCCATAGTGACTCCGGGCATCATTGAAGTCAGCAAGATAGCCGAACTGCCGGATGAAGAATACTTCGGGCCGCTGCTGCAGGTGGCGCGTTATCAGGAACTGCCTCAGGCGGTCGAGATGGCGAACAATACCCGTTACGGCTTGTCAGCCGGTCTGGTTTCTACTGACGACAGTGAGTGGGAATACTTTATCGATCATATCCGTGCGGGCGTCGTCAACCGTAACCGCCAGTTGACCGGTGCCAGCGGCGATGCGCCGTTCGGTGGTCCGGGTGCCTCGGGTAATTTGCGTCCGAGTGCTTACTACGCTGCGGATTACTGTGCATACCCAATGGCATCTATGGAAGGTGAGGCAACCGAATTGCCGGCACAGCTGTCTCCAGGGATCCAACTGTAATTCATACTTAACCCGTATTTTCGAAGGGGAACCGCATCATGGAAAGAGTGGAAAAATTGTTTGATGCCCTGTGGCAGGACTTTACTACCCGTCTTTGCCCGTCGGCGGCGCAGGTACACGATCTGCTGACAGAGGAAGAGCCTCTGCAGAATGATCATATTGCGTTGCGTACCTTTAATCTGCCTGGTGTCAGTCTGGATGTTCTGGCTGCACCTTTTATCGCCATTGGCTACAAGCCTTGCGGTATCTATCATTTCGAGCAGAAGAAACTGTACGCGGAGCACTTCGAGCACCCGAATCCGGCTGCCCCGAAAGTGTTTATCAGTGAACTGCTGGTTGGTCAGTGCTCTGCACAACTGCAGAACACGGTGCGTGCGCTGGTAAAGCAGATCCCTGACGGTGCAATGGATGATGCGTCTTTCCTTTATAACGGCCGTTTGTGGGAGCTGGATTTTGCGACCTATGAAATGCTGGCCGCGGAAAGCGAGTATGCCGGCTGGGTGGCCGCTCACGGTTACGGCGCCAATCACTTTACGGTAAGCGTCAATCAGCTGGAGCAGTTCACCGAAGTGGCGGCGGTTAACAGCTTGCTGCGCCACAACGGGTTCAGCATTAATGAAGCCGGCGGCGAAGTGAAAGGCAATCCGGCAGTGATGCTGGAGCAGTCATCCACTATGGCTGACCGTGTTGATGTGTCCTTCACCGACGGTGTTCGCACAATTCCCGGTGGTTTTTATGAGTTTGCCAAGCGCTACCATCAGGCAGACGGGGAACTCTATCCGGGCTTTGTCGAAGCGTCAGCCGACAAAATCTTCGAAAGTACCAATATGTGATTCAGCCTGACTGAAAAACACCTTAAACAGCGGCCTTTTGGTCGCTGTTTTTTTAGGTCAGGCTGTTGGTGTCAGTGCTGCTGATCCAAAGGCAGCACCCAGGCATCGTTGTCACGACTCAGGATCCCGGCGTGCAGACCGGCTTCCTGTTCCAGTAACAGACGGGGTGACTGAAACCCTGTCATTTCCACTGATGCTGTGAGGAAGCGGCCCATAGTGACCACAGGGCGGGTTGGCACCTGGCTGTGCTGCGCATTCGGGGCAAAACGTTCGATATCCATATCGCTGCATCCACATAAAACTGATATGCCAAATGTAGCAATAGGAATGAGGAAGGCAACTGAAAAACTGTGAGGTGACTAGAGGAACACGATGCAAAGCCGGGGGAGGGTGTGCAAATGCAAGAAAAGCCGCACTGGCGGCTTTTCTTATACTCACATTGGCTGCATCACAGCTGAGTGATCAGCGAGTGCCGTAAACCACTATGGTTTTGCCGTGGGCAGAAATCAGGTTCTGCTCTTCCAGCATCTTGAGGATGCGGCCAACGGTTTCACGGGAACAGCCTACGATCTGGCCGATTTCCTGACGGGTGATTTTGATTTGCATGCCGTCCGGGTGGGTCATGGCATCAGGTTGTTTGGCCAGATTCAGCAGTGTCTGGGCAATACGACCGGTAACATCCAGGAACGCCAGGTCGCCAACTTTCTGGCTGGTGACTTGCAGACGACGAGCCATCTGAGCAGACAGTCGCATCAGAATATCCGGGTTGACCTGGATCAGCTGACGGAATTTCTTAAAGGAAATCTCTGCCACTTCACATGGTGTTTTTGCACGAACCCAGGCAGTACGCTCCTGGCCTTCTTCAAACAGGCCAAGCTCACCGATGAAGTCGCCCTGGTTGAGGTAGGACAGAATCATCTCTTTGCCTTCTTCGTCCTTGATAAGAACGGCAACGGAGCCTTTAACGATGTAGTAGAGGGTCTCTGCTTTCTCGCCAGCATGGATCAGTGTACTCTTTGAAGGGTACTTATGAATGTGGCAATGAGAAAGGAACCACTCCAAGGTTGGATCTGTTTGCGGTTTACCTGGAACCATATTACTAACTTCCTCTGCAGTGTGTTGCCCAACAACGTCATTCCTTGAATTGGGGTTGGGTATAACAATATCATTGTTTGCCAACTAGGATATTCAGTCAACGGCTGGGCTGCAAGCGCATGTGAACATTCAGTCCAAGAGTTTAACTTTTTTCGACACGCATTGCTTGATATTGGGTGACGATAAATGCACATTTTGGACGCTTTACTGTGCACATGATCACACAGTTGTGACTTAGTTTTTAAATGCGGGTTTGAGTAGTAAGGAGCATCGCATGCAATCACGTGTTAAATGGGTAGAAGGTTTGACTTTTGTCGGCCAGTCAAACTCTGGCCACAGTGTGGTCATGGACGGCAACGGCGGCAATACGGCACCGAGTCCGATGGAACTGGTGCTGATGGCAGCGGGCGGTTGCAGCTCCGTCGATGTGGTCGACGGCCTGAAAAGTGCCGGCCAGGCCATCACGGCCTGCGAAGCAAACATGACCTCAGAGCGCCGCGAGCAGGCACCGCGTTATTTTACCTCGGTCAATCTGCATTTCGTGGTGACAGGCCATGATCTTGATGAAGCGCTGGTGGCCAAAGCGGTCGGTGATTCGCTGGAAAAATATTGCTCTGTGTGCCTGATGCTGGGCAAAGGTGTCACGCTGACACATTCTTATGAAATCGTCGCCGCTTAATGGTGTTTCGGGAAAGCCGTGCCGGTTTTCCCCCTTATTTTTCGGTGAGTAGTATGATCATCCCCTGGCAAGAATTGGATCCCGAGACACTCGATAATTTGATAGAACACTTTGTTCTGCGCGAAGGTACGGACTATGGCGAACGCGAGCTGAGTCTGGAACAGAAAGTCGCCAGAGTCAGGCAGCAACTGGACAGCGGCGAGGCCGTGATTATGTTCTCTGAACTCCATGAGACGGTTGATATTAAACTGCGCCGTTCACTGAGCGCAGAATAAAGCTGCCATAATGAAAAGCGGCAGCAGAAAACGGAAGCTGACGCCGATGAACGGGCCCGTGAAACTTGACTGCTTTCTCTGGCCCTGTTACTAACTGATTCCGTTAGGATTAACGACAAGGTATGTCATGTCTGCAAAACACCCGATCATTGCAGTAACAGGTTCCTCCGGAGCAGGAACGTCCACCACCTCGGAAGCCTTCCGTAAAATGTTTAACATGTTGAACATTCATGCGGCCTGGCTGGAAGGGGACAGTTTCCACCGGTTCACCCGTCCTGAAATGGATGTGGAGATCCGTAAAGCCAAAGAGCAAGGCCGTCATATCAGTTATTTTGGCCCGCAGGCCAACGACTTTGCTCAGTTGGGCAACTTTTTCCGCCAGTATGGCGAAGACGGCAGCGGCAAGTTTCGCCGTTACCTGCACACCTTTGACGAGGCCGTGCCGTATAACCAGATGCCGGGCACATTCACCCCCTGGCAGGATTTGCCGGAAAATACCGACCTGCTGTTTTATGAAGGGCTTCATGGCGGTGTGGTGGACGGTGATGTCAACGTGGCACAGCATGTGGATCTGCTGATTGGCATGGTGCCTATTGTTAACCTGGAGTGGATTCAGAAAATCGTCCGTGATACCCGGGATCGCGGCCATTCCCGCGAGGCGGTGATGGAGTCCATTGTTCGCTCGATGGATGATTACCTGAATTACATCACGCCACAGTTCTCCCGTACCCATATCAACTTTCAGCGTGTGCCGACGGTGGATACCTCGAACCCTGTCAGTGCCAAAGCGATCCCCAGTCTGGACGAGAGTTTTGTGGTGATCCGTTTTCGCGGCATCAAAAACGTGGATTTTCCGTATCTGCTGGCGATGATTCAGGGATCGTTTATGTCGCGCCACAATACCCTGGTGGTGCCGGGCGGTAAAATGAGCTTTGCGATGGAGCTGATCATGCGGCCACTCATCCAGCAGTTAATTGACACAGGTAAGATAGGTTAATACTGACAAAACAACGCCTGCTTGCAGGCGTTGTTTTGTTATGCCCCCAGTTTGTCCCTGAACCAGGCCGGCACTGTGTGATCCAGCCAGAAGCTCGGCGCCCGCCAACTGCCGCTGATAAATCCTACGTGGCCGCCATGCCGGGTCAGGTGATAGTCAATGTGCGGCGGCAGCGGTTGTCTGGGTATCACGGCCTTGGTCATAAAGGGATCGTCGGCGGCATGAATCACCCGCAACGGCGTCGTGACCAGGGCCAGTTTGCCCAGTCCGCTGCAGCGCAGGTAGTAATCCTCGGCATTGCTGAAACCATGCAAGGGTGCGGTGACGGCATCGTCAAACTGGCGCAGCGAGCGTAGCGATGTAATCTGATCGGCCTGAAATGGCAGAGTATCCGGTAATGACGCCATTTTTTTCAGCACATTTTTTTTCATAGAGCCCAGCAGGTAGCGCTGGTAGACACGCGAAAACCCTTGCTGTATCCGGTCAGAGCAGGCCGCCAGATCCAAGGGCGGTGAGATGACCTGAGCGGCAGTGAGTTCCGACGCGGCGCCGGTTTCGGCAAGATAATTGACCAGCATGTTCCCGCCCAGCGAGACACCGACCGCCAGCAGGGGATTGTGGGGAAAGCGCTCACGCAGGAGGCGGATAAATAAGGTGGCGTCTGAGGTTTCCCCCGAATGATAGCTTCTCGCCTGACGGTTAATTTCGCCGCTGCAGCCGCGAAAATGCATCATCACCCCCAGCCATCCCTGCTGTTTGGCGGCAAACAGCAGGCTGTGGGCGTAAGGGCTGCGAAAACTGCCTTCCAGGCCGTGAAAGAGGATCATGACAGGCTTGTGCGCCGGATGGTGAGACGGTGTGCCGGTCCAGACCAGATCGAGAAAATCATCATCCGGGGTCTGAATCCGCTCTGTCAGCGGCTCGAACCGGGCCTGACGACGGATAATCCGCGGCAGAATGGTTTGTATATGGGCGTTACGCAGGCCAGCGGCGGGCTTAAAATGATGCATCAGTTTCTCTCTCACAGCGGAAAATCAGGGTATGGCTCCTGAGCCAGCAGCTCAGCAAGGATTGCCAGACCTTGTTCCAGTTTATCATGACTGTGCGGCGCGCTGATGGCCAGACGCACAGCCTGGGGTATGGTGCTGCCCGGCGGCGTAAACAGCTCAGCCGATTTGACTATCACCTCTCTGGCTTGCGCTGCGGCGACAAAATCACTCAACCGCCAGTTGTCCGGCAAGGTGAGCCAGGCATGGAAGCTCTGCGCGTGATGCTGAATGTGATAAGAGTGCAGATAGCGGTCGAGCAACAATTTTCGCTGGGCTATGTCTTCCCGGATCGCGGTCAGCAGCCGATCGGCATCGCCCCGGTGGATCAGCTCGCAGGCCAGAGCACTGAGCAGCGGGCTGATCATCAGGCAGTGATGGTGCAGCGCCGTGTTCAGTCTGTCCTGATGTTTGCCCGGCACCTGGATATAACCCAGTCGTAAACCAGGGGCGAGGCATTTAGACAGGCTGCCGAAGTGGATCACCTGCTCACTGTCGAGGTTGACCATCGGCGGCGGGGCGTCGACAGGCAGCAGGCCATTGACATCATCTTCAATCACCAGTACCTGATGGCGGCGGCACACCGCCAGAATCGCTTCGCGCCTTTCCCGGCTCATGACTGCCGTTGTCGGATTTTGCAGGGTAGGCGTGCAGTAAAGCATCCGCGGCTGATACAGGCGACAGGCGGTATCCAGACTCTCGGGTATCAGGCCTTGCTGATCCATTTCCACCGCTTTGACATTAAGCTGCATCTGACGGGCCAGCCCGAGAAAGCCGGGATAGACCACTTGCTCGGTCAGCAGAGTATCGCCGCTGCGGCAGAACACAGACAGCACCAGCTGAATGGCATGCTGCGCGCCGGAGGTGAAATGCATACGCGCCGGGTCGAGCAGAATGCCATGGCGGTTGAGCCAGTGGCAAATCACGTCTCTGTGTTCGCTCAACCCTTGCGGATCCTGATACAGCATCAGGTGGTTGAGCTGATCCGCTTGCTGTGCGAGTGTCTGCATGGCCTGTGCCAGCGGCGCTGATCTGTCGAGATAAGGCGGGATGTTATAGCCAAAATTGCACTCATCGGGTGCCTGAGAGGGGTAACTGAATACCCAGCCCGGACGGTTACTCTGGCAGACATAAGTGCCGGCTCCCACCCTGGCTTCCACCAGCCCCCGGCGTTCGGCTTCGGCATAGGCGCGGGTAATGGTCCCGACCGTCACCTGCAGTTTATCGGCCATGGCTCTGTGCGTCGGCAGCTTGCTGCCAGCTGTCAGCAGGCCGGATTCAATCAGATGTGCCATGGTTTCGGCCAGGCGACGGTATTTTGGCAGCCCATCGTCACACCTTTCGAAGAAATCTTGCTGAATGGTCTCGATTGTCATGGTGACAATAAATCCTTTGATCGCAAATTACACCCTTGGTAGTCTGCATTTTGACCGCTTTGGCGTGGTTAAAGCAAGTGAAAGTTGAAATTGTATCGATACAATAAGGCGTGAATCACGGAGTGGCAGATGAACCTGGAATGGCAATTTTTGATGTCTCTGGCCGCATTTGCGGCCACTATGACCGGGACACCCGGGCCGAACAATATGATGGTGACGGCCTCAGGGGCTAATTTTGGTTACTGGCGCACTGTGCCGCACATGCTGGGCATTGGCGGGGGGCTGGTGAGTATGATTCTGCTGGTAGCGGCTGGGCTGGGGGTGCTTTTCGTGCGATACCCTGTGCTGCATGAAGCCCTGCGCTGGCTGGGCAGTGGCTATTTGCTGTATCTGGCCTGGAAGATTGCCTCTTCCGGGGGCAGGGTTCAGGCTGAAGACAATGACGCCAGACCTATGCCTTTTCTCGCGGCGGCTCTGTTCCAGTATGTTAACCCTAAAGCCTGGATGATGTCGGTGACCGCGATCAGTACCTTTACCATGAGCGGGGAAGGGTACTGGCTGTCAGCGGCGGCGGTCGCCCTGATTTTCTTTGTGGTGGGCTTTCCCTGCGTCTCACTCTGGGCCGGATTTGGCACCATGATTGGCCGCTGGCTGAACCAGCCGAAAGCCAGACGGATATTCAATCTGGTGATGGGAGCGCTGACCGCAGGTTGTGTGGTGATGATATGGTAAGGCAGCCGGGCTGCCTTGATCATACAGCTTTCACCACGGTGGTCAGCCGCGAATCGCTGCTGTCAGGCTGGCGGCATTCAGATGCTGGCAGTACTGGCCCAGGTTGTCGGCTGGCGGCGGCAACGCGGCTCTGGCCTGCTGCGCCTGATGGTTCAGACAGCGAATCAGATCCTGCTGCTGGCTTTGTTCCAGCAGCAGCTCAAAGTCCAGCATCTGCTGATAACCAGGCTGATCCAGCTGAGGTTTCAGCGCGCGGCGCAACTGGCGGTAGGCTTTGAGCTGGCTGTCGCTCGCGGCCAGTGCTTTATCCAGCTGGCGGATTTCTGTCTCTGACAATGAGTACTGCTGGCTGTCGAGCCAGAGCAATAACAGGGCCAGATTAACGTTGCCACGGAAATCGTCCTGAAGTTGCAGGCAGGCCTGGCTGACGCCGCCCAGGCTGTAGTGCTGCAGACAGAAACGCCAGAACTGATCAGGCTGAAAAGGCTGACGTGTGGTGTGTTCAGAATTTGACATTGAATTCCTGTTCCATACTTTCCAACTGCTCATGCAGTTCCATCCATTCCATCTCAACCTCTTCCAGTGCAGCTTTGGCCTGACTCTGGTCAAGCAAGGTCTGGTTCAGTCGTGCTTTGTTGTCCGCTTCATAGATGCTGGCATCAGACAAGGCGGCTTCCGCTGTCGCCAGTGACTGGCTGAGCTTTTCCATCTTCGCTTCCAGTTTGTCAACCTGCTTGCGCAGTGGTGCGGTTTGTTTGCGGAACTCAGCTTCCAGGCGTTTCAGCTCTTTGCGTGAAGCGGCACTGTTGTCTTTGCTGGCGGTGTCCGGCTTACTGGCTTGCTGCTCGCGGCGCTCACTGCGCTGCTGCTCTGCCAGCCACTTGTGGTAATCATTGAGATCGCCGTCGAACGGTTCAACTTTTCTGTCATGCACCAGATACAAATCGTCTGTGGTCGCGCGTAGCAGATAGCGGTCGTGGCTGACGATGACCATCGCCCCTTCAAAGGACTGCAGGGCCAGCGTCAGCGCCTGGCGCATGTCGAGATCCAGGTGGTTGGTCGGTTCATCAAGCAGCAGCAGGTTCGGGCGTTGCCACACGATCAGTGCCAGTACCAGGCGGGCTTTTTCTCCCCCTGAAAAGGGGCCGACCAGATCCAGTGCCTTGTCGCCTTTGAAGCCAAAACTGCCGAGGTAGTCGCGCAGTTGCTGTTCTGTTGCCTCAGGGGCCAGGCGGTTCATGTGCTGGAGCGGGGTTTCATCCAGGCGCAGGGTTTCCAACTGGTGCTGGGCAAAATAACCAATTTTCACCCCTTGCGAGTACGTCAGCTCGCCGGCCTGTACCGCCAGTTCACCTGAGAGTAATTTGATCAGGGTGGATTTACCGGCACCGTTACGGCCCAGCAGACCAATCCGGCTGCCCGGTACCAGATTAAGGCGGATCTTATCCAGAATGGGGGTGTCACTATAACCGGCCGCGACCTGATCCATCATCATAATCGGGTTAGGCAGCGAGTCCGGCTCGCGGAATTCAAAGTTGAACGGGTTGTCGAACTGGGCCGGCAGCACTTTTTCCAGCCGCTCCAGCGCCTTGATCCGGCTTTGTGCCTGCCGGGCCTTGCTGGCTTTATAGCGGAAGCGATCGATATAGGACTGCATGTGCGACATTTGCTTTTGCTGCTTCTGATACATCGACTGTTGCAGAACCAGTTTTTCCGCCCGCTGGTTTTCAAACGATGAGTAGTTGCCTGTGTATTCGTTCAGACGCTGGTTTTCGACATGAATAATGCGCCCGACCACAGGATCGAGAAAATCGCGGTCGTGCGAAATCAGTACCAGGGTGCCCCGGTAATTCTGCAGCCATTTTTCCAGCCACAGTACGGCATCCAGATCCAGGTGGTTAGTCGGCTCATCAAGCAGCAGTAAATCGGAACGGCACAGCAGGGCCTGGGCAAGATTAAGGCGCATCCGCCAGCCACCGGAAAACTGCGTCAGGTTCCACTCCATCTGGGCTTGCGAAAAGCCCAGACCATCGAGCAGCTCGGATGCCCGGGCTTTGATGCTGTAACCGCCAATGGCGTCGAGCTTGTCGTGCAGCAGGGCCACTTTGTTGCCGTCATCGGCCTGTTCTGCCGCCTGCAGAGCCTGCTCCAGCTGGCGGTATTCCCGGTCACCGTCAATCACATAATCCAGTGCGGTACGTTCTAAAGCCGGTGTTTCCTGTGCTACCCAGGCCAGTTCCCAGTGCGATGGAACAGAATGTTGTCCGGCATCGACGGTCAGCTCGTTTTTGATCAGCGAAAACAGGGTGGATTTGCCACAGCCATTCTTGCCCACCAGCCCGACTTTATCGCCAGGATGAATAGTGGCAGTTGCCTGATCTAAAAGGACATTTCCGCCCCTGAGTAATTGAATATCAGAAAAAGTGATCATCGCCTGTTACTACCGGCTGTTGCCGCTCCACAACAAATAGGTTTCTGGTGCGGCAGTCTATACTAAACCTCGGTTAACTGCGAACAAGGCCGAAGACCCGGGAATGGGCAGCGCATTATTTTGCTGTTGAAATCTCAGGAATTAAGCGATCTTTTGGCGTCAGAATTCGGTATGATGTTTCAAGAGCCGGGACATCCCGTTAATGCTCATGATGTTACTCAGGGAAATGAGGACCAGGCCTATGGAGCACGCCCCACCACGCATTCTGCTGATTTACGCGCATCCGGACCCCGATGCGTCTGTTGCCAATAAAGCCATGCTATCGACAGTGGCTAACCTGTCTCATGTGACATTTCACGATCTGTACGGCAAGTACCCGGATTTTTTCATCGATATCACTTATGAACGTGCCTTGCTGGCTCAGCATGATATTTTGGTTTTTCAGCACCCTCTTTATATGTACTCATGCCCTTCGCTGCTCAAGGAATGGATTGATGTGGTGCTCAGCAAAGGGTTCGCCCACGGGGATGGCAAGGCCACCAAGGGCAAATACTGGCGTTCAGTGATCACTACGGGCGGGGCAGCCGAAGCCTACACGCCGGATGGTTATAACCGCAGCAGTGTGGGCGACATCCTGAAACCGTTTGAACTCACTGCCGAGCTGTGCCAGATGCACTGGATACCGCCGCTGGTGCTGCACTGGGCACGACGGGTGCCGGATGCTGAACGGCGCGAACATGCGCAGTTGTACCGGGAGTGGCTGCTCTCACCATTGGCTGAGACAGGCGCCGACAGGGAGAAGCGTTATGGCGTCTGATGTATTGAGTGCCGGTGTGGTGTTTCTGGCGGCGGCCGTTGTGGCTGTGCCTGTTGCCCAGCGCCTCGGGCTGGGGTCGGTTTTGGGCTATCTGCTGGCCGGGATCGGCATTGGTCCCTGGGGGCTGGGGCTGATCAATGATGTGGAGGAAGTGCTGCATTTTTCCGAGTTCGGGGTCGTTCTGCTGCTGTTTTTGATTGGACTGGAGCTGAACCCCAGCAAACTCTGGCAGATGCGACAACCCATTTTGGGCTTAGGCGGCAGTCAGGTGGTACTGACCAGTTTAGTAATTGCCTCTCTGGTGCTCTTGTGCGGGCAATTCGTCGGAGCGGTGGATTGGCGGGTAGCCCTGGTGATAGGTATGGGGCTGGCGTTATCTTCCACCGCGATAGCACTGCGGATCATTGAAGAGCAGGGCATAGGCGGCTCGCAAACCGGGCAATCCGGCTTTGCTGTGCTGTTGTTTCAGGATATCGCCGTGATCCCTATGCTGGCGGTGTTGCCTCTGCTGGCAGGCAGCGATGGCGGCACCTGGCTGGATTTGGGCGCCATGGTGGCAGGCATAGCCGTGTTGCTGGTCGGCGGCCATTTTCTCCTGCGACCGTTGTTTCGCTGGGTCGTGATGTCCGGGGTACGTGAGCTCTTTACCGTCACGGCTTTGCTGCTGGTGATAGGTATTGCTCTGGGCATGGAAATCCTCGGCCTGTCTATGGCTCTTGGCACCTTTCTGGCCGGGGTGCTGCTGGCGGAAAGCGAATACCGCCATGAGCTTGAAATCGCCATCGAGCCGTTTAAAGGACTGCTGCTTGGGTTGTTCTTTATCTCAGTTGGTATGGCGGTCAATCTCGGCCTGCTGCTGGAATACCCGTTACAAATTCTCGCGGCTGTGGTGGCTTTGGTGACGGTTAAGGGTTTAATCCTATATCTGCTGGCTCGCTTGTTCGGTATTCAGGCCAAGTCGCGCAGCCAGATGGCGGCCATTCTCAGTCAGGGCGGTGAATTTGCTTTTGTACTCTTTACTGCTGCACGCAGCGAAGGGTTGTTAGAGGCGGATTTGAGCAGTTTCTTACTGGTGGTGGTGAGTCTGTCTATGATGACCACGCCTTTGATCTTACGTTTGCAGGATAAATGGTTCATACGTACTTTTAAGGCTGAAGCCAGTGATGAACCAGAATCCGATGTGATCGATCGCGAACCCAGGGTGATCATTACCGGGTTTGGCCGTTTTGGTCAGGTCGTCGGCAGGCTGCTGTTTGCCAATAAAATCCGGGTCACTATATTAGAACGGGATCCAAGTCAGATTCAGTTCCTGCGTAAGTTTGGCTATAAGGTGTATTATGGCGATGCCAGCCAGCTCGATTTACTGCGTGCGGCCGGCGCAGAAAAAGCAGAAGCTATCATTATCTGTACCGACAATCCGGAAGAGGTGATGCAGGTGGTTGTCCTTTGTCAGCAACATTTCCCGCGCCTGAAAATACTGGCACGCGCCCGCAGCCGGGTGGAAGCGCATCAGTTGCTCAGCCACGGGGTGGACAGGTTTTCTCGTGAGACCTTTGCCGGCGCGCTGGATCTGGGGCGCCAGGCTCTGGTTGCACTGGGTATGCACCCCTACAAAGCCAAACGGGCAGAAGCACATTTTCGCAAATTAGATACCACCGCCTTGCGGGACTTGTTACCCCAGCATTCGGAAGATGTCCACTTAGCCACCCGGGCCAGAGAAGCCCGTAAAGAGCTGGAAGAGATCTTCGATCGGGAAATGCGGGGCGAACGTGAGCGACACAATGGCTGGGACTGACCGGCCCTCGGATTAACAGAACCTGGCAGTAGCAGGAAAGGAACCATGAGTAAGAAACGTTTTATCGCCGGGGCGGTATGCCCGGCGTGCCAGCAGCAAGACACCCTTCGCTGGTGGCTGGAAAATGAAGTAGAGAAAGTCGAGTGTGTGGCTTGCCATCATACCGATACGCGCCTGCCTAAATCGGTTGAAGACAGCAAACATGTTGCGGGCTCGACATCAGAACAGGTGATCGGCATTTTCAAGCCGGAGTAAAATCGCCGGCACGAACAAAATTGGCGTCATAGCGGGCAGATCCGGTATGATGGCGGATTAAATCCCTGCTCAAATTCGGAGTAAACATGAAAGTCGCTAAAGACACAGTAGTAAGCCTGGCTTATCAAGTGAAAACTGAAGAGGGCGTCGTTGTTGACGAGTCAACCACTGAGGCGCCGCTTGATTACCTGCATGGCCATAACAACCTGATCGTTGGTCTGGAAAATGCACTGGAAGGTCGTGAAGTTGGCGATAAGTTCGAAGTGACTGTGGCGCCAGAAGACGCGTATGGCGAACACCATGAAGAAATGGTTCAGCGAGTACCGGCTGAAGTCTTCCAGGGTGTGGATGAAATTACTGTGGGAATGCGCTTCCTGGCGGATACGGATCAGGGTCCTATCCCTGTTGAAGTGACCGAAGTGGATGGTGATGAAGTGGTGGTTGACGGTAACCACATGCTGGCGGGTCAGACGTTGACTTTCAACGTTGAAATCGTTGCTACTCGTGCGGCGACCGAAGATGAGGTTGCTCACGGCCATATCCATCAGGAAGGCGGTCATGACCACGATCACGACCATGATGGCGGTTGCTGCAACCACTAAGTCATCTTGTCATGACGACAAAAACGGGAAGCTCAGGCTTCCCGTTTTTGTATCATCAGTTTATCAGTGCCTTCTGCGCGGCATCAGTAATGCGGTGGCGGGGTCTCTTCACTTTCACTGGCGATATTGGACGCCTGAGAGCCTTGCACTTTGCCTGCTAAATAGCGTACCTGTACCAGCAGTTTGTCGAGCAGAAACTGCTGCTGGGTCAATGCACTATTTAGCTCTTCAATGGTCTGTTCCTGAAAAGCCTGCTTCATTTCCAGCTCATCAATCTGAGTCTGTAGCTTTTGTTCGATATCTGTCATTGTCAATGTCGGCTGCTGTTTACTGTGTTCAGTCAGTGATATACCAGTCCTGGGCGATGCCGGCTGAGCTGCCTGAGCGAACGTCACCGTCTGGTGTGATGGCGACATCATACACCACCGCCGACCCCGGACGCTCGTTTTCTTGTGTAGCGGCTTTCCAGTAAGCTTCTCTTTCGCCGGTTGAAGTGTTCCACAGCTCTACCCGTTTGGAAGGGGTACCTGTTGCCAGAAAGCTGCCGTCATCAGAAAAACGTGAACTGGAAAAGTTTTGCTGCCTCAGGCGAATGGCCAGTGCCGACTGTTTCTGGCCGTCGGACAAATCCCAGAGAAACGCCTGGTTACCGTTGTCTGCGGTGAAAGCCAGCTTGCCGTCTCGCTGCAGCGCGACCTGGTTGACTCGCGTCGGGTGCTCAAACCGGTAAAGAATCTGGCCGCTGTCCGTATCCCAGAGGTAGGCCAGATTGTCATCCCCACCGGAAAGGGCATAACGGCCGTTAGGGGAGAGGGCGACGGCATTGACTTTTTCTCTGTGGGCAAGGAACTCCAGTCGTCTTCCGTTGCCCAAGTCGACGAACAGCGCTTTGCCGTTTGACAGTGCCAGCAGTACCTGTTTGCCGTCATTGGCGATCGCCGCATCACGTATGATGCCGTCAGAGACAGACCATAATCCCTGTGCCTGACCCCAGGCCAGATCCCATACCGCAAAGTTTTGTGCGGTTACTGTAATGGCAAATCGCTGATTGTCGGATATCTCGCCGTTTGTCACTGTTGTGTGATGTGGATCTTGAGAACCTAAATCAGCTAACTTTTTGTTTTGCTGTAGATCCCAGAGCACGATACCTTGTTGGACGGAATAAAATAGCGCAAAGCGGCCATCCCGGCTCAGGCTGAATGTGGTGGCACCGTCAGCGGCCAGATCCCAGCGCTGGCGTTCCGGGCCGGAAATATCACAACCGGCCAGCGTAAAGAGTGCCAGAATGAAAGTTGCTGCTAAAAATGATTGGCGCATGGATCGTACTTTCCGTTTTAAGACTATTGCGTCCCGACTGTGACGCATTTGTGTCCGACGCAGTGAATGACGGTAAGAAAATAGTTGGTATTAGTATATTGATATGGCATGGTTTTAACATAGCTGTGTAGAACCTTGCGTAAAATTAAGAGCTTAGACTCTGAATAAATGGAGAGATACATGAAACCAGTTCTGAAACCAGTTCTAAAAATGTCTGTGTTGGCAGCAACAATTCTGCTGGCGGTAGGCTGTCAGGATGAGAAAACGTCAGCACCGGCAGAGACGGCTGAACCAGTGGCAGTTGAGCAGCAGGCTGCGACAGATACAAAGGCATTCGAGTCTGATGATCAGAAAGCGGCTTATGCTATCGGGGCTTCACTGGCGCAATATCTGTCAGCTAACCTGGAACAGCAAAAAGAGCTGGGTCTGGATCTGAAAAAAGAAGATGTACTGGCTGGGGTGAGCGATGTCTTTGCCGGTAACAGCCGTATGAGCCAGGAAGAAACACAGCAGGCGTTGCAGGATCTGGATCAGCGTGTCTCTGACATGATGGCGAGCAAAGCCAAAGAAGAAGCTGAAAAAAACACCAAAGCCGGTGATGACTTCCGTGCTGATTTCGAAAAACAAGAAGGCGTGAAGAAAACCGAATCTGGCCTGCTGTATCAGGTTGAGACTGAAGGTAACGGCGAGATGCCAAAAGCAACCGATACAGTGCAAGTGCACTATAGCGGTACACTGATTGACGGCACGGAATTTGACAGCTCATATAAGCGTAATCAACCGGCCACTTTCCCGCTTAATCAGGTGATTCCGGGCTGGACTGAAGGTGTGCAGCTGATGCCGGTCGGTTCTAAGTTCAAGTTTGTTATCCCGCCAGAGCTGGCTTACGGTTCGCAAGCCAACCCAAGTATTCCGGCAAACTCTACCCTGGTGTTTGAGGTTGAGCTGCTGGATATCGTCAAAGCGGATCAGAACGCAGAAGCCACTGCAGAGCAGTAAGCATTGCGTTTAATAAGACATTCAAGCCCGGCTGATGCTGGGCTTTTTGCATTTATAGCGCTGATTTAGGATCATTTTTGTGCGCTGCAGATTTCATTTTCTGAAGACCTGTTTTCATATTCTGATAAACTTGCAAGCAAGAATTGAATTTTTCCCCGTTTCGTTTAAATCGAAGCTTGCCTTCAACAACAGTGGAGCGGGAACAAGCAAGGAAGACTGAAAGTGGTATCGACCGATAACTTTGGCACTGAAGTCATGGTGGAAAGTGACTTAATAGAGACCCGTACTTTTACTGAGCACGACTTTGTTATATTACGCTCATACGAAGCCGTGGTTGATGGACTGGCTACCCTGATTGGGCCTTTTTGTGAAATAGTGCTGCATTCACTGGCCGATCTGAATACCTCGGCGATCAAAATTGCCAACGGTGAAAATACCGGCCGCAAAGTGGGTTCGCCTATTACTGATCTGGCTTTGCGCATGCTGCGTGACATTGAAGGGTCAGAGCGCAATTTCTCCCGGGCCTATTTCACCCGTGCCAAGGGTGGCGCATTGATGAAGTCCATCACGATTGCGATTCGCAATGCCGACGACAATATCATAGGTTTGCTGTGTATCAACGTTAACCTGGATGCTCCTTTTTCCCAGATTCTGCAATCCTTCATGCCAACCGATGAGGCCAAGCAGGCCGCTTCCAGCGTGAATTTTGCCAGCGACGTTGATGAGCTGGTGGATCAGACGGTTGAGCGCACGATCGAAGAAATCAATGCCGACAAGAATGTCTCGAATAATGCCAAAAACCGTCAGATAGTGATGGAGCTGTACGACAAAGGGATCTTCGATATTAAAGATGCCATCAACCGGGTTGCTGACCGCCTGAATATCTCCAAACACACTGTCTACTTATATATACGCCAGCGCAAAACGGAGGATGGCGAAAAATGAGCCTGACGTTTGCCCTGGTGGTCGATGGGCCGGCCTACGGGTCGCAGAATGCACGCAGTGCTTATCAGTTTGCTCAGGCCGTTATTGCCAATGGGCACAGATTGCAACGGGTATTTTTCTATCAGGATGGAGTTCACAACGGTTCTGCACTGGCCGCACCGGCGTCGGATGAGTTTGACTTACTGGCCGCCTGGCAGCTACTGGGCCGTGAGCATCAGGTCGAGTTGCAAACCTGTGTTGCCGCAGCGTTGCGCCGCGGGGTGGTCAGCGAACTCGAAGCCAGCCAGCATGCGCTGCCTGGTCATAATCTGGCCGCTGGCTTTGAACAGGCCGGGCTGGGCGGGCTGGCCGAAGTGTTATTGAGTGCTGATCGCGTGATTCAGTTTTAATTATCCCGGAAAGTATTATGTCTGTCGGATTTGTTTTCACCACCGTACCACAGGGTCTCAACAGCGGCCGTGAAGGATTAGATGCCGTACTGGCAACTTCTGCTTACAGTGAAGAGTTGCAATTATTCTTTATTGGCGATGGGGTATGGCAACTGCTTAAAGGCCAGCAGGGTGCGGCGGTGCTGGGGCGTGAATACAGTGCCGCCTTTAAAATGCTGCCACTGTATGATCTTGAAGATGTGTTTGTGTGCCGCGAGTCAATGGCGGAGCGCGGGCTCACACTGGATGATTTGCTGATCGAGGCGGAACTGCTTTCTCCGCAGGATCTGACCGCAAGACTTCACCGTTGCCAGAAAATTCTCAGTTACTAGTTTCTCGGTGACTTATGCTGCGTGCAGTTTTCAGGACTTTCTATGTTACACATGATTTTTTCTTCTCCTTTTCAAAATCGGGCTTTACAGCAGTGCGTTGCTCAACTTTTACCCGGTGATGAAATTGTGTTGCTGCAAGACGGCGTTGTCGCCGCCACCTCACCGGGTCAGCTTGAATCTGCATTGAAACAAGCGGCGGCCGTGTACGTACTGGAGACGGATTTACTGGCGAGAGGCCTGGCAGGGCGGGTTGCCGCGGATGTGGATGTGATTGATCACAACATGTTGGTGGAGTTGACGGTACGTCATCCTAACTGCATGAAATGGGCCTGAATAAACGCGGTTAAAAAGGATTCAACCGGCCGGAAAGAGGGTGGTTAAGAAATGATCATAGATGTGATCGCTGTATATATCTTGACACCTTATAGTCCGACGCCTAAAATTTCGCGTCCTCCTGTTGTTGGGAGGCAGATTTTTCACCTTTACGAAAGTAAATAATCAGGAGCTATTTAATGGCAACTATTAACCAGCTGGTACGCAAACCACGTGCAAAGCAAGTTGTTAAGAGCAACGTGCCTGCGCTAGAAGCGTGTCCACAAAAACGTGGTGTATGTACTCGTGTATACACTACTACTCCAAAAAAACCAAACTCCGCACTGCGTAAAGTATGTCGTGTACGTCTGACCAATGGTTTTGAAGTAACGTCATACATCGGCGGTGAAGGCCACAACCTGCAAGAGCACAGTGTTGTTCTTATCCGTGGTGGTCGTGTTAAAGACCTTCCAGGTGTTCGTTACCACACTGTTCGTGGTGCACTTGACTGTGCGGGTGTTAACGACCGTAAACAAGGTCGTTCTAAGTACGGTGTGAAGCGTCCTAAGTCTTAATGGAATCCGTTAAGTAAGGCCAAACACTAAATTATTTGTAATTTTGAAAAAACTGAAAAGTTTTGGATAAAACCTGAAGAAGACAACGGAGAATTTCCATGCCACGTCGTCGCGTAATTGGTCAGCGTAAGATCCTTCCAGATCCTAAGTTCAAATCTGAATTGCTGGCAAAATTCGTCAACATCCTGATGGTTGACGGTAAGAAATCTACTGCAGAGAAAATTGTTTACACTGCACTGGATTCAATGGCTGAGCGCTCTGGTGAAGAGCACCTGTCAATTTTTGAAAAAGCTCTTGATAACGTTCGCCCAGCGGTAGAAGTTAAATCTCGCCGTGTAGGTGGTTCAACTTACCAGGTACCAGTAGAAGTACGTCCTGTGCGTCGTAATGCTCTGGCTATGCGTTGGTTGGTTGAAGCTGCGCGTAAGCGTGGTGAAAAATCTATGGCTGCTCGCCTGGCTGCTGAAATGCTGGACGCTGCCGACAACAAAGGTTCTGCTGTTAAGAAACGTGAAGACGTTCACCGTATGGCAGAAGCGAACAAAGCGTTCGCACACTACCGCTGGTAATTTCATTATTAGCGAATGGGCGCAGCAGGCTTGGCCTGCTGCGCCCGTACCATTTTCTAAGGATAACCTTAGTAAGAGGATTCAACCGTGGCTCGCAAAACTCCTATTGAGCGTTACCGTAACATCGGTATTTGCGCTCACGTAGACGCCGGTAAAACAACCACGACCGAGCGTATCCTGTTTTACACAGGTCTTTCCCATAAAATTGGTGAAGTACACGATGGTGCAGCTACCATGGACTGGATGGAACAGGAGCAGGAGCGTGGGATTACCATAACCTCTGCTGCCACTACAACCTTCTGGCGTGGTATGGACGCTCAGTTTCCTGAGCATCGCATCAATATTATCGACACCCCAGGACACGTTGATTTCACTATCGAAGTAGAGCGTTCCCTACGCGTACTTGATGGTGCAGTGGTTGTTTTCTGTGGCTCATCCGGTGTTGAACCTCAGTCTGAGACAGTATGGCGTCAGGCTGACAAATACGAAGTACCGCGTATGGTCTTCGTCAACAAGATGGACCGTGCAGGTGCTGATTTCCTGCGTGTGGTTGAGCAAATCAAAGTTCGTCTTGGTGCAAATCCAGTACCTATTCAGCTGAATATTGGTGCGGAAGAAGAATTCAAAGGTGTGATCGACCTGATTAAAATGAAAGCGATCAACTGGAATGAAGCCGATCAGGGCATGAGCTTCACTTATGAAGATATTCCGGCAGACATGCAAGAGCTGGCCGAAGAATGGCACACGAATCTGGTTGAGTCAGCGGCTGAGGCATCAGAAGAGCTGATGGATAAGTACCTGGAAGAAGGTACCTTGTCAGAAGATGAAATCAAAGCCGGTCTGCGCCAACGTACGCTGAACAATGAAATCGTACTGGCAACCTGCGGCTCTGCATTTAAGAACAAAGGTGTTCAGGCTGTACTGGATGCGGTTGTGGAATTCTTGCCATCACCAACGGAAGTAAAAGCAATCCGTGGTGAAGATATGGATGGCAATGAAGTGATCCGCCACTCAAGCGATGAAGAACCTTTCGCTGCGCTGGCGTTTAAGATCGCAACCGACCCGTTCGTAGGCACTCTGACATTTATGCGTGTTTATTCCGGTGTTGTGAATTCAGGCGATAGCGTCTACAACACGGTGAAAGATAAGCGTGAGCGCTTTGGCCGTATCGTTCAGATGCACTCCAATAAGCGTGAAGAAATTAAAGAAGTTCGAGCTGGCGACATCGCGGCAGCAATTGGCCTGAAGAACGTTACTACCGGTGATACTCTGTGCGACCCAGAACACAAAGTGATTCTGGAGCGGATGGAATTCCCAGAGCCAGTGATTCAGATTGCTGTTGAACCAAGGTCGAAAGCCGACCAGGAAAAAATGGGTATTGCACTGGGTAAACTGGCTGCAGAAGATCCATCATTCCGGGTAGAAACCGATGAAGAATCTGGCCAAACCCTGATTTCGGGTATGGGTGAGCTTCATCTGGATATCATCGTTGACCGTATGAAGCGTGAGTTCAGCGTTGAATGTAACGTTGGTAAGCCTCAGGTTGCTTTCCGTGAAACTATCCGTGGTAAAACGGAAGTGGAAGGAAAGTTCGTACGTCAATCTGGTGGTCGCGGCCAGTACGGTCACGTCTGGCTGAAGATTGAGCCTTCCGAGCCGAATGCAGGTTTCGTCTTTGTAGACGAAGTCGTCGGTGGCACAGTGCCGAGAGAATATATCGGTGCAGTTGCCAAAGGTATCGAAGAGCAGATGAAAAATGGTGTGCTTGCCGGTTATCCGGTACTGGACGTCAAAGCGACGCTGTTCGATGGTTCATACCACGATGTTGACTCGAGCGAAATGGCGTTTAAGATCGCCGGTTCTATGGCGTTCAGGAAGGGGGCACTTGATGCGCAACCAGTTATTCTTGAACCTATGATGAAAGTTGAAGTAACCACTCCGGAAGACTGGATGGGTGATGTAGTTGGCGATTTAAACCGTCGTCGCGGCATCATTGGCGGTATGGATGAAGGCCCTGCTGGGCTTAAGATTATCCGTGCCCATGTTCCGCTTTCTGAGATGTTTGGTTACGCAACGGATCTTCGTTCTGCTACCCAAGGCCGTGCTTCCTATTCAATGGAGTTCAGCGAATATGCTGAAGTTCCGAAGAATATCGCCGATGGAATCATCGCTGAACGCGGCTAAACATTAGCAGAAATATTGCGTCAGCTTCGGTTGCCGCATAAAATACAACTTCTGACGCGTCCCACCAATATGTGGGGCGAATCACAACTAGGAAGGAACACGATCGTGTCTAAAGAAAAATTTGAACGTACGAAACCGCACGTTAACGTTGGTACTATCGGCCACGTTGACCACGGTAAAACCACTCTGACTGCTGCAATCTGTACTACTTTGTCTAAAGTATACGGCGGTTCTGCGCGTGACTTCGCATCTATCGATAATGCGCCAGAAGAGCGTGAGCGTGGTATCACTATCTCTACTTCTCACGTAGAGTACGATACTCCGACTCGCCACTACGCGCACGTTGACTGCCCAGGACACGCCGACTACGTGAAAAACATGATCACCGGTGCTGCTCAGATGGACGGTGGTATCCTGGTTGTTGCTGCGACTGATGGCCCAATGCCACAGACGCGTGAGCACATCCTGCTGGGTCGTCAGGTTGGTATCCCTTACATCATCGTGTTCATGAACAAGTGTGACATGGTTGATGACGAAGAGCTGCTGGAGCTGGTTGAGATGGAAGTGCGTGAACTTCTGTCTGAGTACGACTTCCCAGGCGACGATTGCCCAGTAATCATGGGTTCTGCTCTGGGCGCGCTGAATGGCGAAGCTCAGTGGGAAGAGAAAATTGTTGAGCTGGCTGAAGCGCTGGACAACTACATCCCAGAGCCAGAGCGTGCTATCGACAAGCCGTTCATCCTGCCAATCGAAGATGTATTCTCAATCCAGGGCCGTGGTACTGTAGTAACAGGTCGTGTTGAGCAAGGTATCGTTCG